>JBHEMQ010000006.1:383-21323 GCA_046262475.1 Candidatus Velthaea sp.
CACTCTAAACGTGCTGGCAAAAACGACTTGGCCTAAAATGACTTGGGCAGGCCTAGCGCATGAGTCGCCACGTGGCTGAGGATCAGATTGGTCGAGATGGGCGCAACCTGATAAAGCCGAGACTCGCGGAACTTGCGCTCGATGTCGTATTCCTCCGCGAACCCGTAGCCGCCGTGTGCGTCGATCGAGGCGTTGCCGGCTTGCCATGAGGCTTCGGATGCAAGGAGCTTCGCCGTGTTGGCTTCCGCGCCGCAGGGACGACCGGCGTCGAAGAGCGCCGCGGCCTGGCGCCGCATCAAGTCCGCGGCATCGACCGAGGCGTGCGCGCGTGCGATGGGAAACTGCACGCCTTGATTCTGGCCGATCGGCCGGTTGAAGACGACGCGCTCGCCGGCGTACTTCACGGCGCGCTCGATAAAGAAGCGCCCGTCGCCCACACATTCGGCGGCGATCAAAATGCGCTCGGCGTTCATGCCGTCGAGAATGTACCGGAAGCCGCGGCCTTCCTCGCCGACGAGGTTATCGACCGGCACTTCCAGTTCGTTGAAGAACACTTCGTTCGTCTCGTGGTTCATCATCGTGCGGATCGGCCGCACGTCGATCGTGCCCGCGGGCGCCGCATTCAGATCCACGAGGATCGTCGAAAGGCCGAACGTTTTCTGCTTAGGATCGTCCGACGGCGGCGACGTCCGTGCCAGCAGCAGCATCAAGTCGGAATGCTGCACGCGCGAGGTCCAGACTTTCTGGCCGTTGATCACGTAGCGGTCGCCCTTGCGGACGGCCGTCGTCGCAATCTTGGTGGTGTCGCTGCCGGCGGTCGGTTCCGTGACGCCGAAAGCTTGGAGGCGCAATTCGCCGCGCGCGATCGCAGGCAGAAAGCGCCGTTTCTGCTCCTCGCTGCCGTGGCGCAGCACCGTCCCCATGATGTACATTTGCGCGTGGCACGCGGCCGCGTTGCCGCCGGAGCGATTTACCTCTTCGAGGATGATGCACGCCTCCGCGATGCCGAGGCCGGCGCCGTCGTACTTCTCGGGAATCAGCGCGGCGAGATACCCGGCTTCCGTAAGCGCTTTGATGAAGGCGTCTGGGTAAGTGCGGTCGACATCGAGTTTGCGCCAGTAAGCGTTGTCGAAGGACGCGCACAGTGCGCGCACCGCGTCGCGCAGCACCGTTTGATCGTGCGTCAGCTCCAAGCCGACCGCGTCGTGCGCCGCGATCACGCCTTTACCGGGCCGAGTTCCGCGGTCACGGTGCGCACGTCGGCAAACTCGTCGAGGCGCCGCACCGCCTCCACGATCCGCTCTCGCCGCGCCGCGTCGTATCCGGCCGCGGCGAGGTCGTGAAATTTCTCGATGATGTCGTCCCACCCGAGCGGGTCCGCGGGTTCGCCGCGCGGACTCGGCGTCAGCCGGTCCTCGCGAACGCCGCGCGCCTCGACCTGAACGCGCGCGGCCATCTGCGGAAACAGCGCCTCGACGGCCGGATCCTCGACCACCTCGATGCGCTCGATGAGTTCGGCGATGCGGGGATTGGCGCGTTGCGCGTAGTCGTCCCAGCGCACGCTGCCGTGCAGCAGCGTCGCGGCGGCGGCGTAGTACATGCTGAATTGCGCATCCACGATCGAACGCGGGCGGCGCTTCGCCTCCTCCGGATGCGCGCAGAGGCGCATGCCCGCCGCGGGCAGCGCAATCCGAACGAGCTCCACATCGTCAGGCGTGAGCGCGCGTTCGCGCACGATGGCGCCGAGCGTATCGATCGCACTGTGCATGTAGCGGCAGCACGGATACGGCTTGAACGCGGTGCGGTCGATCTCGTGTACGCCGTCCCAGCGCTCGAAAACGTCGGCTTCGGATGCGCCGTCGGAATATGCGTGGAGGAAGCCGCTGCGGCCCTCGAGCGCTTGCGCGGGCCCGCTGATGCCGGCCACAGCGAAGCGGTGCGCCACAACCGCATTGTGCGCCGCGAAACCGACCTGCAGGGGCTTCGTCTGCGCGCCGTCGACCGCGAATTGCAGCGACCCCGCCGCTTGACTCGCGTTGATGCCGAAGGCACTGGCGACGACATCCGCCGGTTCGCGATGCACGTACGTGACGGCGGCCGTCGCGCCGAACACGCCGGCCGTTGCCGTGGGATGGAAGCCGCGCGCGTAGTGCACGGCGGGCAACGCGGCGAGGCCGATACGCACGACCACGTCGTAGCCTGCCACAATCGCGGCGATGAGCCGCTGTCCGTCGCAATGCCGCTCTTCGCCTGCGGCCAGCGCTGCCGCGATCACGGGCGCGCCCGGATGCAAGGACGAGCGTTCGTGCGTATCGTCGAAATCGAGAACGTGAAAATTCGCGCCGTTCAGCAGCGCCGCGTACTGCGCCGCGTAATGCGGTCCGTACCCGATGCCGGTGCACGCGCCGGAGGGATCGAGCGACCCGACGGCGCGGTGCAGGGCCGCGCTCGTCTGCGTTTCGGCGCGGGCGCGCACCGCGATGCCGATAAGATCGAGTACCGCCTGCTTCGCGTGCTCGAGCGTCTCGCCCGCAAGCGACGCCGGATCGAAGCCGGCGACGTACGCGGCGAGGTCGCGCGTGGCGCCGAGGGTTGCGGGGGCCGCCGTCATACGGGGGCCAACGGCTGTTGCGCCGGCTGATGTCCGCGCTTGTACACCATGAAGGTTCGCTTGTACGCGATCACGAGCGTCCCGTCCTGATTGACCCCTTCGGTGCGCACGTCGACAATGCCGACATCGGGCCGCGACTTCGACTCGCGTTTGCCGAGTACTTCACTGCGCGAGTAAATCGTATCGCCGACAAACACCGGATTCGGCAGCTGAATATCGGTCCACGCGAGATTCGCAAGCGCGTTCTGGCTCAAGTCGGTCACCGACTGGCCGGTGACGAGCGAGAGCGTGAAACAGCTGTTCACGAGCGCTTTCCCGAATGCGGTTTGCTTCGCGTAGGCGTTGTCGAAGTGAATGGGATTCGTATTCTGCGTCAAGAGCGTGAACCAAATGTTGTCGGCTTCGGTTACCGAGCGCCCGAGCGGGTGACGATACAGATCGCCGACCTCGAAGTCTTCATAGAAGCGGCCCGCCCAACCGGGTTTTTCGGCCATGCTAGAAACTCGTCGGCTGCGGGTTCGGAATTTGGCCTTGGACGATGCCGCCTTGCAGATTGGGCAGCACCGAGGTCGCACGCAGGGTCGCGCCGGCGGCGGTGCCGTTCAAGGGAAAATAGAGCGTCGCGCCGGCGATCACCGTCATCGGTACCGACACGCCCGGCTTCAGCACCACGAAGCCGTTGGGAACGTTGTTCGCATCGAAGGTTTCCGGCGTCTGCGGCCCGCCGAACACGAGATGCCGCACGCCGAACGGGGCCGAGCGCCGGGAGGGCACATCCACCGGCCCGCGCAGCGTGATCTCGGGGCCGAACCGGAAGCGCGGATCGCTGGTGACGGCGGTGCCGCTGGTTTGCGACGACACTGCAAGCGCGAACTCGGCGTAGAGCTGCTCGAATGTCTCGTTGTTCGCCGCGGCAAGAATGGGCCCGACGTGCACCGTGTGGCTGGCATACAGCCGCGCAAGCGCATCGTTGCCGCCGAACCGGTCGTAAAGATACCGCATGAACAAATAGGACAGCCCGTAACTGCCTGCCGTGTTCGTGAAGAATCCATACGGCGGGTTGGTCGCCGTGCTCGTCGGATTCGGCTGGAAGCCTGTAAACGACGTCAGTGCGAACAAGTTCGGCTCGAGCAAGAACGAGTACGAAAAGCGCGGCGTGTCGAGCGCGACGCCGTTGGCGAACAGATCCTCCGCGAGCATCGAGCAGCCCTCGTCGATGAACGGTTCGTCCTGCACCGGCGTGCCGTTGGCGATGACCGGCTTGAGCACCTTATTTACGAAGTGCAGCAGGTGCTGAAGCTCGTGCGAGAGCGACCGCGGCACGTCGGTGTTGAGCCAGTAGCTCTCGTTGAATTTGGGCAAATTCGGGCCGGTCGGATAATTGTTGCCCGTGATCACGACGATCGGCGTTTCGTTACTAATTTGGTGCGGCGCCGGCTGGCAGTTGAGCGCAGCCTGCGGAAAGTAATTGCCGCTGAAGAAAAAGCCGCCTTCGCCGAGCGAACTCAGCAAGTCCGTGACCACGATGTCGATGCGCCCGCCCGCGGTATCGCCCGTCGTTCCCATGGAATCGACAACCTCGTCGGGCGTCGTCAGCTTGTTGCCGTTCGCATCGCACTGCGGCGTGAAGTCGATGTTCTGTGAAGTGAACGCGGAGCCGAACGTCGCCGATTCGCCCGCATAGTACGTGTCGAAATTGTTCGCAACGGTCTGAAATTCGCCCGGCACCGTGAACTCGCCCGACGTTTGCAGCGACACGTTGTCGACCCACACGTTGCCGTGCGCGCCCTGCGCCGCGAGCGTCGCTGTAATGTCGGCGAAGCAGACGAAGCCCGGGTGGGGAAACTGGCACGCTTTATTCGAGTTGCCGATCGAACTCGCGAGGATGTGAAAGATCCGTTGATCGCCCACCGCCGCGCGTGGACGCCGCACGCCCGTCGTAAACCGCGGGTCGGCGGGCCGGCCGTGCACCGACGCGACGATGTCACGCATCCGCGCGAACGCCGCTTGCGGCGTTTCCCACAGCGTTTCCGGGTCGCCGCCGAGCCGCGCGTGCGCGACGCCGTCGACCGACGCGGTCGCACGTTTCGCCGAAGCGCCGGCCGCCCCGCCGGTTTGCGAGACGGTCACCGGATATTGCGTCACGCTCGGCGTGGCGCTGAAGTCTTCGGTGGGAATGCTCGGGGCCTGCACGAGGAACACGCCGTCGGGCGACGCCGGCGAAAGCGTCGCGGCGATGCCGCCGCCGCTCAAGGTGAGGACGCTCGCGGAAGCCGCCACCGAAGAAGGAGCGGCGGCGGGCGCCGGTCCACTGCCGCCGCCGCCGCAGCCGGCGGCGAAGGCCGCCGCAACACATGCGCTCGCGCGGAGCGCCGACCTTAGGGCGTCACGGTTGGATTGCAGTTCGAATCCGGCTGAGGTGCTGCGCATGAACCCCTGTCGGTATATGCTCCCTGAACGAGAATGGCCTGTGACGACCCGGCCGGCGCGCCGGTAACCTGCGCGCGCACCGTTGCGCCGCTGCTCGGATTTGCGGCCGCGTTGAAGAATAACGTAGCGCCTTGCAGCAGCTTCGCCGTCGGCGCAGCGCCCACGGAGAACTTGATGCGGCCGACGGTTCCCGGACTGGCAGCCGTGAGGTCCTCCGGCGAGCGCGGCCCGTTGAAGGTGGCGTAGACCTGTTTGCCGCCCGGTTCGTGGAAGAACATCTCGCCGCGCAGCCGTACTTGCGGCGAGAAGTTGAAGCGCGGATCAGTCGACGCCGTGCCCGACGCGCTCAGCGCGGCCGCAAACTCGCCATACAGTTGCGCGAATGACTCGCCGCTTGCGGCGAGAATCGGTGCGATGTTCGCACTCGGCGAACTCGACGGCAGCGACGGCGTGCGGTCCGCGAACATGCGTGCGATGCCTGCACTGCCAAAGCGGTCGAAGATGTAGCGCATGAAGAGATACGCTTGACCGTAATCGCCTGCGGTGTTGTGGAAAAAGCCGTAGGTCGGCGTCGCCGACGTATCCAGCGGATTTGCGTCGAAGCCCGAAAACGACGTGAGCGAGTAATTTCCGGCTTGGAATAAGTACAGGAATGCGAGAAATGCGGAATCCTCGCTTTGCGCGTTGCCGGGTTGCGCGAGGTCTTCGGCGAGCATGGCGCAGCCTTCGTCGATGAACGCATCGTCGACTTCGCCGTTCTGGCCGAGGCTGAAGATCGGGTTCACGTAGCGGTTGATCGCGTGCAGATAGTGCTGGAATTCATGTGCGATCGAGCGCGGCATGTCGAAGTTCTGCCAAAAGCTCGGGTCGGGTGCGGCGGCACCTGACGGCCCCGACCGGTAGCTGTCGGCGCCGATCACGAGCATCTTCGTGTGGTTCGTCACTTCGATGTTGCCCGGTGAGGCGCACTCGAGTTCCGCTTCGTTGAAGAGGTTGGCAAGCGAGAAGTATCCGCCTTCGCCGTTGGACTCGAGGGCGTTCGTGATCACGATGCTGATATGTGGGTCGGTGTTCGAGAGATCGGGCACCGGCGTCGGCGCGATCACACGCCCGCTGCTGTCACATTGCTGGAACGACGGCGTGGGGCTGGCGCTTACGAACGCCTGACCGAAGAGCGCCGTTTCTTTGGCGTACACCGAGTCGAAGTCGGTGCCGACCGCGTCGAATTGCGTCTGCGTCAAGTTATACGCGGCGTTGTTGAGCACCGCGTTGTCGACCCACACGTACGCGAAGTTGGACACGGACACCAGCGTGCTCGGCTTGTCCACGAAGCATTGGAAGCCGGCAACCGGATTGGCGCAGGTGCTGCCGGCGCCGGTGATCTTGAACTGATCGATATGAAAGGTTTGCGTCGCGCCGGCCGTGAGTGCTTGGGCGCGGCGGACGCCGAGCGGCGCGCGCCCGCCGTTCGCGCCGAGGCGTAGCGGATGCGCGCGCAGCACGCTGCGCGTGTAGTTCGTCGTGGAGCGCGGGTCGAGACGCACGCGCACCGGCGCTCCTCCGTCGGACGTGCGCACCGCGGCCTGCGGCGCGCGCTGGACGGCTGACGTCGATTGCCCTGCGCTTTCCGAACCCGACACCGTATACTCGAGAAGCGTGAAATTGGCGTCGCCCGATTCCGCCGGCGTTTCCGGGCTTTGCACGATGAAGGTGCCGTCCGTCGACGCCGGGAGCAGCGTCGAGCCGAACGTGTTCGCGGGATTTGCGGCCAGCGTCGTGACGCCGCCCGTCGCGACCGTGAACGAGGTGTTCGGAGGAACGACCGGCGGAGCCGTCGTGACCACGGGCGCGGGCGCCGCCGGACTGGAACTGCCGCCGCCGCCTCCTCCCCCGCAGCCGGCAACGAGCAACGCAAGCGCGAGAACCGGCCACGATCGTTTCAACATATGTACTCTTTCGGCGCAACCGGTCGTGCCTACGCACGAACGCCGCGTCCGCGATGAAAAGTAAGCCCGCCCGGCGTCTGCTCGACGGCCACCGGAATGCCGTACGCCCGTTCCAGCGTTGCCGCCGTCAACGCCGCGGCCGGCGGACCGTCCGCGAGCACGGTCTCATACCCAAGAACGATGACCCGGTCGAAAAACGTCGCCGCTTCTTCTAACAGGTGGAGTACGGCGATGACGGCCGCACCGCCGCGCGCGAGCGCGCGCAGCAGCTCGAGCGTTTCGACCGCATACCGCAGGTCGAGATGACTGGTCGGCTCGTCGAGCAAGATGATTTCCGCCTGCTGCGCGACGGCCATCGCGATCCAGACGCGTTGACGCTCGCCCGCCGATAACGTTTCGATGTGCCGGCGGCGCAGCGCCGCCATTTCGACGCGCTCGAGCGCGGTGTCGACCGCGTAGCGATCGGCTTGCGTCGGCTGCCATTCCCACCACTGGTGGTGCGGAAAGCGCGCCGCCGCGACCGCCTCCGCAACCGTCATCGCGCCGAGCACCGGCTCCAGGCTCTCCACGAGTGCGACGGTGCGCGCGCGCGTGCGCGGATCGAGCGCGCCGAGCGGCGTTCCGTTTGCGACGATCGTTCCGCCCGCGGGCGCCAGAACGCCGGCGAGCACCGCAAGGAGCGACGTCTTGCCGACGCCGTTCGCGCCGACGATCGCCGTCGCTTCGCCGGCCGCGAACGTCGCGGAGACATCGCGCAGCAGCGTGCGGCTTCCCCGTGCAACCGCGACGTGCTCGAGCCGCAGGGCGGTCACGCGTACGCGCGCACCGCGCCGCGCAGGTACAGGTACAGAAACGCCGGCACGCCGATGAACGCAAGCAGCACGCCGAGCGGAATTTCGGTGGGTGCGAACAGCGCCCGGCTTGCCGCATCCGCGAGTATTACGAGAATCGCACCGAGCAGCGCGGCGACCGGTACCATCACGCGCAGATCCGAGCCGGCGATGCGGCGCGCGACGTGCGGAACGATGAGACCGACGAAGCCCACGAGACCCGCGAGCGCAACGGCCGCCGACGTTAGCAACGCCGCCGATGCGAGCAGTGCCCACTGCAAACGCGTGACGTCGACTCCGAGGGTTTGCGCGCGCCGCTCGCCCAAGCGCATGACGTTCAGCGCGGGAATCGCCGCCACGGCGATGGCGGTTCCCGCAAGCGCGTACGGTGCCGTTGCTGCAAGCTCGTCCCAGCCGCGGCCGTCGAGCGAGCCGGCGAGCCAAGCGAGGATCGCATCGCTGGAACTTCCACGCGCGAGCCGCGTCAGCGCGAGCGCCACGACCGCCGAGAAGAGTGCTGAGATCGACACGCCCGCGAGGATCAAGCGCTCCGGATCGATGCCGCCGCCGCGGCGCGCGAGCACCGCGACGACGACGGCGGTGGACAGTCCCGTGACGAACCCGAGCGCGGGCACGACGGCGCCGCCGACGCCGAGCGTCACGCCGATCGCGATCGCGGCGCCGGCGCCGCTGCTGACGCCCGTAATGTAGGGATCGACCAGCGGGTTGCGCAGCATCGCCTGCATCACGCTCCCGGCAAGCGCGAGCGTGACGCCGACGACGGCGGCGACGACGACGCGCGGCACGCGCAGGGACCACACGATCGTGGCGGCGTCGCCGCCCGCGTGCGGATGCAGCAGCACCGCCGCCACGCTGCGCAAGGGCATCGCCGCACCGCCCACGGCCACGCCGAGCGTGGCCGCGGCGACCAGCAGCGCGGCAACCGCCGCGATGCGCGCGGCGGTCACGTCACCGCGTCGCGAGCTCGAGCGCGAACGCGCGGCCGGGAGCCGGAAAGCCGGCGACGCCTTCGTAGCGTTCGTTGCCGAGATTGTACGCGCGCAGCGAGAGCAGCGCGCGCCGCGCGAGCCGCAAGCGCATGAAGGCGTCGACCCGCGTGAAGCCGGCGCCGAATCCGAACTGATCGACGCGCGCGCCCTCGGTTACGGTCTGGACGCCGGCGCTCGCGAGCAGCGAGCGCGGCGCACCGTCGTATTGCACGGCCAGCTTCGCGCCGATCACTGGGCGTCGCGCGAGACGGGTCGCCGTCGGTACGGCGGGATTTGTGTCGAAACCGAGCGCGCGATACGTGTCGGTAATGCCCACACGTGTCGTGACGCCGTGCGACGGCGCGGTCTGCGCGTCGAAAGTGAAGCCGGCGATCGACGCGCGCGCGATGTTGATCAGAGGAAAATTGCCCGGACCGAACGGCGCCGTCGGGTCGGCTGCCGGATTGCCGGCGATGAAATCGGTGCCCGTCGTGACGAAATATCCGAACGCTGCGCCGCCGAGGATTCGCGCGTCGTCCAGCGTGACGTCGAAGCTGCGCGTGTGTTCCGGGCGCAGCGTCGGGTTGCTGTACCCCGGAAAGTACAAATCGACGGCGGTCGGAACACGAAATGCGGTCGCGCCGTTGGCGCGCAGCGAGAGGCCGTTGCCGAGCGCGACGATCGCGCCCGCGGCCGGCGACAGCGCCGCGCCGGCGCCGCCGTCGCGTTCCGCGCGCAGGCCGCCGTAGATGCGCGTGCCGGGTGCGATGCGCAGGCTGTCCTGCGCGTACAGCGCGCTTTGCGCGAAGCCGTTAACGGCCGGATTGCCGTCGCCCGCATCGATGCGCGCGCTGCCGCGCGCCACATCGATGCCCGCCACAAATCGATTGGACTCCGTGGTCACGACGTTGCGCAGACTCGCTTGCACGCGCGCTTCGGTATTGAAGTCGAGAAACGGAAAGCCGCCGGTGTCGTTGAGATCGAGATCGCGGAAGACGAGCGACTGCCGCGTTCCCGAAAGATCGAGCGTCGTCACCGCGCGGACACGCTGGCGGCTCAGCGAGACCCGAACGTCTTCGTCGATGGTTTCCTGGCGCGAATCGGCGCTCAGGAAGGTGAGCGGGCCGGGAACACCCAGCCGCCGTTCAGCGAACCCGGTGGAGGCGTTGATGCCGAGCGCGCCGAGCGAGCCGCTCGTCGTCGCGCGAAACGTCGTCGACAGCGCGTCGTCGTCGATTCGCGTTGCGGCGGCACTTCGCGCAACGGGATACGCAAAGTTGTTCGTCGCGAGGTGTCGCTCGAACGCGAAGTTCTTCGTTTCAAACGATAGCCCGCGGTCCGCGAACGATCCCGCGTGCAGCGTGATCTCGGGACCGGCAGCGTACGCCCGCGCGGCTTTGCTCGTTATGATGTTGATAACGCCCGCGACGGCGCCCGCGCCGTACAGCGTCGAGCCGCCCGATTCCACGACTTCGATGCGTTCGACGCCGGTCGTCGAGAGTGCGCCGACGTCGACGGAGGCCGATTGCGTGCCGCCGATGGGGCGGCCGTCGAGCAGCACGAGCACTTGCGCGGTTCGCGACCCGCGCATTTGTATGTCCGCCGCGGCGCCGTACGCGCCGTAGTGCTGAATGCTCAAGCCGGGAACCGCATCGAGCGCTTGCGCGACAGTTGCGTAGCCGCGCGTCACCATTTCCGAATTCGTCACGACGTAGGTGACGCGGGCCGTTGCCGCGAGCGGTTCGTCTTGCCGGTCGCTGGTCGTCACGCGACCGATTTCGGACAGCGGCGACGGCGTGGCGGACGGACCGGGAGCGGGAGCGGGAGCGCCTTGCGCGCACGCGGCCGCCGCCGCCGCCGCGCACGCTGCGCCGATGAACGCGGCGCGCGCAAAAAAGGTAACCATTGATGCACCGACCCTTACGCGAGGTGGAGAGTAGCAAAGGCTCGGCGTGCGGTATCCTGACTTCGCGGATCGTTGCCGTTGCTGCTGCGGCCTTCCCGGTGATCGCCGGCTTGCGCCGGTTCCGCCAGTGAACGCAGCGGGCTCCCCGCTGACAGTGGCGCGACCGTCCCGGATTTTCACCGGGTTCCCGACCACGCGAGCGGTCCAAGCGTTTTGCGACGGAGGCGGGACATCCTGGTTTCGCGTATCGCAGCACGTGATTCTCCGCCGCGCCGTCGCGCTCGTTGCGGCGCTCGCGTTCGGCGCGTGTGCGGCGGGAGCGCAGCCGGCCGTTCACCCTGCGCGCCGTATCGTGTCGCTCATCCCGTCGCTCACGGAAGATCTCTTCGCCATCGGCGCCGGCGCGCAAGTCGTCGGCGTCTCCCAATTCACCGACTATCCGCCCGCGGCACGCCGGCTCCCGGTGATTTCGACGGTGTCATCAGTCGATAGCGAGCGCGTCGTGCGGCTGCATCCCGATGTCGCCGTCGGCATTCCCTCGCAAACCGCGCTGATGGCGGAACTGGCCAAGGCGGGCATCCGCGGCGCGGTGTATGCCGACGACACGTACGACGATATTTTTCGCGACCTCGCCGCCCTCGGCACGCTCAGCGGTCACGAGAGCGCGGCCGCCGGGCTGATCGCGTCGCTCCGCTCCGAAACAGCGGCGCTGCGCCGCAGCGTCGGCTCGCGTCCGCGGCGGCCGTCGGTGTTCGTCGTCCTCGGCGTTGCGCCGATCTTCACCGTCGGCCGCGGTTCGTACATCGAAAAATTGATCGACATGGCGGGCGGAATCAATGCCGCGTCGGCGTCACGGTCGCCGTACCCGCGCTTCAGCGCCGAGGCGCTCGTCGCGCTGCAGCCGGATGCGCTCGTCGTGGATCCGACGGTCGACCTTCCAGCCGTGGCAGCGCGTGCGCCGTGGTCGAGTCTGCGCGCCGTTCGCGAGCGCCGCGTCTTCACGCTGCCCGAGGCCGGCATTTTGGAACGGCCGGGACCGCGCTACGTGCAGGGCCTGCGCTGGCTGATCGAACGGCTTGCGACGGTGAAGGGATGACGGTACCGGTCGCGGCACCAGCGCAGCGCGCACTCCTGGTCGGCGTCGACCTCGGCGACAAGCGCGCGCCGCTCGCGCCCGAATTCGCGGAATTCGCTGCGCTGGTGCGCGCGGCAGGCGCCGAGATTGCGGGCGAAGTCATCCAGAAGCTGCCGCACGTCGATCCGGCGACGCTGGTCGGCAGCGGCAAGGCGCGCGAGATCGCCGACATCGCGCGAGACCTGCGCGCAGACGTCGTCTTCGTGTTCAACGACCTGCGGCCGCGCCAGCGCACGAACTTGGAAAAGATCGTTCCTCTGCCGATCGTCGACCGCACGATGCTGATCCTCGACATCTTCGCACAGCACGCGCGCTCGCGCGAAGGTCAGCTGCAAGTGGAACTCGCGCAGCTCCGGTACCGGCAATCGAATCTGATCGGTGTCGGCGCCGATCTCTCGCGCCTCGGCGGCGGCGTCGGCACACGCGGTCCCGGCGAAACGAAGCTCGAGGTCGACCGCCGCAAGATTCAGCAGCGCGTGTCGCTCCTCACCGCGCAGCTCGAGGAAGTGCGCAAACAGCGCCAAACCCGGCGCGCGGGCGGCGGCCGCGATCCGTATGTGGCTCTGGTCGGTTACACCAACGTCGGCAAATCCTCGTTGCTGAACCGGCTCGCCGGCATCGATCCGGCGCGCGCGAACGCGGCCTTCGTCGCCGATCAGCCGTTTGCGACGCTCGATCCGACGCTGCGTCGTGCATACATCGCCGAGGGCCGCAACGTGCGGCTCGCGGATACCGTCGGCTTCATCACGGCGCTGCCGAAGGAATTGATCAACGCGTTCCGCGCGACGCTTGAGGAGCTCGACGTCGCAGATCTGCTCGTGCACGTGATGGACGCCTCGAATCCGGATTGGCCGCGCCAGCGCGAAAGCGTGGAAACCATCTTGCGGGACCTCGGGCTCGATGAGAAGCCGACCATCCTTGCCTTCAACAAAATCGACCGGCTCGATCCGGCGGCGCGAGCGGCGTTGCCTGCCGACACGATCGACGTGAGCGCGCGAACCGGCGACGGGCTCGACCGGCTGCGCGCCGCAATTGCGGAACGGTTGCCGTGACGCGTGGCGCCGCAGCGTGCGCCGTGATTTTGTGCCTGGCCGGCTGCGCGGGCGGCGCGCGGGAATCCGCGAACGCGGGCGACCGCTACACCGAATATTATCGCCGCCTGCATCCTTCGGTCGTGCTGTTCACGATGCACATTCCCGCCGACGATCCGCGCCGCAAAGGAAAGTACGACAAAGCCTACGGCTCCGGCGTCGTCGTTGAGAGCGGCGATTGGGGGTCGCGCATCCTGACCGACGCGCACGTCGTGGCGGACGCGCGCGACCTCGTCGTGCGCATCGGCGACGGGAAGAAAGCACCGGCGCACGTAGCCGCCGTCAGCAGCGACGACGAGGATGTCGCGATCGTCGACACCCGCATCCCCAACGCGGCGGTCGCGCACTTGGGGTCGTCCAAAAACGCGGAGCCCGGCCGTCCCATCGGCGTGCTGGGGTACCCGATTCCCGACGCATTCGAGGACGAGCGCCTCGGCACGACCGCATCGCTGTACACCGGCCGCATCGCCAGCGTACGGAAAGGTGCGCTCGAACTAGACGTACCGATCATTCCGGGCGAAAGCGGCGGCCCCGTGTTCGACGGCGACACCGGCGACATCATCGGCATCGCCGAATCGCGCTTCGAAGAAGAACGCGCGATCGGCTTCGCGACGCCCATCGACGTCGCGGTGAAATTTCTCGCGGCGCACCCGCGCCGCCCCTAATCCCGCAGCGCGGCCGCGTCGGCGGACAACGACGAGGGATGATGGCGGCCGATGTACGAGCGGTCGCCGATCCACTGCGCGGGCGGAATGCTCCAGTACTGCGCAATCTGATTGAGACGCCCGGCATACGTCGCGCGCATGTCCGCAAAGTCGTGCCAGGCGGTCTCGCGCTCGCGCATCGGAAAACCGGCATCCCGCAGGCGGTCGTAGGCGGTGTCGAATTCCGAGCGCTCGACGCCCGCGCCGCCGCCGGCCTTCAGATCGAAATAATCGGAAAAGTCGTTCACGAAGTGGCGTCCGAGGCGGTTCAGAATGAGCGCTTCGCCGCGCTGCGGAACATCCAGCGTGGTAATGACGATGGTCGCCGAATCGAGGATCGCACCGAAGACGCCGATCCACGAAATGTTGTCGTGTTGCGACCGGAAGTACGTTAGCGCGGGATACGCCAGGTGCGTTTCCATCACGAGCGCCATCCACGCTTGCGATTCGCGCAGCGTCTCGGCCAAGTTGTCGGTGATCTGCAGCCGCGCATGCGTTTCGATCATCTCGACCGCCGACGGCGGCGCGCCGGCGCGGTTCGTGAACGTGACGACGAACTGTTCGCGCTGTTGGAACGCGCCGAAAATCGAAAACAGAAACGTCGTCACGATGGCGACGACGCCGAAGCCCGACGCGCCGGCACAAATCGCGGCGAGGCGGGCGAGCGCGCCCGCCGGCGCGATGTCGCCGTAGCCGATGGTCAATAGCGAGGTTCCCGCGAAATAGACGGCACCGCCGAAGTCGGGTTCCGGCCGTAACTCGCCGCGCAGTCCGTAGAAAATGAGGCCGTAACCGAGGATGAGCAGCGCAACCCAAAAGATCAGCAGGCCGACCAGCAGCAGCGGCGCGTACGTGCCGAGGAAGTCTTCGCGGCGCTCGTTGTCGCCGATGCGGTGCGCGGACCAGCGCCATAGCCGCCAACCGTAGCGCGAAACGAGGGCGCTCGGCCGAAACGTTCGGCCGGCGGGCCGCGGAACGATGACCGACTGGAAAATGTCGCCCAGCGTTAGGAACACGAGCACGACGCCTGCAACAACGAACGATGCGGCTAGCAAGCCGGCGGCCGCCGTATCAAATCGTCGGCGTCATCCGAATCTGCCCGGCATCCCCAGCCTGCGATTCCTGATTCTTCGTTACGGCGATGAGCTCGCGGTCGGTCGCATAACCGATGGCCTGCACCGTGAGGGTTTGCTGTCCAACGGGCACATTCATGAGCGTGAACTGACCTTTGTCGGCGGGCACGACGTTGTGGACGATCGTCCCGACGTAGACCGTCGCCGTCGGCAGCGGCTGGTTCGTTTTCGCGTCGATCACGTTGCCGACGATCGTCCCCGTGTCGGTCACGCCGTTGGGATTCGGGTTTGGCCCGCACGCGCCGAGCGCAAAAGCGAGGACGCCGGACGCAAAGGCGGTCCGGGAAAGTTTCGTGAAAATCATCGCATCCATGACTCCGTACGGTCCCGTTGCCATCTATCTGGCGGTCGCTCTGGCCGCTGCGCTTTTGTTTACAGTGCTGCCCGGCCTGCTGGGGCGCCGCAAACCCAACGCGGTCAAAAGCGAGGCCTACGAATGCGGCGTTGACCCGACCTCCGACGTCGGCGGCCGTTTTCCCGTTCGCTTTTACTTGATCGCCATGCTCTTCGTTATCTTCGACGTCGAGGCGGCCTCGTTCTATCCGTGGGCCGTGCAGATGCATCAGCTGCGCGTCTTCGGCTTGCTCGAGATGGTGGTCTTCGTGATCGTGCTCGCGGTCGGCTACGCCTACGTCTGGAAGCGGGGCGGTTTTCAGTGGCGTTAGACTCGCCCGGCCAGTTTTTGCTGGCCAAGGTCGACGATGTCGCGCGCTGGGCACAATCGTCGAGCGTGTGGCCGCTCACCATGGGCCTCGCGTGCTGCGCGATCGAGATGATGACGGCGACCGCGCCGGAGTACGACATCGCGCGCTTAGGTTCCGAGGTGTTCCGCGCCTCGCCGCGCCAGGCGGATCTCATGATCGTCTCTGGGCGCGTCGCGCAAAAAATGGGGCCGATCATCAAACGGCTGTACGACCAGATGGCGGATCCGAAGTGGGTTATCGCGATGGGCGCGTGCGCCAGCTCGGGCGGCGTTTTCGACAACTACGCAGTCATCCAAGGCGTCGATACGATCGTTCCCGTCGATGTGTACGTCCCGGGCTGCCCGCCGACGCCCGACGGGTTGCTCTATGCCGTCAACCTGATCCAGCAGCAAATCCGCGAAGGCGGTCGCGGCGGAATTTTCGCCCGCGCATAAATAGGAAACGATAGTGCCGAGTTCCCAAGCACCGCCGATCGGATCGACGGCAATCGATCCGACCGCGCTCCGTCCTGCAATCGATGACGCGCTGATCATCCGCACAACGCCGGCCGGCGTGCGCGGTGAAATCGCCGCGCTGAAAGAGGCGGGCTATACGCTGCTGCTAGACATCGGCGGCGTCGATTATCTCGAGCGCGACCCGCGCTACGACGTCGTGTATCATCTGCTGAAGTGGTCCGGCGGTGCGGCCGCCCGGGCTCGCGTGCTGTGCGGCGTGAGCGCCGGCGACACGGTGGTGCCGACGATCTCGGACATGTGGCCGAACGCGGATTGGCCCGAGCGCGAAATCTACGATTTGTTCGGAATTACGTTCAGCGGCCACCCGGATTTGCGGCGCATTCAGATGCCGGAAGATTGGGCGGGTCACCCCTTGCGCCGCGATTATCCGCTGCGCGGTCCAGCGCTCGAGCGCACGCCGCGACCGTCGTTCGCATTGAAATCGAACGTCGCCGCGGGAACGCCCGCATCCGGCAAGACCGCTGCGGCGCTGCAGCGGCAAATTGCGGCGGCCCGCGGTCAAGCGCTGCCCGATCCTGCGCCGCACAGCGCGATCGCCGCGCAGAGCGGCGCCTCGCCGGGCGCGGTCACCACGGCGGCCGCGGCGAGCACCAGCGAGCTGGCGGCGGAAAAGAATGCGGCGCGCGGCGGTCAGTTGCCGAAGGACGGCGCGCAGTGACCGCCCCCGCAATGGAGGTCGTCGAACGCAGCGACAGCCGCATGGTGCTCTCGATGGGGCCGCAGCACCCCTCGACGCACGGCGTGCTGCAAGTCGTCACCGAGATCGAGGGCGAGGTCGTCACGCGCGCGGAGCCGGAAATCGGCTACCTGCACACCGGCATCGAAAAGTCGGCCGAGAATTTGTTCTGGACGCAAGCGACCACCGTGCTCGAGCGGATGGATTACCTCTCGCCGCTTTCCAACTCGCTCTGCTACATGCTTGCGGTGGAGCAGCTGCTGGGCGTCACGGACCGCGTGCCGGAACGCGCGCGGCAGATCCGCGTCATGTTCTGTGAGCTTTCGCGCATCGCTTCACATTGCGTGTGGCTCGGCACGGGCGGCATCGATCTCGGCGCGATTTCGGCCTTTTTCTACGCGTTTGATTTGCGCGAGCGCATCCTGGATCTCAACGAGATGGCCGGCGGCGCGCGCATGCACCCCAACTATTTCCGCATCGGCGGTTTGCGCGACGACTTGCCCGACGGCTTTTTCGAGAAGCTCGACGATCTCATCAAATTGCATCCCGCGCGCATGCGCGAGATGCGCGCGCTGCTGCAAAAGAACCCCATTCTTCAGGACCGCATGATCGACGTCGGCATCCTGTCGGCTGACGAGGCGATCGCGTGGGGCATTACGGGCCCCGTCGCGCGCGGCAGCGGCGTCGCGTACGACGTGCGCAAGGCGTTTCCGTACAGCGGGTACGAGAACTACCAGTTCGAGGTGCCGACCCGCACCGAAGGCGATGCCTACGCGCGCTTTCTCGTGCGCCTCGACGAAATGGACGAGGCGATGCGCATCATCGAACAGGTGCGCAAGAATCTCGCCGGCGGACCGGTGATGGCCGACGACCCCAAGTTTACGCCGCCGCCGAAAGAAACGATCGCCGTCTCGATGGAAGCGCTGATCCATCACTTCAAATACGTTTCCGAATCGTTCCGCGTGCCGCCCGGTGACGTGTATCAGGCGGTCGAAGGCCCGCGCGGCGAACTCGGCCTGTACGTCGTTTCCAACGGCGACAACCGGCCGTGGCGCATCCGCCCGCGCCCGCCGTCGCTGTACAATTTGCAGGTGCTGAAGAAGATCGCCGTCGGCGAGATGATCGCGGACATGGTCGTCATGATCGGCTCGCTCGATCCCGTGTTCGGCGAGGTCGATCGATGAGCACCTCGGCGCAGAGCGATGCGGCGAGCGGCGTTCACCCGCAGAGCGACGGCGGCGCCGGCGTGCCGGATTGGAGCCCGAACGTCACACGGCCGGGCAACTTTTTCGACGCCCTCGTCGCGCGGTTGCGGCCGGAGTGCGAGGCGCTGATCGCTCGGTACGAGGATTCGCGCAGCGCGCTCCTGCCGCTCGCCCACCTCTTTCAGGAAAACGAGGGATACGTGTCGCCGAACGCGATCGCCGCGATCGCCTATTTGCTGCGCGTACCGCCCGCCGTCGTCGAGTCGACCGTTTCGTTTTACACGCTGTTTTACCGGCGGCCGATCGGGACGTACATGCTGCAAGTCTGCCGCAATCTTTCGTGCATCTTGAACGGCGCGGAAGAGATCATGGCGTATTTCCGCGAGCGTTTGGGGGTCGGACATCTCGAGACGACTTCCGACGGCCTGTTTTCGTACGAGGAAGTCGAGTGTCTCGCCGCCTGCGACCGCGCACCCTGCATGCAGATCAACCTGGAGTTTTTCTACGACTTGACCAAGGAAAACGTTGACGACATGCTAGCGGCGATGCGCGGCGGGAATTTCCCGGTGGGGCCGCTCGTGCAGACCGTTGCACCGGGCCCCACCTGGAAAGTCACGCAGGACACCGGGCGGAAATCGGCCGGCGGCATGGGCGTCGCTCATCCCAACAACGCGGGCGGCGTCGGCGACGCGAGCGGCGTCATCATGCTCGACCGCTTGTGGAGCGATCCGTCGTACGCGCAGCGCTCGCGCGAGCGGCTGGTGCACGAAACGCAGCTGCGCCCGAGCGAGAACGGCCGGCACTGATGGCCGGCGTGGTCACGCCCGTGCTCACCAAAGGCATCGGCGAACTCAACCTGCGCGACATCGACGTGTACAAATCGACCGGCGGATACGCGCAGCTGGAGCGCGCGCTCAGGGACCTGACGCCCAAGGCGGTGCTGGAACTCACGTCGGGCTCGAATCTGCGGGGCCGCGGCGGCGCGGGCTTTCCGACCGGGCGCAAATGGTCGTTCTTGCCTGATAACGGGCGGCCGCGGTACATGGTCTGCAACTGCGACGAGGCGGAGCCCGGCACGTTCAAAGATCACATGCTGCTCGAAGAGACGCCGCATCAGATCATCGAGGGCATTCTGATCGGCTCGTACGGCATCAACTGCCATCATGCGTTCATCTACATTCGCGGCGAGTTCAAACGCGGCTACGAGATCTTCCGCGATGCGCTCGCGCAGGCGCGCGCCGCGGGCTACGTGGGCAAGAATCTTTGCGGCCGGGACTACGACCTCGAACTAACGATTCACCGCGGCGCGGGCGCGTATATTTGCGGTGAGGAGACGGGGCTGCTGAATTCACTCGAAGGCCGCCGCGGCGAGCCGCGCCTCAAGCCGCCGTTTCCCGCGATCAAAGGCTTGTACGGCGAGCCGACCGTCGTCAACAACGTCGAAACGCTGGCGTACCTGCCGCACATCATGCGCAACGGCGCAGAGTGGTTTGCCGCCGTCGGCCCCGAGCGGTCGCCCGGCTTCAAGATCGTTTCCATCAGCGGTCACGTGAAGCGTCCGGGCAATTACGAAGTTGCGCTCGGCACGACCATTCGCCAACTGATCGACGACTGCGCGGGCGGTCTGCGGGACGGCCGCACCTTCATGGGCGTGCAGCCCGGCGGCGGTTCGTCGGCGTGCCTGTTCGAGGAGCATCTCGACGTGCCGTACGATTTCGACTCGATTACCAAAGCCGGCTCGATGCTCGGCTCCGGTGCGATGGTCGTCTTCGACGACACGACGGATTTCGTCAAGGCCGCGCATTCGCTGATCCGTTTTTACGCGCACGAATCGTGCGGTCAATGCACGCCATGCCGTGAAGGCGGCAACTGGCTCGAGAAGACGCTGGAGCGCATCTTGGACGGGCGTGGTTTGCCCAGCGACGTCGACATGCTCGTCGACGCATCGCACCAGATGACCGGACTCAACCTGTGCGCGCTCGGCGATTCGCTCGAGCCGTTCCTCGCGTCCGTCGTGAAGCGCTTCGAGTCGCAGTTTCGCGCGTACGTCAACGCCGGCGGGCTTGCGCCGGCGGCAGCACGATGAGCGCCACCGTTCCGCAGACCGATCTCGCGACGGTCACCATCGACGGCGTCGAGGTGCGGGTTCCCAAGGGTACGCTGCTGGTCGAAGCGGCGAAGCAGATTCAGCGCGAGATTCCGGTCTACTGCTACCATACCAAGCTCGGGCCGGCCGGTTTGTGCCGCGTCTGTCTGGTCGAGATCGAAGGCATGCCGAAGCTGCAGATTGCGTGTAATACGCCGGTCAGCGACGGCATGAAAGTACACACGGGAAATGCGAAAGTCGACGAAGGCCGGCGCGCGATTCTCGAGTTCTTGCTGCTCAATCATCCGCTGGATTGTCCGATCTGCGACAAGGGCGGCGAGTGCGATCTGCAAGATTATTCCATGGCCTACGGCCAAGGTGCATCGCGGCTCGTCGAGCCGAAGGAGTCGAAGCCGAAGGCCGTCGACCTCGGGCCGACGATCGTGCTCGACGAAGAGCGCTGCATCTTGTGCCTGCGCTGCGTGCGGTTCGACGAAATCATCACGCGCGAGCAGTCGCTGCGCACCGACGATCGCGGCGCGCACGCCATCATCGCGACCGCCACCGGCGCGCCGTACGTATCGGATTTCTCCGGCAACGTGACCGAACTGTGCCCGGTCGGCGCGCTGACCTCGAAAACGTACCGCTTCAAGTCGCGGCCGTGGGACAACCACCGCACGACCACCACGTGCACCCAGTGCAGCGTGGGCTGCCAGCAGCACGTCGACCAGCGGCACAACACCCTGTTGCGCACGATGAGCGTCACCGAAGACGACAGCATCAGCGACAGCTGGCTGTGCGACCGCGGCCGCTACAACATCGGCTACGTCGGCGACGACCGGCGGATCACGCAGCCGATGTTCAAGCGGGACGGCAGCTGGTCGCAGATCGAGTGGGACGATGCCATCGGACTGTGGGCAGATGCGCTAAAAGACGCCGTCGCCGCCAAAGGGCCCCAGTCGGCGGGCGCCATCGGCGG
>JBHEMQ010000006.1:21333-50565 GCA_046262475.1 Candidatus Velthaea sp.
GAGGGATATCTGCTCGCGTACGTGCACCGCGCGCTGGGCGTGGAGAACCTCGACTGGCGAGCGGGCCGCCAGTACCGCGCGCATCCGACGCCGCTGGCGGGCACACACGAAGACCTCGAAAACGCCGAGGTCATCGTTACGTACGGCCGGTCCGCGGCATCGCTCGCGCCCATCCTCGATCTGCGCATCCGCAAGGCCGTCGCCCGCAAAAGCGCGACGCTGATCTCGGTGGGCGATCAGCTTGCGAGCGGCGTTTTGCGCTTGCGTCATGTGGCGTCGTTTGCCGACGTTCAGGCGGCGTTGCCCGCCCGCTTCGAGCGCGTCGCTTTCGTATGGGACGGCACCGAGTCGGCCGAAGCCCCGGCGCTCTTCGCCCTGGCTGAAACCTTGCGCGCGTCGGGAACGCACGTCACCGGCTTCGTGCTCGGCGAGCAGCCGAACGCGCGCGGCGCGGAATGCGTCGGCATGCTCCCGCAGGGCACGGCGCTCGGCACGCTGGGCATGCTTGAAGGCGCGCGTGACGGCAACCTGTCGGTGCTCGCCCTGATGGGCGTGAACCCGATGCTGCATTTTCCGGACCGCGAGCTGGTTGCATCGGCATTGCGCGCGACGCCGTTCGTGGTCGTGAGCGAGCTGTTCATGACGGAAACGGCGGAGCTGGCGACCCTCGTTCTGCCGGCGTGCGCCGCGTTCGAGAAGAGCGGCACCACGACCGACTTGTGCGGCGACGTCCTTCCGGTGGCCGGCTCGGTGAAGGCGCCGGACTCCGTCATCGCCGACGGCGACATGCTCGTGGCACTTGCCGACGCGCTCGGCATCGCCCTCCCGCTTCCCGGTGAGATGGAGCAGCGCATGCGTGCGCTGCTGTCGCAAGCGCCGGGCGGCGATCACCGCGCACCCATGATGCCCTCCGGCGCCGTGCCCGCCGATGCGCTGAAAGTCGTCGTCGACAGCACGATCTTCACGGGCGGCGGCACCGTCGCCCACGACGCCCGCATCGCCGAGCTGCGAACGGCGCCGCGCGCGATGCTGCATCCGCACTCCGCGTCGGAGTGCAAGGTCAGCGCCGGCGATCTCATCGATCTCACGGCGGCGAACGGCGGCGCGACGCTGCGCGATCTCCCGGTCGTATTGAACGAACGCGTTCCGCGCGGGACCGTGTCGATCGTCGATGGATTGGGCCAAGCGCCGGCAAACGCATTCGGCCGCGCCGGCTTCGCGCGCGTGTCGGCGGTGCGCAAACCGTTCGTGGCGGCACTTGCCGCCGGCACCGAGGCGCGCTAGATGGAAGCGGCCGCCGCATCGGTTCCGCTCTGGCTCGTCGCGCTCGTCAAGTCAGTGATCGTGCTCTTCGTCGTGATCACCACTTTCGCGTACGCCATGCTGTTCGAGCGCAAGGTGATGGGCTGGATGCAGTTGCGCCCGGGCCCCAACCGCGTCGGCCCGTGGGGGCTGCTGCAGCCGGCGGCCGACGCCGTGAAAATGATGTTCAAGGAAGATCTCACGCCGAACACGGCGGATCCGCTGATTTACAAACTTGCGCCGTTCATCTCGCTGATCACGGCGATGGGCGTGTTCGCGGTCATTCCGTTCGCCGAGCCGGCCGGGAGCGGACCGCTCGGACTCGGCGGTTCGATCGGCGACGTCAACGCCGGCATTCTTTTCGTGTTCGCACTGACGTCGATCGGCGTCTACGGCATCTCGCTGGCCGGCTGGTCGTCGGGCTCGAAATTTCCGCTGCTCGGCAGCGTGCGTGCCACCGCGCAAATGATCAGCTACGAGCTTTCGATGTCGATGTCGGTGATCGGCGTCCTGATCTTAGCCGGAACGACCTCGCTGATGGGCATCGTGCACGCGCAGCTGCGGTTGTGGTTCGTCATCCCGCAGATCATCGGTTTCATCATCTATTTGATCACGGCGGTCGCCGAGACGAACCGCGCGCCGTTCGATCTGGTCGAGGCGGAGACCGAACTGGTCGGCGGCTTCCACACCGAGTATTCCGGGCTGCGCTTCGGCTTGTTCTTCATCGCGGAGTACCTCAACATGATCACGGTGTCGTGCCTTGCGACGCTGCTGTTCCTCGGCGGCTGGAACGCGCCGTTTCCCGGCGGCCAAGTGGTGCCCGGCATTATCTGGTTCTTGTTGAAGGCAGGGCTCTTTTTGTTCTTTTACGTGTGGCTGCGCACGACGCTGCCGCGCCTGCGCTACGACCGCCTCATGGATTTCGGCTGGAAAGTGCTGCTGCCGGTGGCGACCCTCAACCTCGTGGTGACGGCGATCGTCGTCGCCGTCGCACCGAACGGATAATCATGCGAAAGAACCTTTTCAACATCGGCGCGATTCTCACCGGATTTCGGACCACGTTCGGCTTCTTCTTCGTGAAGAAGCCGACGATCCAATATCCGTCGGTGAAGAAGCAGCATGCGCCGCGGTTTCATGGACTGCACGAACTGCGGCGCTATGCGGACGGCAAAGAACGCTGCATCGGGTGCGAGCTTTGCGCCATCGCGTGCCCCGCCAACGCGATCACGGTGATCGGTGCCGAAAACGCGCCGGAAGATCGCCGCTCGCCGGGCGAACGCTACGCCGCGCGCTACGAGATCGACGAGCTCCGGTGCATTTTCTGCGGTCTTTGCGAAGAGGCGTGCCCCACCGATGCAATCGTGCTGACGCCGCGCTTCGAGATGGCGGATTACCGGCGCGGTTCGTTCATCTACGCGAAAGACCGGTTGCTGGTGCCGCCGTCCGAAGGCGTCGGCACGCCGCCCGACGAGCGCCCCAACGGCATTCCCGCGGATCTGGGAATAGTGTCGATCACCAAGTCCACGGTCGACATCGCGACCGGGTACGAAGCGACGGCCCGCGGCAAGATTCTCAAGAAGCAGCGCCGGGGACTCGCCGGATGATTGGGTTCTGGCTGCTCGCCATTGCGCTGCTCGGCAGCGCGGTGTTCACGATCACCGCGCGGCAGCCGGTGCACAGCGTCGTCGGCCTGCTCGCGAACTTTGTCGCGCTCGCGATCATGTATCTCACGCTGCACGCGGAATTCCTGGCCGTCATTCAAATCGTCGTGTACAGCGGCGCGATCCTGATCCTGTTCATTTTCGTGATCGCGCTGCTGTCGAGCGGCGTCAAGCCGTTCGACGTCGGACCAAATCGCATGCCGAACGTCCTATGGCCCGCGGCGGCGCTCGGCGCGATCGCGGTCGCGACCGTCGTGTATGCGCTGCTGCGCACCGGCGCGTCGGTGGGCGCGAACGCACCGGCCGTTACCGGCCGTACCGGCGAGGCGAACGCGTTTGGCAGCGTGACCGATTTCGGCAACGCGCTCTTCACCACGAATCTCTTGCCGTTCGAGATCACGGCGCTCATTCTCATGGTCGCGGTCGTCGGCGTCGTACTGCTTGCGGGCGACGACTCGCCCGCGCGTCCCCGCTCCAAAGGGCGTTCCGGCACGCGCGAGTCCATCGTGAAGCGGGAGCCGATCGCGCGATGAATGCCAACGCGTTCGCGGTGCCGCTCGACCAATACATCGGCCTATCCGCGGTGATCTTCTTTCTCGGCGCCGTCGGCGTGGTCGTGCGGCGCAATCCGCTGATCATGCTGATGTCGATCGAGCTCATGTTCAACGCGGCGAACCTGGCCTTGGTGACCTTCGCGAAGGCTTGGGCGAACAACGCCGGCCACATCTTCGCGTTCCTCGTGATCACTGTCGCCGCCGCGGAAGCCGCGATCGGGCTGGCGATCGTGGTCGTCGTGTTCCGCCCCCGGCCGAACGTGGACGTCGACGAAGTCGCGAGCCTGCACGGATGATGCTGCCTGCGACGGTCGCCGCACATCACGTGCTTGGCATCGACGGCAGCTATCCGCTTCTCTATTTGATCTGGCTCTTGCCGCTACTCGGCGCCGTCATTTTGTGGGCCTTCGGGCCGCAGTTGAAGTCGCTCGCGGGGCCGGTGGGCGCGGCGCTGATCGGAACGGCGTTCGTCGCGACGTTGTTCTCGTGGCACGACGGCGCGCAGCTCAGCGGTACTCTCGCCGGCGCGCACCAGTCGATGTTCGCGTGGCTGCCCGGTTTCGGGTTCGGATTGCTGTTCGACCGGCTCGCGCTAACCTGGGCGCTCGTGATCACCGGCGTCGGCTTCCTCATCCACGTCTACTCGATCGGGTACATGTCGGGCGACCGTGCGTACGCGCGCTTTTTCGCCTACATGAACTTCTTCGTGTTCGCGATGCTCACGCTGGTGCTGTCCGACAACTTCGTGGGCCTGCTCGTGGGCTGGGGACTCGTCGGCCTCGCATCGTACCTGCTCATTGGTTTTTGGTTCGATCGCCCGTCGGCGGTTGCAGCGGCGCGCAAAGCATTCGTCATCAACGTCGTCGGCGACGTCGGCATCCTGTACGCGATCTTCGCCATCTTCGCGAAAGTGGGCTCGATCGGATTCGCCGATGCGTTCGCGAACCCGGCGGCGGCGTTCAGCCCGCACGAACTTTTCGTTATCTGCCTCGCAATTTTCATCGGGTGCGCCGCGAAGTCGGCGCAGGTGCCGCTGCACACGTGGCTGCCCGACGCGATGGAAGGCCCCACCCCCGTGTCGGCGCTGATCCATGCCGCCACCATGGTGACCGCCGGCGTTTACTTGATCGCGCGCTGCGCGCCGCTGTGGACGGCGTCGCCGGATGCCCGCGAACTCGTGGGCGTGATCGGCGGTCTCACCGCGCTCGCCGGCGCGCTGCTCGGCACCGCGCAATGGGATATCAAGCGGATCCTCGCGTATTCGACGATGTCGCAGATCGGCTACATGATCATGGGCGCCGGCGTCGGCGCGTTCGACGCGGGCGTGCTGCATTTTCTGACGCACGCGTTTTTCAAAGCGCAGCTGTTTCTCGGCGCCGGCATCATCATTCACAATCTCGCCAACGAGCAAGACGTCCGCCGCATGGGCGGCTTGCGCAAGCAGATGCCTTTCGCGTTCGCGGCCATGCTCGTCGGTGTGCTCGCGATCTGCGGCGTGCCCGGCTTCAGCGGCTATTTCAGTAAAGACGCGGTCATTTACGAGACGCTGCTCGCCGGCCATCCGTTCTTGTATGCCATCGGCGTCATCACCGCGGGCATCACGGCGTACTACATGTTCCGCATGCTGTTTGTCACGTTCTTCGGCCCGTACCGCGGTAACGTCGACCCGTCCGACCTCGGCATCCGGCACCCGGAATTTGCCGGCACGTCGCAGAGTGCGGGGCATCATCCCGAAGAAGAAGAGCACAGCCACGAAGAGCACACGCCGGCGTGGCTGTTGAGCGCGCCGGTCGCGGTGCTGATGCCGTTTTCGATCGGCATCGGGTGGCTTGCCATCGGCGGCGCGCACAGCCCGTGGAAGTCGTTCTTCGCTCCGGTGTTTCCGCGCGCCGCGGAAGCCGCAGCCCCGCCGCTGCCGGAACTCGTGTCCGGCCTCCTCGTGCTGATCGTGGTTGCGGCGGGTATCGCCGCGGCATATCTGCGCTACGCGACGCGCGCTGCGCTCGAGCACAGCGTGCCTCGGCTGCGCGCGGAAAGCGTGCGCATGCCGCCGGTCCTGGCGAACGCCTTCTATTTCGATTCCGCGATCGACGTTTTGTTCGTGAAGCCGAGCGCCTGGGCCGGCCGGACGTTCGGAACGCTCGTCGATCCGCTCGTCATCGACGGCGGCGTGCGCGAGGTGACGCATTCAGCGGCGTGGCTCGGCCACCTCGTTCGGAGCTTTCAAACGGGCTTGGTGCGCGGCTACGCGCTCTATCTCGTGTTCGGCGTCGCGTGCTTCGTCGTGTACTATGCCGTGATCGGCGGCGTGCGATGACCGTGCGGCTGCTCGTGCTCGCGCCGATCGTCGTCGGCCTCGCACTGTATCTGCTGCCGAAAAGCGCCGATCGCATCGCGAAGTGGATAGGGGTCGCCGTTGCGGGCTTTTCCGTCTTCGCCATCGCCGCGAACGCGCACGCACCCGACTTCGCTGCGCACTGGCTGGCGCGGCCGTTCGATGCATCTTTCCATCTCGGCTACGGCCCCGTATCCTACTGGATCGTTTTGCTGCTTGCGCTCTCGACGTTCAGCGCGCTCTTGGCGCTGCGTGCGCCGCGGGCACGGGCGTACACGGCGCAGATGCTCGTCCTCGAAGGCGCAATGGCCGGCGTCTTTCTCGCCAAAGACGTGCTGCTGTTTGCGCTGTTCTGGGATCTCATGCTCATCCCGGTGTTCTTGCTGATGGTCGGCTGGGGTCGCGCCGAGGGCGGTCACGGACATCGGACGGCCGCGTGGCGCTACCTCATCTACAATCTCGCCGGCGGCCTCTGCCTCTTGCTCGCCACGGCGGCGTTCGGCGTCGTGCACGGCTCGACCGACGTCATCGGCAATGCCCGGGCGAACGTCGCCATCGGCGACGTGTGGGGTCTTTGGATTTTTGCGGGGTTCGCGTTTGCGTTCTTGGTGAAGACGCCGGTGTTCCCGTTCCACACCTGGATGCCGGACACGTATGCGGAACTGCCCGCGCCCGTCGTCGCCGTCGTTAGCGCCGTCCAATCCAAGGCCGGTCTGTACGGCTTCATCGTCATCGGCGTGCCGTTCTTCGGGGCGCAAATGCATCGCGCCGTGCCGCTGATGTTCGCGCTCGGCATCATCGCGCTGCTGTACGGCGCGTTCGTCGCGCTTACGCAATTCGACGCAAAGCGCATAGTGGCGTACAGTTCGCTCTCGCATCTCGGCTTGATCTTGATCGCGATCTTCAGCTTCGATCCGATCGCGTTCGGCGGGGCGGCGGTCTACATCGTCGCGCACGGGCTCTTTAGCGCGGCACTGTTCATCACGCTCGGCTACGTGGAGTCGCGCGAGGACACGCGTTCGCTCGTGCGGCTCGGCGGCCTCGGTCACCACAATCCCAAGCTTGCCGGCGCGCTCATGTTGTCGGCGCTCGCGGCGCTCGGCTTGCCCGGCCTTGCGGGTTTTGCCGGCGAGCTGCTCATCCTCACCGGGTTGTTTCATGCGGGATTCGGCGCGGCGGCGCTCGTCGCGCTCGTTCCGATCGTGATTGCGGCCGGCTACATGCTGCGGCTGTTCCAGACGCTCATGAACGGGCCGAAAATGGCGGATCTGCCCGAGCGGCGCGATCTCTCGTGGGTCGAGGGCCTGGCGCTCGTACCGCTCGTCGCGGCGTTCATCTTGCTCGGCGTCAACCCGGGTCCCGTCGCGGCGCCCGCGTCCGCGCCCGGCGTTTCGTTCGAGTTCAACGGAGGCGCGCATGCAGCCGGCGCAATTCGCTAGTCCGGCCGACCTTGCGGCGCTCTGGGCCACCTTCGCGGTCGCCGCGACGTCGCTCGTTGCGCTCGTCGTCGACTTGTTCATGGGCGTGGGCCGTACGCGGCGGTATTTGGCCGCGGGCATCGGCGGCATCGGTCTCATCGTCGCCGCGGCGATGACCGCGCAACAATACGGTCATCCCTACGCGGCGTTCGGCGGCGCCTATATCGTGGGCGGGTTCAGCGTCATCTTCTCCGAGGTCGCCATTCTCGCGACGCTCGTGACGCTGATGCTCGGCATCGGCATCGGGCGCGACGATCAGGTGGCCGGAACGACGGCGCTCGTGCTGTGGAGTACCTGCGGCGCGATGCTGATGGCCGGTGCGGGCAACCTGATGATGGTGTTTCTCGGCCTCGAACTGCTGTCGCTCGGGTTGTACTGTTTGTGCGGGATGTCGACGCGCACGAGCGCGCGCGAATCGGCGCTGAAGTATCTGATGCTCTCATCGATGGCGTCCGGCTTTCTGGTCTACGGAATGGCCCTGCTGTTCGGCGCCGTCGGTTCGATCGGATTCGCCGCGCTCGCCGCCGCGCAGCCGTCGCCGCTGCTCGCGCTCGGCGCCGGTCTGTTTCTCGTCGGCATCGCGTTCAAATTGAGCCTCGTGCCGTTTCACATGTGGACGCCCGACGTGTACGAAGGTGCGCCGCTCGCGGTCACCGCGTATATGTCGGTCGTCACCAAAGCCGGTACGCTCGCGGTGCTCGGACGCTTTGCCTACGCCTCCTTACCACCGCAAAGCGCGCAGGCCATCCTCGTTCCGGTTTGGACGGTCGCAGCGCTTTCCATGATCGCCGGCAACCTCGCAGCGTTGGCGCAAACCGACATGAAACGGCTGCTCGCGTATTCCGGAATCGCGCAGGTGGGCTACATTGTCGCCGCCTTCGCGGGACAGACGGCCCTCGGCTTGCGGTACGCAATATTCTACCTCGCGGCGTATACGTTCATGAACCTCGGTGCCTTCGCGGTCGTCGCCCTGATGACGAGCGACCCCGACGGCACGGTCGGCGTCGGCCGGTTCGCGGGGCTTGCGTACCGGCGGCCTTGGCTCGCCGCCGCCATGACGTTCTTTCTCATCGCGCTCGCCGGTTTGCCGCCGACCGCGGGCTTTACCGGCAAGATCTTGATCCTCGCAAGCTCGGTCGGCGCGGGCTATGCCTGGCTCGCGGGCGTGCTGATTCTCGGTACGGCGATCTCGGTGTACGTCTATTTCAAGATCGTGCGCGTGATGTTCGTGCGCGTCGATGAAAAGCACGTGCGCGACGAACGTTCGCGCAACTGGCTGCCGTGGATTCCGGTCGCGGTGTGTGCGGTCGCCACCTTCGTGCTCGGCATTTATCCACTGGCGCCGAGCGACGTGCTGCCGCTCGTGAAATAGCGCTAAGCGCGCCTGGTTAGCGCGCGAGCTGCGCGATCTTTTGTGTCAGCGCGTTGCCCGGATTCATCATGCGGAACATGACGCTGAAATGATCGTCGCCGCGTGCGTCTTCGTAGGCGGCGTCGCAGCCGTACGGCTTCCAGGCCGCGACGAGCGCGTGCCCTTGCGCTTTGAAGCCGTCGTCCGATTCTTTTTCGCCGGCGGTGACGTAGAGGGGAAAGGGGCGAGCCGGTCGGTGCAGCACCGGACTCAGCGCGCGTGCTTCCGCCTCACTCAAACTCAGCCATTCGTTGACGAACGAGGCGCGCACTTGGTGCAAATCGTGCAAGCCGCTGATCGATGCGACGCCGCGCACGGGAATGGAGACGCCCGCCATGGCCGCAAGATGGCCGCCTGCCGAATGTCCGAACACGACGACGCGCTCGGGGTTGAAATCCAGCCGCGCGTGATTGTCGCGAATCCACGTGACCGCGCGCCGCGCCTGCTCGACGATTTCCGGCAGCCGCGTCATCGGCGCCAGCGCGTAGTTTACCGATGCGAACGACACGCCGAGCGGCACCAGCCCCTGCGCAATGAAGGAGAAGTGCTCCTTGTCGAGCCGCCGCCAATAGCCGCCATGAAAGAACACGGCGAGCGGTGCGCCCGCGCCCGCCGGAAAGAAGTCGAGCGTTTCCGCCGCGCTTTCGCCGTACGAAACGTTGCGCAAACACGGGCGTTCCGCGCGCGTCCGCGCGCTCTGGCGGGCGAACCGGTCGAAGATTGCGTTGACGTCGGGAACGGTGCCGGCGGCGTCGAGCGGGTGCAGGCTCACTGGACGCGTTTTTCCCGTCCGGCCCATTCCCGTTCGCGCAGGACGAACTTTTGGATCTTGCCGGTCGAGGTCTTCGGCAAGTCGCCGAACTCGACGTATTTGGGCACCTTGAAGCCGGCGAGGCGCTCGCGCACGAACGCGCGCAGTTCCTCAGGGTTCGCGCTTCGCCCCGGCTTCAAGGTAACGAACGCTTTCGCGACTTCGCCCCAGCGCTCGTCGGGCACCGCGACGACCGCACATTCGAGCACCGCGTCGTGCGCGATCAGCACTTTTTCGACTTGGACGGTCGAGATGTTCTCGCCGCCGCTGACGATCACGTCCTTCGCGCGGTCGACGATTTCGAGATAGCCGTCGGGATGGCGTACCGCCACGTCGCCGCTGTGGAACCATCCGCCCGCGAACGCTCTCTCGGTGGCGTCGGGATCCGCGTAATAGCCCTTCATCACGTTGTTGCCGCGCATGACGATTTCGCCGGGCGTCACCGCATCCGCCGGGACGTCGTGCAAGTCCGCATCGACGACGCGCACGTCGCCGCTGCCGACGGTGATCATCGGCACGCCTTGGCGGCTCTTGAGGCGCGCGCGCTCGGCGTCGCCGGCGGCATCCCAATCCGGCGAACGCCACGCGCATTCCGTGATGGGCCCATACGTTTCCGTGAGCCCGTACACGTGGTTGATCTGCGCGCCGAGCGCTTCCATCTGGGCGATCGTCGTCGGTGAAGGCGGGGCACCCGCCGTTGTTGCGATGATGCGACGACGAAACGGCTGCACCCCCGGGTGATTCGCGATTCCGACCAGGACGGTGGGCGCGGCGCAGAAGTGCGTGACGCCGTCGTTCTCGATTGCCTCGATGATGCGCGGCGCTTCGACCCGGCGCAAGCAGACGTGCGTGGCGCCGGCCGCCGTCACGGCCCACGGGAAGCACCAACCGTTGCAATGGAACATCGGCAGCGTCCAAAGATACACGCTGTCCGGCCGCAAGCCGGCATGAAAGACTTCAGCGAGCGCGTTCACGTACGCGCCGCGGAACGTGTACATGACGCCTTTCGGACGGCCCGTGGTACCGCTTGTATAATTGATCGAGATGGTGTCGTCTTCGGCACCTGGCCGGCGCACGAGTTTCGCCGGATCCGCCGCCGCGAGAAACGCCTCGTACGCGCTGATCGTCGGCACGCGCGCCGTCAGGCGCTCGACCAGGGGCTGCAATTCCGGATCGTAGAGCAGCAGCGCAGCGCCGCAATGTCCCAGAATGTAATCGATCTCCGCCGGCGCTAGCCGCGTGTTGAGCGCACACAGAACGGCGCCCGCCAAGGGAACGGCGAATGTTGCCTCGAGCGGCAGCGTCGCGTTCGGGGACAGCACGGCGACGCGCTCGCCGCGCACGATGCCGCGCGCTTGCAGCGCCGCGGCAAGCCGGCGTACGCGTTCCAAAAATTGCGGGTACGTGCGCCGCGCGCTTCCGTCGATCACCGCGACCTTTTCCGGATACACCGCGGCGCTGCGCTCGAGGAAATCGAACGGATCGAGTTGGCGCACGTGCACCGGTAGCGCCGGCAGGCCGTTCACCGCGATTTCGCCGCACGCGCGCGGACGATGTCCGCAAGCCGGTCGCGTCCGCCGGCGCGCGCCAGGAGCGGCAGACGAATGCCGCCGTCGTACTCGACCGATTTCGTTGCGAACGTCTGACGGTCGTTGACGAGGAGCACGATCGGCGCATGCGCGCTGTTCGCTCGCTCGACGGCGGCCGTTAACGCGGCGGCGGCGTACCGGCGTGCGTCGACCGCAACGAGCGTCATCCCCGGAACGAGCCCCGCCTTCGCCGCCGGACTGCCCGGCACGACGTCCCGAATGGTACCGTTCGTTTCAATCCGTGCGCCGAGACTGTAGCGCCAATCTGCGGCGTTGCCGATGCGCGACGAAGGATTCGCGTCGGGCGGTTTGGCGGCGAATTGTACGGCGTACCCGCCGCGCGTGATCCCGTCCAGCGGCGGATGCGCGGTCGCCAGATCGATGTGCGCGCGAAAGAACGCCTCCCAGTCGGAGGCCAGCACGGCGTTCAGCGCCGCGACGACGTCCGTGCGCGTGTACGGCACGACGCTCGGCGCGCCGTCGGACCCGCCGAAAAACGAGCGCGCGAAATCGTCGAGCGAGCGGCGTTCGCCGGTGCGCTCGCGGATGAGCGTGTCGGCCTCCAGCCACATGAGCTCGCCTTCATCGTAATACTCTTGCGCAGCACGCCGGGCCGCGGCGAAGCCGGCGCCGCGGCCGCCCGTGAGCCGCCCCTGGAAGGTCGTGTCCGCGAGCGGCCGCGTCGCGCGCCCCGTTTCCGCATCGAGATACGCGTATTTCGTCGCAAGCGCGGCGCGGTAGTCCGCCGGCGTCCAGAAGCCCGCCCGCGCCGCCAGCACGTCGCTGTAGTACTCGGTGAGACCCTCGTAGACCCAGAGCAAGTCCGTTGTCTCGTCGGCTTGGTAGTCGTCGCGATATAAGCCCGCCGGCCGCCGGTACTTGCCGTTCCACGAGTGCGTGAACTCGTGCGTCAGCAGATCGCCTGCAAAGCGCTTGCACGCGGCTTCCGTTGCGAGCGTCTCCGTGTCCACGCCGTTCCAGCTCGACTCGTGATGTTCGAGTCCCGTGTAGCCGATCGCGTCCGTCGCCGTGATGAGAAAGCGATACGGTGCACGCCAGTGATGCGAGCCGAACAGCGCCGTCGCTTCGTCGACGAGCGCGCTGAAATGCTCCTGGACCTTGGCATTGACGGACGGCGGCGCAGGCGCGTCGCTGGCGACGTCGAGTTCGGCGAGCGGGCCCAGCGCAAGCGTTTTTACGTTCGCCCCGGCCAGCACCGGCGAATCGAAAAGCCGTTCGATCGTGACCGGCGCGAAGTCCATGCGATCGCCGGTTTGTTTGGCGCCGTCGAGCGACGTGCGGCCTTGCCAGCCGGCCGGCAACAGCAGCGAGGCATGCACGATCTGCTGCGCGATCTTCGCGCCGCTGGGATACAGCAGCGTCGGATTCCAATTGATCAGCGCGAGTCGGGGCGTTGCCTGTCCCGGCGAAAGCAGCGCATCGTAGCGCAACGTCATCGTCGAAGCGCCGGGCGGCACCGCGAACGTAAATGCGAAGAGATCGACGGGATCGCGCTCCCAAGCAATACGTTTGCCGCCGGCGTCGGCTTGCAGCATCGCGAGATCGACGACGGGATTCGCAGGCGCGTGCTGGCCCGGGACCCACTTCGGAAACACGAGCTTCGCAGGACGGCCGGCGACCGGAACCTCGAGGCGCACGTGCACGATGTCGCGCGCCACCTCGCGCGCATCGACGGTCAGCGTGAGCGGCGCCGCAGCGCGTGCGCTGGGCGCAAACGCAGCGACGAGGGCGATGCAGGTAGCGACTGCGAACCGACGCATTACCACCGCGCACCCGCCGCGCGTAAGGTGCGCGGTGCGGCGATCGCCGCGAGCAGATCAGGCCGGTTCGGAATTCGCACGAGGCGTGGATACCGCTCGCCGCCGTAGTAGTCGACGTCGTGCGTCGAAATGGCGCCCAGGTCGTCGACGATCAAGCGGATGGGGGCGCGCGAATGCTGCGCGGAACGAATCGCCAAGCGCAAGCGTTCGGCGGAAAACGCGCGGTCGTTGACGGCGAGGATCTTCGCGCCGGCCGAAACGCCGGCACGCGCCAGCGGCATCGTCTCGATGGTGAACGGCAGCGTGCCGTCGCCGTTGATGTTGGAACCCAGCGAGTAGGTAGCGTTGAGCCCGCGGTTGGCGCGCTCGCCGCGCACTTGGGCAGGCGTCCGCTCCGGACCGTAAACGAAGCGCCAGCCGCCGCGGTCGAAACCGGCCCCCGGCGGATGCGGCGCAACGTCGTCGACCCGCACGCGCAGAAAGGCGGCCCAGTCGTACGGCAGCACGGCGTTCAGCGCGGCGATGACGTCGTCGCGCGTATAGCCCACAACCATCGGCGGCGTGTTGCGGCCGCCGAAGAACAGGCGCGCGAAATCGTCCAGCGAGTGCGCTCCGCGCGTGCGCTCGCGAATGAGCGTGTCCGCATCGAGCCACATCAGCGCAGCCTCGGTGTAGTAGTCCTCGCCGCGGCGCTGATAGCGACCGGCCTGCGATTGCGCCACGCGCGTGAGCCCTTGCGCGCGCGCCGTATCGAGCAGCGGCCGCGCGAGCCGGCCGGGTTCCAAATCGAGATTGGCATAGTAGCTCGCGAACGCGTCTTGCAACGAACCCGGCGCGGCGAGGCCGCTGCGCGATGCGAGCACCACGCCGAAATATTGGGTCATCCCCTCGTACACCCACAGCAGGTCGTCGATCATCGGCTCCTGATAGTTCTTCGTCATGAGCCCCACGGGCCGGCGATATTTGCCGTTCCAGGAGTGCGTGTACTCGTGCGGCAACAGCTCGCTGCCGTTGGCATAGAGGTCGGGATCGGTTAAATACCGCTCCGGCAAACCGTTGGCGCTCGATTCATGGTGTTCGAGGCCACGGCCGGATTCGGCGTCGCTGAGCGTCACGAGATAGTGGTAGTGCCGCCAGTGGCGCGCGCCGTAGAGCGCATCGGCTTCGGCGACGAGTTTGCGCCAGCTCGCGATCTGCGCCGGCGTCGGCGTGATGTCGTATTCCGATTGCCCGAACAAGTCGACCTCGCTCGTCATGCCGCCGCTGTTCACGAGCGGCACCACGCGTTCGTGCGCGCCGCAATACAGCGGCGAGTCGATCAGCCGTTCGAGCGACGCGGCTGCGAACGCGACGCGGCCGGTCGGCATCGCGAACGGCGCCGGCCGCGCGAGCGGCAGCGCCGTCGCTTCGGACCACCCGTCGGGCAGCGTGATGTCCGCCTGCACGCTCACCTCCCGGATGTCGGCATCCTTCGGATACAACATCACCTGGTTCCAATCGAGCACCGCAAGCTGCTCCGTCATGTCCCCGTTGCCGGCGCCGCCCTCGAAAAAATCATAGCGCACGTCGAGTTCAGCGGCGCCCGGCGGCACCGCGAAGTGCAGCGCGTACACGTCGTTCGGATCGCGTGTCCAGCGCACGGCCGTGCCGCCGGCCGTTGCGCTGAGCGACGCCAGGTTTGCGATCGGGCCGTTCGGTCCGTGACTGCCGGGGATCCATTTCGGATAGACGAGCACCACGTCGCCGCTCGCTGCGAGCGGTACGCGCAGGTGCGCATGCCATACCTGGTGCGGCGCGTCGGTACCGTCCACGGACAAAATCTCGGGCGCCGCAGCGCCGGCCGCGCCCGAAATCAGCCCGAGGGCCGTTAGTGCAACGCCGAGGATGAGGGCCGCTTTGATCACGGCCGAACCTTGTACGTTAGCGGATGAGGTGCCCTGCAGCGCGCAGCGCCTGCTGCGCCGCTTGCAGCTTGTCGCCGGGAACCAGGATGTGGTCCGTATCGTAACTTGAAATGCCGAATGCGGAAATGCCTGCCTCGGCCAGCGGCGCAGTGAGCTGCGCGATGACGCCGGTCACGGCGAAATCCAGCGTGCCGGCGACCACCATGCCGCGCCAGCCGTGCTGCGCTTCGCTATGGCTGCTCGGCACCGCGTCCTCGCGACAGACGATGGAAAGCTCGTTGCGCGTGCGCACGACCGCGATGAGGTCGCTGCCGCCGACCCATTCCGGTACGGCGGCATCCGCCGCAAGCCGGACGATCGCGAAGGCGTCATCGAGTGTCCGCAGTTCCACGATCTCTCACGGATGCGTCATGTTCGCCGGCACGACGGAGGCATCGAAATCCTCGCTCGTGATGTAACCGAGTGCGAGCGCGGCGCCTTTGAGTGTGCTGCCGTCGTGGTGCGCCTTCTTCGCGATCTCCGCCGCCTTGTCGTAACCGATTTTCGGCGTGAGCGCGGTGACCGTCATCAACGATTCGTCCAGATACCGTTTGATGACGGCTTCGTTCGCTTCGAGGTCCTCCACCGCGTGCTCGCGGAACATCGTGCACGCGTCGCGCAGCAGGTTCGCGGAGTGCAGGAAATTGTAGATCATCACCGGGTTGAACACGTTGAGCTCGAAGTTGCCCTGCGAGCCGCCGAAACCGATGGCTACGTCGTTGCCGAAGACCTGGACGCACACCATCGTCAGCGCCTCTGACTGCGTCGGGTTGACCTTGCCGGGCATGATCGACGAGCCGGGTTCGTTCTCGGGCAGAATCAGTTCGCCGATGCCGGCGCGCGGACCCGATGCGAGCCACCGGATATCGTTCGCGATCTTCATCAGGGATGCGGCGAGCGTCTTCAGCGCACCGGACGCGTATACGACTTCGTCGTGCGATGCGAGCGCCGCGAATTTGTTCGGATGCGACCGGAAGGGCAAGCCGGTCAATTCCGCGATCTTGCCGGCCGCACGGTCCGCGAACTCGGGGTGCGCGTTGAGGCCGGTCCCGACGGCCGTTCCGCCGATGGCGAGATCGTACAGCCCGTCGAGCGCCTCGCGACAGCGCGTGATGTCGCGGTCGAGCTGGCTGACGTAGCCGGAAAATTCCTGGCCGAGCGTAAGCGGCGTCGCGTCCTGCAGATGCGTGCGCCCCACTTTTACGATGCCGTTCCACGCGCGCGCTTTTTCGGCCAGCGCGTCGCGCAGCCGCTCGACCGCGGGAATCATCGCGACCAGCGCCTCGGCGGCCGCCATGTGCATTGCGGTCGGGAACGTGTCGTTTGAAGATTGCGACATGTTCACGTGGTCGTTCGGATGAACGGGTTTTTTCGTGCCCATTTCGCCGCCCGCAAGCTCGATCGCGCGGTTGGAGATGACTTCGTTCACGTTCATGTTCGTCTGCGTGCCGGAGCCCGTTTGCCAGACCCGTAGCGGGAAATGCGCGGCGTGCTTGCCCGCGATCACCTCGTCGGCCGCCGCGGTGATGAGCCGCGTCTTGTCAGCGTCCAGCTTGCCGAGATCGGCGTTGACGAGCGCCGCGGCTTTTTTCAGAATCGCCATGGCGCGAATGATCTCGCGCGGCATGACGTCGCGCGGCGACGTGCCGTCGCCGATGTCGAAGTGGATCAGCGAGCGCGCCGATTGCGCGCCGTAGTACTTGTCGGAGGGGACGTCGATCTTCCCCATGCTGTCGGTTTCCACGCGGCTCGCCGCGCCGTTGAGCGTGCTGCTCATGTTACTCCTTGAAACGATTCATGAACGGTCGGAGGGAACTCCGGCAGCCGCGCGCCGTTCCCCTCGGCGATTTTTGTCGGGGGAGCCGAACGGCGACGTGCCCAAAAAAGGCTGAGGACAATTACCGTTGCCGGGTGCTTTCCGCTTCCCTATACTAGAGGGCACGAACCCCGCGACAGGAGCGTGCCATGATGCGTCGCGTTGCCGTTTTCATCTTTGCCGTTTGCCTCGGCGTTTTCACGCTGAGCGCGGCCGTTGCCGCCGACAAAGCGTCCCCGGCGGTCGATTCCGCGCGCGCAAAAGTGGTCGCCGGTGACCCCGCAGGCGCCATCCGAGACCTCGAAGGCTACGTTCCGGGCCATCCCGACGACGTCGGGGCGGGGCGCCTCCTCGGCGACCTGTATTTCCGCATCCCGGATTATAAGAAGGCGGAAGCCGTCTGGAAAAACATCATCGCGCGCGTGGCGACGGACCGCGACACGCACAACCGGCTGGGCAGCTTGTACTCCGCCCAAGACCGCATCCGCGAGGCGATCGACGAGTACGACAAGAGCTTGCCGAGCCGCGGCGGCTTCAACGGCCTGATCGAGCAGAACCGCAAGCAGGGCACCCTTGCGGCGTTCGAAGCACGCGTCCAGGAGCAAGCGGAGTCGCATCCCCTCGACGCGGGAGCGCTCTCGTTCTGGGCCAACATTCTGCGCGCGGAGCACAAGTACACGCAAGCGCAGCCGTTCTTCATGCGGGTGCTCGCGCTCAATCCGCAGAACTGCGGCGCGCTGATCGATGCCGGCAATAATTACATCGACATCGGCAAGTCCGATCTCGCCATCGGCTTGCTCGAGAAATGCCTCAAGATGGAACCGAAGAACTACACCGCGCTCGTCGACGCGGGCGAAGCGTACATCGACAAGAACAACTACGGCAAGGCGCGCACGTATATCGAAAGCGCGCTCGCTGCTAATCGCGAAGGCCCCGAAGCGTTGATCGACCTCGGCTTCATCGAAGATACGTTCGGGCACTGGAAAGAGGCGGTCGCGTACTATCTCCGCGCGATGGCCGCCGATCCGCTGCAAGCCGCCGCGTACATCGATCTCGGCTACGATTACAACGAACAGAAATTGTACAAGCTCGCGGAAGCCGCATTCATCAAGGGCATCAGCATCGCGCCCGACGACGGGCGCCTGCACTACATGCTCGGGGTGACGTACAACCTGCAAGGCAAGATCGCGCTGGCGCGCGAGCAGTACCGCCTCGCGGTCGCCTCCCAAGAGCCGGTCGTCGTGAAGGCGGCGCAAGCCGAACTGGCCCTGTTGCCGCCGGCGCAATAACCTACACAGGTGCTTGCGCGGCGGTCGCCGTGCGATAGTCCTCTTCGGTCATCGTCCCCTTGTACCGGTTCGGCTCGGGGCCGATTCCGAAGTTGGTTTGCGCTAGTTCGGCGACGCGCGCCATCTCGTCCGCGGCCAGCCGCGGCGTATCGGGCGCCGTAGCGAACTCGCGGAGCTGCTCGCGGTCGTAAATGTTCGGAAGCACCGTCATGGTGCGCGGTTCGGCCAGCAGCCACTGAAGCGCAGCCTGTCCGAGCGTGCGTTGCGGCGTTTCGAGAAAGCGCAGCGTTTCGATCTTTTTCACGCCGTTAAGCAGCCAGTGCCGAGGACGGTGCGACCGGTGATCGGTCGGCGGAAACACCGTATCTTTCGTGTATTTGCCCTCGAGCATGCCGCTCGAATGGGGCACGCGGATTTGATACCCGGTATCGGCGCCGGACTCGTCCGCGGCGCGAATCATCTCATTGCCCGGAAACGGCTCGAGCATGTTCCAAATCATCTGCACGTTGGTCACGTTGCGCCGGCGTGCCGCGTCGATACCTTCGTAGAGCCACCCGATCGCGGGGCCTAACGCGACGCCGTAGGAACGGATCTTGCCTTCGCTCTTGAATTCGTCGAGCAGCGCGAAGAGCTCGTCGGACTGCAGCTGTTCGAGATGGGCGTTGTGGATCGCATACATATCGATGTAGTCGGTGCGCAAACGCTTCAGGGACTGTTCGAGCGCAAACCGTACGAAGCGCGGCGAGAAGTCGGCGGGAATCTCGTTTTGCCCTTTGCGTTCACCGGCGAACGAATAGAAGTCGTAGCCGAATTTCGTTGAGTACACGACCCGGTCGCGGCACCCCTCGAACGCCGCGGCAAGCTGCTCTTCGCTGCGCCCGTTACCATAGGTGTCGGCGGCGTCGAACAGCGTGATACCGTACGTTTCGTGCGCCTCGCGCAGCATCGCCACGGCGTCGGCGTCGCTCATGTCGCCCCACCACCCGGTGGCGGTCGTCCACAAACCGAATCCGACCTCGCTGACGCTCAGGTCCGTGTTCGGGTACATGCGATACTTCATCGCCCGGCCGTTCGCGATGCGCGTTCACCGGCCATGCACGACCGCGGACAGGCGCCGAGCGCTCCATCGACCAAACGGTGCGCATGACCGACGATTTTCGTGCACGCTTCGCGCGCGTCGCCGCGTGGATCGACGACTATTACGAAGAGACGCGCAAGTATCCGGTTCTCTCACGCAATCGCCCGGGCGATCTGACGCGCGCGTTGCCCCCGCACGCGCCGGCCGAGGCGGAACCGTTCGAGGACATCTTCGCGGATTTCGAGCGGCTGATCGTGCCGGGAATCACGCACTGGAATCACCCGCGCTTTTTCGCGTACTTCGCGATCAGCGCCGCGCCGATCACGGTGATGGCCGAAGCGCTGGCAGGCGCCCTCGACGTCAACGCCATGTTGTGGCGCACGTCGCCCGCCGCGACGGAACTCGAAGAAGTCACTCTTGCGTGGCTGCGCGAGATGGTCGGCCTTCCGCCGGAGTATCACGGCATCGTCTACGACACGGCGTCGATCAGCGGATTCACGGCGCTCGCCGCCGCACGCGAGTCGCTCGATCTCGACATCCGCTCGCGCGGCATGGCGGGCCGCGAAGACCTGCCGCCGCTGCGAACGTACATCACCGAGCACACGCACTCCCACATCGAGAAGGCGGCTGTCGCGCTCGGGCTCGGCCGCGACAACGTTGTGAAGATTGCCTGCGACGCAGCGTACGCCATGCGCCCGGAGGCGCTCGCTGCGGCCATCGATGCGGACGTTGCCCGCGGCATGCGTCCCATGTGTGTGACCGCGACGGTCGGAACGACGTCGACGACGTCCTCGGACCCGGTCGCGGCGCTTCGCGCGGTCACGCGCGAACGCGGCGTGTGGCTGCACGTGGACGCGGCGTACGCCGGTCCGGCGGCGATTCTGCCCGAGTTCCGATGGCTGCTCGACGGAGCGCACGGCGCGAATTCGGTCGTGCTGAACCCGCATAAATGGCTCTTCGTTCCCGTCGACCTTTCCGTTTTGTACGTGCGCGATCCCGAGATGCTGCGGCGAACGTTCAGCTTGGTTCCGGAGTTCCTCATGACTCCGGAGACGGACGTGCGCAACTACATGGACTACGGCCTACAGCTGGGCCGTCGCTTTCGGGCACTGAAACTGTGGTTTGCAATTCGCGCGTACGGTGTGCGCGGCATGCAAGCAGTGTTGCGGCGTCATATCGCGCTCGCGCAAGCCTTCGCAGGGTGGGTTGAGGCTGAGCCGCCGTGGGAGGTGGCGGCGCCGCATCCGCTCTCGGTCGTGTGTTTCCGCCATCACCCGCCCGCGCTGGATGCAGGCGATCTGGACGAGCACAATCTGGCGCTCATGGAGTCGGTAAATGCGACTGGCGAGGTGTATTTGTCACACGCCAAGCTGGACGGCCGCGTCGCCTTACGCTTGGCTATCGGCAACGAACGGACGACGCGCGACGACGTCGCACTCGCATGGGCGCTGCTGCGCAGCCATGCGGCAGAGCGCTTGGTGACGGCGGTCCTGTAAGCGCGCCCTAGGCGTACCGCCGCGGGATCGGCGGCTACCGGCCGGCGTCGTCGGCTGCGAGCTTGCTCACCATCGCTTTGATTTCAACGACGTCGATCTCCACTTTGCCCGCTATTGCCAGCAGCAGATTTTCTTGCAGTTCCTGATGGTACAGCAGGCGCGAGATGGCCGCGTGGTCGTGCTCTGCGCGCAGTTCGGCGTGCGCCGAGGATTGCCGCGCGCCGACCGCCAGAATGAAGATCAGAATCAACTGCAAGATGTTCGAACAGGTCAGTAAGAACGCGAACGGAAATGGGTCGAGCCGCGTGATGATGCCGACCGGTATCCAGATGATCTGCACGAGAATCGCGAGCATCAGCGCGGCGGGCGCACCGGTCGAGTCCGCGATCTTCTCGCAGAACCGTTCGATCGGCGAGAGCTGATCGTTGCGTTCCTGGTTCACGTTGTGGACTAGCGGATGAGCGGTGACGTCCACGCTCGACATCGGTGAGACGGCGGTTGCATCCATACCGGTCACGTACGGCGCGGCGTTCGAAGAAACCGCCACTAGAACGTCCGCAGATACGCCTCGTGCTCCCACGGATGGACCGCCCGCCGGTAGCGCTCGTACTCGGCGACCTTCGCGTCACGGAACGCGTGGTAAATGTGGTCGCCGATGGCGCCGCGCACGATGAGGTCGCGATCGAGTTCGACGAGCGCGGAACGCAGCGACTTCGGCAGCGTGACGATCCCGCGCTCGCTGCGCACGCGCTCGGAAAGCTCGTAGGTCGACCCGGTAAAGGGGTCGCCCGGCAGCGCGCGGCTGCGGATGCCTTCGGCGATCGATTCGATCATCACCGCCATGGCGAGATACGGATTGCACGACGCATCGGGACTGCGCACTTCGATGAGCGGCATGCCGTCCATCGGCGGCGGCACGCGAACGAGCGCGTTCGCGCTGCGGTGCGACCAGACCGTGTAAATCGGCGCATCCCAGGCGGCGACGAGCCGCTTGTACGAGTTTACGGTCGGATTACAGATTGCGGTAAAGCCCGGCGCGTGTTCCAGCAATCCGGCGATGGCGTGAAGGCGCACGGCGTCGTCCACGTCGCCGAGTGCGAAATACACGTGCAGACCGTTCCCCGCCTGCGATTCCAGCGGCTTGGGCATGAACGTCGCATGCAGACCGTGTTGGTCGGCGATGTGCTTTACGACGCCCCGCGCGGTCACGAGTTCGTCCGCCGTCGAGAGCGCGCCGGTAGCCGCAAGGTCTATTTCGTGCTGCCCGGCGCCGTGTTCGTGATGGGCGCTCGAAACGGAGATTCCCATCGATTCGAGGGCCGCGACCATCGCCGTACGCGCGTCGTCGCCGCGGTCGCTCGGCGCAAAGTCGAAATACGAACCGGCGTCCAGCGTGCGCGTGCTGGGCGAACCGTCGGCCAGCCGCTCGAACAAGTAAAACTCGACCTCGAGCGCCGAGCGTACGCGCTGAACGACGTCGCCGGCGTCCTCCAGCACGCGTTTGAGTGTCGAACGCGGGCAGCCCTCGAACGGCGTGCCGTCCGGCATCGCGATGTCGCACAGCACCCGCGCTTCGAGCGCGTTCTCGTTCGACCACGGCAGTACGGTGAAGGTCGCGGGATCGGGCCGCAGCACCATGTCGATCTCTTCACCGCGGACGAAACCGTCGATCGAGCCGCCGTCGAAGGTGACGTGCCCACCCAGCGCGCGCTCGAGTTCGCTCACCGGGATGATGATGTTTTTTTCGATCCCGAGGATGTCGACGAACGCCAGGCGCACCCAGCGTACGCCGCGCTCTTTGGCGGTGCGCAGGATGTCGCGGCGCGCTGCGGCGCCGTCTTTAACCGCCGAGAGCATCGATTGCGATGGCGGCCCGCAAGGTGAGCTGATCGTGCGGGCTATCGAGATCGAGCCCGCCGATTTCCGCGATTTGACGGAGCCGGTAAAAAACGGTGTGACGGTGGACGTTGAGCGACGCTGCGGCGACTTTAATGTTCTGTCCGACGTCGAAGAAGAGGCGCAAGGTCCGCACGAGCTCCGTCTGGTGTTTGTCGTCGTACGCGCGAAGCGGTTCGAGGACGCGTTGCGCGAACACCTTCCATTCCTCGCGGCTGCCGCCGCCCCGAAACAAAAGCGGATAGACGCCGAGATCGTCGTGCGGCATCACCTTGCCGCCGCCGAACATGCGCCGCGCGATCGTCGTCGCTTCGCGCGCCTCGTCGACGCTCGCCGCGGCGTGCAGCAGTTCGCAGCGCCGGCCGACCCCGCCGACGACACGCACGTCGATGCCGGCGCGCGCGAGCGCGCGCGGCAGCAGCGTCGCGCCGGTACGCGCATTTTGCGCGTCGACTTCGTGCGCGGCGGGCATGAGAAACAGAAAACCGCCGCCGCGTTCGATCACGACGACGTCCCCCGATCGCTTGCCGAGCGCGTCTAGGCAGACGCGCCGGATCTCGGCGTTTTTCGCCGCCGCGCTCGATTCATCGAGCCCTTCGGCTTCAATGGCCACCGCAACGTATGCCGGCGCCAGCGTGATGCCGCGCGCCGCCGCGTCTTCGCGCGCTTCGATTGGATCGTCGTAGGCGCGCGCCAGCAGCCGGTCCCAGAACGAGCGGCGCCGCCCCTTGCCGCCGGCGCTTTCGCGCGAAACCTCGACCGCGATCGACGCGGCGGCCAAGCGGATCAGCGCGCGCCGATCGTCCGCGGCGCCGCGCGCCGGAAACACGGACAGCCAGCCCACCCGCGCATCGCCCGCCCGAATTGCAAAGGCACGTCCGTCGGCCGGCGCCGATAGCGGGATGCCTTCCGTTCCGTCGCCGGCGTCCTTGGGAAGCAGGTCCCGCACGGACGGCGGCACGGACCGTTCGCCGGTTCCGGCCAGCGCCAGATGCCGCCAGTCGCCGTCTTCGACGAGGACCGCGGCGTCGAGAACGCCGGCGAGCTGCGCGGCCAAGGCCTGCGTGCCGCCGCCGCCCGCGGCGACGCGCGCAAGTGTCTCCGCGAAGGCGACCACAGTCTCGCTGGGGTCTCGCCGCGCGGCGCGACGAGCCGGGACGATCGTTTCCTCGTGCATGAACGGCCTTGCTTTCCCCGCGCTCGGGAAGACGACCCTGTTACGAATGGCCAACCGAATCGCCGCACGAAGAGTGGAGCATGCCCGTCGCGCTCTCCGTTCACTACGTTTTTGCCATGCTGGTCGCCGCCGGCGCCGTAGCCATCGTGTGGTGGCGCTGGGGCCGCCGGATCATGCTCTACGCGCTCAGCCTGCATATTCTGATTGGGGTCTGGGTGATCGTGAGCGGCATGCGCGCGCCGTCCCTGCATCTCGCCTTCGCCGGCCTGGGCTGGGCCGGCTACATGGCGGCCAATGCCATCGGCCGGCGCCCCAACCGCGAAAACGCCGCTCTGGCGGTCACCATCGGTGCGAGTGCCTGCGTGCTGGTCGCCTTCGCGATCGGCCAATGGGCGCTGAAGCCGGCTTAACCTCCCACGCCCGTCACCTGCATCACCACGTACACGATCGCGAGGGCGCCGACGACCGCGGTGGTTATCCATGCGATGATGTTCGCGGCGCGCGAGTTGGTGTGTGGGCCCATCACCTTGCGGCGATTGACGATCGCGAGCATCAACACGAGCTCGAACGGCAGCACGACGCCCTGCAGCACCTGCGCGTAGAAGATCAGCTTGAGATAGTTGAGCCCCGGAATCAGGACAAGCGCCGCGCCCATGACGAGCGCGCCGGCGAACAGCGAATAAAAAACCGGTGCTTCGTTGAACGGACGGTCGACGGCGGCCTCGAAGCCGAACGCTTCGCACACGATGTAGGCGGTCGCCAGCGGTAAGACGGTCGCGGTGAACAGCCCGGCGTTCAGTACGCCGAAGCCGAAGAGTGTCGCGGCGTATTGACCGGCGAGCGGTTTGAGAGCGACCGCGACATCGATGGCCTGCGTGACGACGATCTGATGCGTCGGATCGAGCCGCTGATTCGCGACATGAATCGTCGCCGCGTTCGCGATGATCATGAAACCGGCGAGCACGATGGCTAGCACGGAGCCGACGATGATGTCGGCGCGCACCGCGAACAAGTCGCGCGCACGCGATCCTTTCTCGACGACGGCGCTTTGCAAGAAAAATTGCATGTACGGTGAGATCGTCGTCCCGATCAAACCCACGACGATTGCGACGAAGCCGAGGTTGCTCGAAAAAACAGGCACGAGCGTGCCGTGCGCGACCGCGTGCCAATCCGGCTTCGCAAGAACGCCGGAGACGATGTAAGCGAGATAGACGAGCGACAGCGCGACAAAGACGCGCTCGACGACCTTGTTGTTCAGCCGCAGCACGAACAAGAAGACGATCACGCAGGAGAGCGGCACGATGATGACACGCGAGAGATGAAAGATCTCGCCGGCGGCGGCGATGCCTGCGAACTCTGTCGCCGTGATTCCCGTGTTGATGAGAAAGAGCGCCGCCATCGTCCAGAACGTCAGGCGAACCCCGAAGTTCTCGCGGATCAAGCCGGAGAGCCCCTTGCCGGTGACCGCGCCCATGCGCCCGGCCATCTCTTGCACGACGATAAGCGATATGCTTAGCGGGACGAGCGTCCAGAGCGTCGCGTACCCAAATTGGAAGCCCGCTTGGGAATACGTGAAGATGCCGCCCACGTCGTTGCCGGCGGACGCGGTTACGAAACCGGGACCGAGCACGCCGAAAACGAGCAGCGCGCGCCGCAGCAGCCGGTTCATCGCGGCGGCTACTGCGCGGTTTCGAGCCGGCGTTTACGGTGCCGCGTGAATGTCGGGAGCTTACGTTTGAGGCGCTGCGGGATGATCGCATCGATGGCGTCGTCGACGGTGACGATGCCGAGCATCTTGCCCTCGTGATCGATGACCGGACAGGAGAGAAGGTCGTAGCGCGCGATCGTGCTGGCCACGTCCTCGGCGGTCGCGTCCGGTCCGACGCTTACGATGCCGGTATCCATGATGCCGTCGATCGTCGCTTCGGGCGACGCAAGCAGCAGCGTGCGCAACGAGAGTACGCCAAAGAGTTTCTCGCTGCGGTCCGTCACGTAGAGATAATAGATGAACTCGGTCTCCGGCGCGATCTCGCGGATTTTTTCGATCGTTGCCGCCACCGTGCGGTGCGGATAGATCCACACGTAGTCGGTGGTCATCAAGCCGCCGGCGGTATCTTCCGCGTACTGCGCGAGTTCGCGCAAGTCGTCCGCCGTTTCGGCATCCATCTTCGCGAGAAGCTCGAGTTGCTGTGCCTCGGGAAGCTCGCCGAGCAGATCGGCGGCGTCATCCGAATCCATCTCCTCGATGATGTCGGCGGCGCGTTCCGCGCCCAGATCGTCGATGATCGCCCGCTGCGTGTCCGCATCGAGATGCTCGAAGGCGTCCGCGGCGGTCTCGTCGTCCAGGGACCCGACGACGCGCGCGGCGTCTTGCGCGGAGAGATCGCCGATGATCTCGGCGAGATCCGAGGGATGTAGCCGTGCCAGGCGGTTGTCGCTCACCGACAGTTTGATTTCGCTCGGGCTCAAGTCGTGCAGCGGCGCAACGTTGTCCCACGCGATCAGCGTGCGCGGAACTTTTGCGATCAAGCCGGGAAAGACGCGGCCGGCGCTCAATCGCCGTAAGAGGCCACCCGCGCCGATGTCGGCGGCCACGACGCGCAAGGCGCCCGCCGTCTGCGCCAGCTCGAGGTCGTTGATGCGCACCACCTTGCGCCCGTCGACATCCACGATCTGCTTGTCGAGCAGGTCCTCCACGAGGTACAGCGCCTCGTCCTCGGGGGGGCACGGGACGTTCGGTTCGCACGCCAGCACGAGGTCGCCGCCGCTCGACTGCACGTCGAGCACGTCCCCGATGGGTGCGAGCCGGTCGCCCCGGCGCGTTTTGAGCACGACGGCGTCGATGCGCGGAAAAGTGTCCTCGGGGTGCTGAACCACGAAGTCGGCCACTTTGCCGACGCCGGTCCAACGGCCGCCGGCTTCGACGACTGCGGGTCGGCCGACGAGTTCGGATAGAAATCCCTCCCGAAAGGTCATCGCGCTCACCTCCTCCCGCCGCACGCACACGAAAACGCCGCAAGCACCGCGTGCTTCGGCCGTCGATGGCGTCCTCTCATTCTGCCGATTCCGAGCGCGACCCCCCGCACGGCGCGCGCCCTTGGCGGCCGCGCGGGGTGGTGCGCGAGCGTAAACGGCCGATGTTCGAAAGGTGGTACTTCCGATCCGCATCCTCGCGCTTTGCCTTGCGTCCACGGGCTTCGCCGCCTGCGCGCAGTCCGCGCAGCCGGCTGGTTCGGCGTCTGTTCCCGCCAGCAGCGCCGCCGTTTCGGCCCTCGGCCGGCCCGGCGCGATTGCGCTGACGGACGCCCAAGCCGCTGAAGTCCGCGCGGCGGTTCAGCGTGTCGAGCCCGTTCGCCGCACGCATCTCCGGTATGCCTTTGCGCAGGACGAGAACGGTAAAGCCCGCCTCGTGGTTTACGACGATCTCGGCTTGGGTTCGAGCGGCAAGACCGGGCGCAAGGGCGAGTACATCATCTTCAAAGTCTTGAACAGCAGCGACGGCTCGCACTACGACCCGCAGCAAAACGCCGTCATCGCCGCGATTCCGGCTCCGCCGGATCGCGACATGACGTTCGAGCGGCGTTAGCGCCGCTCCGGCCGTTCTTTCCTAGGCGCCGCCCGCGCCGCGGACGAGCGCGAGAATCTGCGGTGCCGACGCGTACAGCTTCGAGAGCACCTCGGTCTGCACGTTGTTGAGAATCTGATCCTTGGTGAACGCCGTCATCGTCGTGCCGATGTCCGTGTCCCGAATCAGGCTCTCCGCCGCCTGCGTATTGACCGCGTCGATGTTGTTGGCGTTCGCGGTTTCTTGCATGGCCACCGTTTGCGCGCCGACCTGCGCTTCGATCGAAGCGAGATGTGTGATACCGTAGTCGATGCGGTATTCGTTCGCCGCATTGACGAGATCGTCGCTCGAGAGCTGCACGCCGTTGACCCCGAGATTGATGGTGTTGACCGCCGGAATATCGATCGAAACCACCGTGCCCTCGCCATCGCCGGAATTGACTTGCAGCGCTTGGCCGGCGGCCTTGACCTCCGCGTCGAGCGAAACGACGATCGCCGATAATCCGACGTCGTTCTGCGTCAGCGTGCCGATGTTGAAGGCGAGCACGGTGTTGCCGCTTTGATCGGTCTGCGTGAAGCTCGGCGTACCGACCGTCGGCGGGAAGAAGCCGCTTTGAAAGTTTGTGTTGTTGTCGACGGTGAACGACGCCGTCTGCGCGGGCCCGAAGAGCGGATCGGGACTCGAAATCACGGCGGTGACGGTCAGCTGGTTCGCAACCGGATCGTATGAGTCCACGTGCAGCGTCTGAATGACTTGCGGCGCGGGCTGCGCGAGTGACGGCTGCGCCGGATCGAGCGTCGTGTCGAGCAGCGTGCCGCCCGTGCTGAGACCGTCGTTCTGAACGATCAGCAAACGGCCGGGTAACGTCGAGGCGCTCGAGTTGCTCCCGTCCAGCAGCTTCTTGCCGTTGAACGTCGTGTTGTTCGAGATTTGCCCGATCTCCGTTCGCAATTGATCGATTTCGGCTTGCAGATTCGAGCGGTCATCGGCCGTGAGCAGACCCGAGCGCGCTTCCACGACCAGCGAACGCATGCGCTGCAGGATCGCGCCCACCGACTGGAGTGCGCCGGTGACGACGTTGAGTGCGTTGTTGGCGTCCTGAATGGACCGCGTGCCCTGATCGAGCCCCGCGACTTTGGCCTGCAGGGACTCCGCTACCGCCAGACCGCTGGGATCGTCGGCGGCAGTATTAATACGCAGCCCGGAACTGAGGCGCTCGACGGCTTTCCCCAGTTCAGCTTGCGTCCGGCCCTGTGCGAGCGATACTTGACCGCCCAAGCCCAAAACATCCATTGTCAGACCGCCTGCATCCCTCCATGGATAACAGCTCTCTGGTCTCTTGTTCGGCGAAACCTTCTCGCGTCTGCACTCGCGGGCGCTCCATTTTTCGCCTGTTGCGCCGACCACCGGTACGTGCCGCAATCGGTCCGCGTGGCTTTCGCGCGCCTAGGAATGCTCTGCATCGTCTTCGGGCTGAGTTTGTGCTGCACGGGACCGGTGGTCTGGGCGGCGCCGCTTTTGGGCGTGCGGCTGCACCTGCCGTTCATCAAGCGCGACGTCGCCGCTCCAACAGATCCCGGCAAGCGCAAGCGCCGCTCGTTTCTCGGCGCCGGCCCAATCACCGTAACCGGCAACGGTACGGTCGACGTCGGGACGCGCCGCGCAAGCCTGAACTCGATCGGGCAATCGACCACTTCCTATAGCAGCGCGCTGACCTTCGGCCTGGAGCGCCGGACGGAAAATGCGGCGCTCGCGCTCACCCAGGGCGTCGGATATAGTTCCGGTGCTTCATCTATAGGCCAGCTTCAGGCGAACTACCGCACGCCCGCCTATTCGCTGGATTACGGCCCGGTCGCCGGCGGCGGCAGCACCCAGCTTCAGGTCGGGGGCTTCACGCGCGGCGTCGTTCTCACGAAGCCCCGGCCGAACGGCGAAATCCAACTGATCACGGCCGCGACGCTCCAGCAAGACGGTTCCGGCTTCCGGGCGCTCGGATTGCGCCGGACCTTCGTCGCCCGGACGAACGCGCTGACGCTCACGGCCTTGGCGG
>JBHEMQ010000006.1:50624-50930 GCA_046262475.1 Candidatus Velthaea sp.
CAATTGACGTTTGAGGTCGCTCTTGCCAATCCGCACGGCGTGGCGCTCGCGAACGATGGCATGCAGGCGGCGTATGCGGTCGGCATCGATAAAACCGGCAAACGCGGCTACATGTCAGTCTCGGCGCAAGACGAACCCAGCGGGTTCACCTCGCTGAATACGGTCTCGCCGCCGCAGCGTTCGCTGGATCTGACCCTGCGCCGCGACTTCGCTTCCGGCTCCAGTTTTGGCGTGAACGCGGCGCTCGACAGCCAGCGGATTCCCGGCGGCGGCGCGAGCAGCGACCGCCGCGTTACCGCCACGTAC
>JBHEMQ010000007.1:0-597 GCA_046262475.1 Candidatus Velthaea sp.
CATCAACCTCGCCCAGACCGCCTTCTATCTGCTCGGCGCGTACGTCGGGCTCGCGCTGATCACGCACGGCTTCGATTTCTGGCTTTCCAGCCTCGGCGCCGGCATCGTGACGATGGCGCTCGGCCTCGCGGTCTACAGTCTGTTCCTGCACCGGTACCACACCGACCCGCTGACGTCGCTGCTGCTCACGCTCGGTTTCTCGCTGATGCTCGACGATGCGGTGCTCGCCATCTGGGGCGGCGACCCGCACTCAATCCATCCGCCGGCGATCCTGAGCGGTTCCGTGCATTTCGGCGCGCTGACGTTTCCGCAGTATTGGCTCGCGGTGATCGCAATCAGCCTCGCGATCGCCGCCGTGCTGTTTCTCGCGCTGCAGCGCACGATGCTCGGCGTCATCATCCGCGCGGCCGTCGACGACGAAGAGATGGCGCGCGGGCTGGGCGTCAACGTGAACCGCGCCTTCTACGTCGTGTTTGCTGCCGGCGCGCTGCTTGCGGGCAGCGGCGGATTGCTCGGGGGACCGATCACCAGCGCGTATCCCGGGCTCGACGGCGAACTGACGCCGCTCGCCTTCGCCGTCGTCATCATCGGCGGGAT
>JBHEMQ010000007.1:632-11986 GCA_046262475.1 Candidatus Velthaea sp.
CGCAAACGTGGATCTACGCGATGGTCGCGATGAGCCTCGATTTGCTCGTCGGTTTCACGGGACTGGTGAATTTCAGCCAAGCCGCCTTCTTCGGAACCGGCGCCTATGCCGCCGCGATCGGCGCCACGCGCTTTCACATCACCGGATTTCTTCCCACGCTCGCGCTCGGCGCGCTGGCGGCCATCGTCACAGCCGCGTTTTTCGGCTTGATCGCGCTGCGCGCGGAAAACGTCGGCTTCATCATCATCACTATCGCGCTGAATCAAATCGTCTGGGGCTTGGCGTACCAGTGGGTGTCCGTCAGCGGCGGCGACAACGGCATCACCGGCATCACGCGGCCGCCGGTCGGGCCGTTCGACGTATCCGCGAACACCGGCTATTACTATGTTTGCTTCGTCATGTTCGCGATAACGCTCGGCGTGCTGCTCGCGGTCGTGCGGTCGCCGTTCGGCCTGGTGCTGCGCGGCGTGCGCGAAACGCCGCGCCGGATGCGCGCGCTCGGCTACAACGTCTGGCTCTACCGCTACCTAGCCCTGCTCGTCGCGGCCGCGTTCGCGGGCATGGCCGGGGTGTTATTCGCGTGGTACAACCAATTCGTCGGCCCGGGCGACCTCGCGCTGGATCTCTCGACGCAGTTTCTCATCATCGTCATTCTCGGCGGCATCGGCACGCTGTACGGCCAGCTGCTCGGCGCGTTCATCGTCGTATTCCTCAGTAACGGTCTGAGCGCGGTCACCCAGCGCTGGGAACTCATTCTCGGCGCGATCTACTTCATCATCGTAATGTACGCGCCCGACGGGCTGGTCGGCGTCGGCCGGCGCGTGAAGCTGCGCCTGCGCGGCAAACGTGCGCCGCTCGCGCCGCAGCCGCTGCTCCTGCGCGAAGGCGACGAGTTATGAACGGCGCGGGGCCGGATGTTTGCCTGGCGCTGCGCGGCATCTGCAAACGCTTCGGCAGCCTGAGCGTGCTCGAAGACGTCACGCTGTCGGTTGCCTCCGGCGAACGGCGGGGCATCATCGGACCGAACGGCGCCGGCAAATCGACGCTCTTCAACATCATCGCCGGTGAACTGCCGTCCAGCGAAGGCGAAGTGGAACTGCTCGGCCGCAACGTCACGCGGATGCGCGTCAACGAGCGCGCACGCCTCGGCCTCGCGCGCACCTTTCAAACGACCACGCTGTTTCCAAAACTGACGGTCGCCGAAAATTTGGTGCTCGCGCTGCAGGCGTCGTCCGCGGAGCGCTTCCAGTGTCTGTTGCCGCGCAGCCGGTACCCGCAGCGCGAAGCGGAAGCGTTGGAACTGCTCGAACGCGTCGGCCTGCGCGAACGCGCGCCCGAGCGCGTCGAGGCGCTGGGCTACGGCGAAAAACGTCAGGTCGAAATTCTGCTGGCGATCGCGCAGCGTCCGAAACTCTTACTGCTCGACGAACCGACGGCGGGTTTGGCGCCCAGCGACGCATCGCTCGTCACGGACATGCTCAAACGCGACCGCAGCGGCACCACGATGGTGCTCATCGAGCACGACATGAGCGTCGTCTTTGACGTCGTCGAACGCCTGACGGTGCTGCATCACGGGCGCATCGTCGCCGACGGTCCCCTCGCCGAGATTCGCGGCGACGCGACGGTACAAGACATCTACTTGGGCGGCAAACTATGAGCATGCTTGAGGTCGACGACGTCAACACGTACTACGATCAGAGCCACATTCTGCAGGGCGTGACGCTCGCCGCCGAAGCGGGTGCCGTCACGGTGCTGCTCGGCCGCAACGGCGTGGGCAAAACGACGCTGATCCGTTCGGTAATCGGGTTCACGCCGCCGCGCGCGGGCACGATCCGGTTTTCGGGCGAGCGCATCGACCGGCTGCCGTCGTACGACATCGCCAAGCGCGGCGTCGGCCTCGTGCCGCAAGGCCGCCGCATTTTTCCGTCGCTCACCGTGGAGGAGAACCTGCGCATCGGCGGCGTGGGCGGCAACACGGGGCCGTGGTCGCTTCCGACGGTGTACGACCTGTTTCCGCGCTTGCAGGAACGGCGCGCCAATTACGGCGGACAATTGAGCGGCGGCGAGCAGCAGATGCTGGCGATCGCGCGCGCCCTAATGTCCAACCCCACGCTGCTCTTGATGGACGAGCCGTCCGAAGGCTTAGCACCCATCGTCGTTCGCGCGCTGGGCGAAACGCTCGGCCGCCTCAAATCCACCGGTCTCGCCATTCTGCTGGTGGAACAGAATCTGCCGGTCGCGCTATCCGTCGCGGACACCGCTTACATCATGAGCAAAGGCCGCATCGTGTATCATGGAGATCCGGAATCCATCCGCCGTGACGAAAGCGTTCGGACCAACTACCTCGGTGTCTGATCCCTGTCCCTCGCCGTGCCTGGAGGATCGCATCTCATGAACAAGCTCGCTTGCGCCGTGCTCGCCGCGGTTGTCGGAGCCCTTTGTCTTGGCCGTGCGGCACCGGCCGCCGCCGCCGATGCCGGCGTCATCAAAGTCGCCGTGCTCGCGCCGGAAACCGGCACGGCGGCGGCCGCCGGGCACGACATGGTCAACGGCTGGACACTGTACTGGGCCGAGCGCAACAACATGGTGTCCGGCAAACGCATCGCGACGACGGTGTACGATACCGCGTCGAATCCGGCGCACGCGCTCGACCAAGCGCGGCGCGCGGTCGAACAGGACGGCGCGCAACTCGTCGTCGGGCCGTACCTCGCGAACGAAGGCCTCGCGGTCATGCCGTACACGGTGGCGCACAAGATTCCGCTCTTCATGCCGACCGCCTCGGCCGACGACATCTCGCAGCGCGCGGCCAACGCGTATTCGCTGAAAGTCGCGGGGTGGAGCTCCAGCCAAACGACGCACGTCGCCGGCGTGTGGGCGTACGAGCAAGGCTACAGGAAAGTCGCGACCTTGGCGAACGCCTACGCCTTCGGCTATGAAAACGCGGGCGGATTCTGCCAGACCTTCACCGAGAAGGGCGGTAAAGTCGCCACGCAGTTGTGGGCGCCGCTCGGCACGACCGACTACAGCCCGTACATCTCGCAGCTGCAAGCCGCCGCGCCCGACGTCGTGTTCGTCGAGATGGTCGGCGCCGACGCCATTCACTTCCTCGAACAGTGGAACTCGTTTGGGCTCAAAGCGAAGATTCCGCTGATAGCCAACGAGACGACCACCGATCAGTCCAACATCCGCTCGATCGCACCGGAGATCGTGAACGGCATCATCAGCTTCGGGCATTTTGCCGAAGGCCGCGACGATGCCGCGACGCGCAGCTTCAACGCAAAGTTCGGCGCGAAGGACGGCGTGCTGCCGTCCTACATGGCCGCGTCGTTCTATACAGCGGCGCAGTGGATCGGCAGCGCGCTGGCTAAGACGCGCGGCAACATCACCGATCCTGCGGCGCTGCTCGCGGCGGTGCGTTCGATCAAACTGGCGAACTCGCCGTTCGGCCCGATGGAACTCGATCCGTACGGCAACCCGATCGACAACGTCTACGTGCGTAAAGTGGTCGCGACGAGCGGACCCGATGCAAAGTACGCGAAGACATGGAACGTCGTGCTGAAGACCTATCCGCACGTCTCGCAATTCTGGACGTACAAGCCTGCCGACTATCTCAAGCAGCCCGTCTACTCGCCGTCGTTTCAGGGGTACAGCAAATGAACGCCTTACGCCGCCGGTTTTTCGCCTTCGCCGCCGTTGCCGCGGCCGTCGCATCGATCACGTGGATGGTGCATCCGGTCGCGCTCGCGCAGCCGAGGCCGCTCAAAATCGGCTTGCTCATCCCGGTATCCGGCGTCTTTGCCGCACCGGGGCAGTATATGCGCGAGGGGCTCGAACTGTACTTGTCCAGCCATAACGAGACGCTCGCGGGACGGAAAGTCGAGATCGTGCTGGCGGACTCGCAAGGCAATCCGCAAGTCGGTTTGACGCAGCTGCGCAAACTGGTCGAGCAAGACAAAGTCGATCTGATTTTCGGCCCGCTTTCGGCCGCGGTCGGCTCCGCCATCGTACCGTATATCGAGGAGCACAAGATTCCCGCGATCTATCCGATCGTTTCGTCGAACGACCTCACGCAGCGCACCGTTCCGAAATACATCGTGCGCACGGCGTGGTCGAGCAGTCAGCCGACGCACGTGCTGGGCGATTACGCGTACAAGACGCTGAAGTACCGCAAGATCGCGACCATCGCGTACGACTTCAACTTCGGCTGGGAAAGCATCGCCGGATTCGTCGCGGCCTTTCAAGCCGACGGCGGCAAGGTCGTGAAACAGATTTGGAACCCGCTCGTGACCTCGGACTACTCGCCCTACCTTTCGGCGATTCCGCGCGACGTCGATGCGGTCGCGTGCAGTTATTCCGGCTCGGCCGCCGTCAACTTCATCCACCAGTATCGTGCGTTCGGCTTGAAGATGCCGCTGCTGTGCCAAGGCAACACGACGGATGAGAGCACGCTGGACGAGACCGGTCCGACCGCTGCGGGCATTATCACCTCGCTGCACTACAGCGCGGCGCTCGAGACCCCCGCGAATCGCGCGTTCGTCGCGGCATACACCAAAAAGTACAACCACGAGCCGTCGTATTATGCCGAAGGCACGTACGTCGCGGCGCAATTGCTGGACCGCGGATTGCAGGCGGTCAAAGGCGATGTCGCCGATGGCGAGGCCTTCATCAAAGCCGTCAAAGGCCTGTCGTTGACCGATGCGCCGCGCGGACCGCTCAGTTTCGACTCGCTCGGCAACCCGGTCGAGAACGAATACATCCGGCGCGTCGAAACGCGCGGCGGCCATCTGCAGAACGTCGTCGTTCAGACGTATCCGAAAGTGTCGCAGTTCTGGACGTTCGATCGCCAGAAGTTCCTGGGCGAACCGGTGTATTCGCGGACCTACCCGCAATGCAACGCTTGCCAATAGCGTGAATGCGACGATGCGCGCGGCCCTGTATCACGCGCCGCGCGACATCCGCATCGAGAACGTGCCGCGGCCCGTGCCGCAACGCGGCGAGCTCCTCTTGCGGGTGCACGCGAACGGCATCTGCGGAACCGACGCGAGCGAATTCGCCGCGGGGCCGCAGATGTATCCGCTCCACGCGCGGCATCCGCTCACGCAGCACCACGGACCCATCGTTCCGGGCCACGAGTTCGCGGGCGTCGTGGACGACGCGGGCGACGACGTCGAAGGCTTCGCGCCGGGCGACTTCGCGGTCACCGGCGCCGCATTGTGGTGCGGGCAATGCCGGCAATGCCGCGCGGGCCGGACGAGCATCTGCGCGCAGTACGCAACGGTCGGCTTGCATCGCGACGGCGGACTCGCCGAATACGTGCGCGTGCCCGCGCACATCGCGTTCCGCGCGGCGCCGTTCGGGCTCACCGGCGACGTCGCCGTGCTCGCGCAGCCGATGGCGATTGCGGTGCACGCGCTGCGCCGCGGCCGGCCGCACGCCGGCGAAGAGGTGCTGGTGCTCGGCGCGGGCGGCATCGGCGCGTTTCTCGTCTATGCGCTGGCGGAATCCGGCGCGCGCATAACCGCGGCCGACGTATCGGCGGAACGGCTCGCGATCGCGAGCGGCCTCGGCGCGCGCGACGTGATCGCCGGTGACGCGGCGCAGCTTCCGCAGACGCTGGCGGAGCGCGGCATCGTTCCGACGCTTGTCTTCGAGGTCACGGGAACCGACGCGGGCTTCGCTGCGGCCGTTGCGGCGGTGGATCCGGGCGGCCGGCTCGTATCCGTCGGGATCGCGAAACAGAAAATAAGCGTGGACGTCCGGCGAATCACCGTCAAAGAAATCGAGGTCGTCGGAACCAACGCGCTGATCGGCGCGGAGGATGTCCCCGAAGCGGCGCGCTTGCTCAGCCTCGAACCGTCACGCTGGACCGCCGTTGCCCCGTCGGCGATCCCGCTCGAACGCCTCGTCGCGGACGGTTTGCAGCCGATGGTGGAAGGGCGCGCCGCCCGCATCAAAACGCTGGTCGATCCGTGGACAAACGCGACGCGCGCGACGTCGATGCAATGAAGCAATCGACGCTTAGCCGCAGTGAGGTGCAAGCAAAATGAAACAGAGCGCAACGACCACGGGCGAACCGCCTTCGCGGCTGATCGACGCGAGGATCAAGGAACTGGACGATTGGCGCGGCAAGACGCTCGCCCACGTCCGCGCGCTCATCAAACAGGCTGTTCCCGACGTGGTCGAGGAGTGGAAGTGGCGAGGCGTCCCCGTCTGGTCTCACGATGGAATCATCTGCACCGGCGAGACGTACAAGAGCGTCGTGAAACTGACGTTCGCGAAGGGCGCTTCGCTCAACGACCCCTCAAAACTCTTCAATTCCAGCCTTGAAGGCAACACCAGGCGCGCGATCGATTTGCATGAGGGCGATACCATAGATGCCGACGCCTTCAAGACGCTCGTCCGCGCCGCTGCCGCACGTAACGGGTCATCGGCCCGAAAGGCCAAACCGCGCTAAGTGTCGATTGCGAACCGCTGGCGGCGTGACCGCGGCGGTTACGCCGCGGTGTTCGTTCCCAGCGAGTCTTTCGCGACCGCGAGCAGCCGGCCGAAGGCCGCTGCATCGTGCACGGCGAGTTCGGCGAGCGCCTTGCGGTTGACGGTGATGCCGCCTTTTTTCAAACCGGCCATCAAGCGCGAATACGTGAGGCCTTCACGCCGCGCCGCGGCGTTGATACGCGAGATCCAGAGCGAGCGGAAGTCGCGCTTGCGCACTCGGCGGTCGCGGTACGCGTATGCCAGCGAATGGAGCAGCGCTTCGTTCGCGACGCGATAGTTGCGGCGGCGCGCCGCGCGGAAGCCCTTGACGAGCTTCATCACTTTGCGGCGGTGCTTCAGACCGTGGACGCCGCGTTTGATCCGTGCCATCGATGAAAACCTCCGCTGTTAGAGCAAGTACGGAATCTGCGGCGCGAAGCGCTTCAGATCGCCGGCGAACGTAGGCTGGTCTTTGCGGAAATTCCGCTTGCGCTTGCGGGTCTTCTTGCTGAGAATGTGACCGCAGCCGCTGAACTGATGGCGGTGCATGACCTTGCCGTTCGCACTCACCTTCACGCGCTTGGCGGTTCCGCGATGGGTCCTGATCTTAGGCATTTGCTCCCCCGACGTTGACTGGTTCCGGCATCTCTTCTTCCTCCGCGTCCTTTCGGGCCGCGGCCTCGACAGCCGAATCTTTCACGTGCGTGAACTTCGGCGGACCGAGCGGCACCGCGCGCGGTGCCAGGATCATGAACATGTTCTTGCCTTCGAGTTTTGCATCGCGTTCCACGGTTGCGATATTCGACATATCCGCGGACATGCGATCGAGGAGCCGTTTGCCGAACGACGTGTACGTGATTTCACGCCCGCGGAACATGATCGTGACTTTGACTTTTCCGCCGTCCTGGAGCAGGCGTTCGGCCATGCGCGCTTTGACTTCGTAGTCGTGCGTCTCGATCTTGGGCCGCAGCTTGACCTCGCGCAATTCCCAATTTTTTTGCTTCTTGCGCGCGTCTTTGTCTTTCTTCGACTGCTCGTATTTGAGCCGGCCGTAATCGCTGATTCGACAGACCGGCGGCATGGCGGTCGGCGAAACTTCGATGAGGTCGAGCCCCTTTTGACGGGCCAACGCAAGCGCGTTCTCGGTCGGCATGACGCCGAGCTGTGAACCGTCCTCGTCGATGACGCGGACGCTGCGGATGCGGATCTGGTCGTTGATACGAAGCGGTCGTGCTATGGCTTGCCCTCCGGCAAAATAAAAAGGCGGCGACGCCGAAGCATCCCGCTCACGAACGGAACCGTACCGGGACGGTTCCCCCAAGAGTGAACCGGATCGCCCGAGGGCATCCGGTGAGGACCCGAGGGTCCTGCTTCGGCCCGCGTATTCTAGCAGGAAGCGGCCCCCGGGTCAAATCGGTGCCGTCAGCGCACGGCGGGCTCCGCAGGCGCCTGCGCCGCCGGGCGCGCCCGGTTCGGGCGGGGGTGGAAGACGGGCGCGCCGGGATGCCGGCGCAAGGCCGCATCCATCAACTCCAGCGCCTTGTCCATTTGCGGATCGACGCCGTTGCGGACGTCCTGCGGCGCGATGTCGACTTCCACGTCGGGATCCGTGCCATAGTTCTCGACGTTCCAGCCGACGTCGCTGAACCAGAACGAAAACTCCGGCTGCGTCGTGAGCGTGCCGTCGATCAGGCGATGGTACGGGTTGATGCCCACGACGCCTCCCCACGTGCGCATGCCGACGAGCGGCCCGAGTTCGTACAGCTTGAAGCAGTGGCTGAAAATGTCGCCGTCCGAACCGGCGAATTGGTTGGTGAGCGCGACGATCGGGCCGCGCACGGATTCGGGCGGATACGGCACCGGCGGCCCGTAGCGCGACACGTCGTAGCCGACGCGTTTGCGCGCGAGCTTTTCGAGCAGCAGCGGTGAGACGTGTCCGCCCCGATTGTACCGCACGTCGACGACGAGTCCGGCCCGGTCGAACTCGGACAAGAACCCGCGATGGAATTCCGCGAAACCCCACGGCCCCATGTCCGGAATGTGCACGTAGCCGACCTTGCCGCCGGTCCGCTCGTGCACGATGCGCCGGTTTTCTTCAACCCACGCGCGATAGCGTAACAGACGCTCGTCGCGCAGCGTGCGCACGAGAACGCGGCGCCGATCGGCGCCGCGCACGATCGTGACGCTCACGTCGCGCGCGGCCTGGTTGACGAGCAGCGCGTCGGGGGCGAGAATCTGCGTCACGGCGCGGCCGCCGATCGCGGCGATTACATCGCCGGGCTCGACGTCGAGACCGGGTTCCGCGAGGGGCGAATCCATGTCGCGGTCCCACGAATCGCCGCGGTAGATGCGCGTGATGCGATAGCCGCCGGCGGCCGCGTCCCACTCGTAATCCGCGCCGAGAAAACCGCGCTTGTACTGCGGCGGCACGCGGAAGTCGCCGCCCCATTCGTACGCGTGCGACGTTCCGAGCTCGCCCTGCATTTCCCAAATGAGGTCGGACAGCTCCACGCGCGTCCGAATGCGCGGCAGCAGGCGTTCGTAACGCCGAAACACCGCGTCCCAGTCGACGCCGGACATGTCCTCGTCCCAGAACTGCTCGCGTTGCAGCCGCCATGCTTCGGCGTACATCTGGCGCCATTCGGTGCGCGGATCGACCGGCACGCTGATGCGCTCGAGATCCAGCCAGCCGCTGCGGCGGTTCGTCTCAGCGGGCGGTTTCGGCTCTTCCTCGTCCTCGGGCAGATCGATGCTCGCGTCGATCACGCGCAATTTGCCGCGTGACGCGTACACGAGCGTGCGGCCGTCGGTGCCGAGGGCGAAGTCATCGATGTCCGCCGCAAGCACGGCGTCGCGCTGCTGTTCGAATTCGTACGCGACGAGCGTTCCGCCGCGGTCGTGTTCGTCGCCGTCGCGCGCGTTCGGCCGGATGCCGTGCACGGGGAAACGGCTGAACACGGCGCGGCCTTTCAGGCCTGCGATCTGATCGTAGTGACCTTCCTCGACCGGAAAGCCGAGCATGCGTTGCGGCAGGCCCGCGAAGTCGATGGCGATCGCGGCCGGTTCGGCGCGCTCGTCCGCGTCGTCGTCGCGGTCGTCTTTCGCGCGGTGGATGGGCGCGGGCTTCGGGACGAAGGGATTCGGCACGTCCTTGCGCAGCGTTGTGACGAAGGGCCGCATGGCGTGCGGGAAACTAAGGTCGAATTGCAGCGCGTCGTACACCGGATTGAAGTCGCGCGTGGAGATGAAGTAGAGATAATTGCCTTCCGGATCCCACGCCGGTGCGCGGTCCGTGCGCAGCGCGCTCGTCGCGTCGTGAACTTCTCCGCTCGCGATTTCGGCGATGCGGATAATCGCCGTTTCGGGCGCGGGCGACCACGCGTACGCGAGGAACGCGCCGTCCGGCGAAAAGGCGAGATCGGTCACGCGCCAGCCGCGGCTCGTATCGACCAGCCGCGGTTCGCCGCCCGGCGCCAGCGTGAAAAGCTCGTGGCGCTGGTTGCAAAAGGCGAGCGTATCGTCGACGGGCGACGCCGCAAGCTCCGTGATGCGCCCCAGCTGCGCGCTCGTCACGTACTGCGGCGGACCGCCGCGGTCGGCGGGTTCAACGGCGATGCGCTCGTAGCCGGAAGCGTCGTCGACGTACGCGAGGCGCTTGCCGTCGTGCAGCCACGCGACGCGGCGGCGGCGCGCGCCGTCCTCCGCACCGTATTCGGTGACGGCCTCTTCCCACAGCGGCATCGCAAATGCGCGCCCGCGCGTCACGAGCGCGAGCGACGTGCCGTCGGGCGACGGCTCGAACGACTCGAGAAAATCGCCCGCGTCGACGAAGCGCCGCGCAATCTGCGGCGCGTTCGACGGCGTTTCGATCGGGATGCGCCGCACGCGATCGTCGCTCGGATCGAGCAGCACGATCTCGGCGCCGCAGGCGTACACGATGCGCGTACCGTCCGTCGACGGAAAGCGCGCGTAGTATTCGCGCTCGTCGGTATGCCGGCGCACATCGGCGCCGTCGGGACGGCACGAATAGATGTTGCCGACCCCTTCGTGATCGGAGAGAAAAAAGGCGCGGCCGCCGAGCCACATCGGCCAGACGATGTTGCCCGCGATTTCCGCGGCCAGCCGTTCGAAGAGGCCGGTGCCGGCAGCGTCGACCCACAATTGGCCAGCCGTCCCGCCGCGGTAACGCTTCCACCGTGCGGGATCCACCGCGTTGCGTCCGATCAGCGTCGCACCGCGTGCATCGACGGCAAACGACATCGCATGACCGAGCCGCAAGGAGCGCACGGGGCCGCCCTGCGCGGGAACTGCGAACGCGCTGGTTTCTTTTATGAACGGCGAGGCAGCGTCGGACGTAAAGTAGATCTCGCGGCCGTCGTGCGACCAGCCGCAAACGTAGACCGCTTCGCCGCCGAGGAACGTCAGGCGGCGCGCCGGCCCGCCGACGGCCGGCATCACCGAAATTTCCGGGTGGCCTTCGTCGCGGCCGACGAACGCGATCGTTCCGCCGTCCGGCGAGAGGCGCGGCAAGGAGCACTCGCCGGCGCTGGTGGTGAGCCGGCGCGCGATGCCGCCGTCGGCCGTGGTCGTCCAGACATCGTCTTCCGTGATGAAGACAATCGTGTCGCCGCAGATGTGCGGCGTGCGATAGTATCCGTGTGCCGTCATTCGGCCGCGTGAATTGGCTACGGGGCACATCCGTCCTAGTGCCGAATGCGTCGCCGCCGATGGACGATCTGCTTGCAGCGTTCCAAACGGGCAGCAGTCGCGCGCTCGCCCGTGCCATTTCCGCGTGTGAGTCCGGCCGCGGCGCGCAGTTGATTCAAGCAATCTATCCGTCGACCGGCCGGGCGATCACCGTGGGCCTGACGGGGCCGCCC
>JBHEMQ010000007.1:11996-48768 GCA_046262475.1 Candidatus Velthaea sp.
GTTCGATGGCGAGCCGCGGGCATTTAGGCGGCGTCGCCGGCGCGACCGCCGACGCGGTGTCGCTCATGGATGCGTTCGGCAAGAACGTCATCGTTGTCGAAACGGTCGGCGTCGGGCAGTCCGAGGTCGAAATCGCGGAAATCGCCGACACGACGCTCGTGGCGTTGCAGCCGGGCAGCGGCGATTCAGTGCAAGTGCTGAAGGCGGGCATCTTGGAAGTCGCCGACGTGTTCGTCGTGAACAAGCGCGACCACCCGATGGCACTGCAGCTGCAGCGCGAGATCCGCTCGATGATGGAAATGCTCTCGTTCAGCGGCTGGGTGCCGGCGCTGGTCGCGACCCAAGCGCTCGCAGGCGAAGGCATTGAGGAACTGTGGAACGCCGTGCTCGCGCACGCCGAGTATCTCAAGGCAAGCGGCGAACTGCGCAACAAGCGGCGCGTCGCCTTCGCGCACCGCGTGCGTCAGCTTGCCGCGGGAACGCTGGAGACACAAATCGAGGAGGGTATCGCCGCGCTCGAGCCCGGTCTCGATCCGTATGCCGCTGCGCAAGCCGTGCTGCGCCGCTTCGGCGTCCTCGACGAGGTGGGCGCGTCGGGTAACCGCCGGGCGCGCAGCGGCGTGCGCGCCACCGTGAAAGGACTGTAGCGAGGATGGTACAGCGCGTCGGAATCGTCGGCGTGGGCCGCATGGGAGCGAACATCGCGCGGCGGCTGCGCGAGGCCGGCTACGCCGTGACCGCGCTGTACGACGTCGAGCCGCAGCGCGTCGCGGATCTGGCGCGCGAACTGGACGCAACCGGATTCGCGAAACTCCGTGATGTTGCCGCGGCTGCGGACGTCGTGCTCACGGTTGTCACCGACGACGCGGCGATGCGCGCGATTTACGCCGATGAGGGTGAATCGCTCCTCGCAGCGGCGGCCGGCAGGATCTTCGTGAATTGCGCGACGGTCACGCCCGGCGTGCACGCGGAGGTGGACGCTCGGGTTCGCTCAGCCGGGGGACGCGTCGTCGAGGCGTGCATGGCAAGCTCCATTCCGCAGGCGCGTGAGGGCACGTTGTATTTGATCTGCGGCGGCGACCGTGCGGCGTTCGACGAGGTGCGCCCGATGCTCGAGAAGATGTCGGTGTCGCTGCGCTACGTCGGCGGCCCCGGCCGCGCTGCGCAGGTCAAAGCGCTCGTGAACATGCTGATGAACATCAATACCGCCGGGCTCGCGGAGGCGCTCGCGCTCGGCGATGCGCTGCAGCTCGATCTCACGCTGCTGCGCGAGATTTTCGGTCAGACCGGCGCGAATTCGCGCGTGCTCGAAACGGACGGCGCGGATATGCAGGCGCGCGAACACGACGTCTATTTCTCGGCGGCCCATGCCGCTAAAGACTCGGGCATCGCCCTCGATCTCGCGCGAGGCGCCGGCCTCGATTTGCCGCTGGCGCGCGCGACGAAAGCGCAGTACGACGCCATGGTCGCGCACGGTCTGGGCGAGCTGGATAAGTCAGGCATCGCGGAACTCACCTTCAAGGATCGTCGCCCCGCATGATTCCCTCGAAACAGCGTACGGTCGCGCTGGGCGACGGCGCAACGACGCACGTCGATCAATGGGGCGAAGCGGGCCCGGTGCTGCTGTGCGTTCACGGCATTACGAGTTCGCGCAAGTCGTGGGAGCGGTTCGCGCAGCATTTTGCGGCCGATCACCGCGTCGTTGCCTACGACCAGCGCGGCCACGGCGATTCGGCCGGCGTTGCCGGCCCGATGACGCTCGAGCGCAGCGTCGACGATCTCGAGCGGGTCGCCGCTGCGCTCGACGCCCCCGTCCATGCGCTGGTCGGGCACTCGTGGGGCGGCGCCGTCGTAATCCTGGGCGGGCGGCGTTTGCCGGTGGAGCGCGTCGTGGCCGTCGATCCGATGATTCACCAGGCGCCCGGAACGTGGTACGCGGATTTCGTCGACGAACTGCGCGTGCTCTTCGATGCGCCGTCCAGAGAACGCGAGCACTTGATCCGCGAGTACTACGCGCAGTTGCCGGCCATCGAGATCGACGCCAAGGCGCATGCGCTCCGGAGCATGACGCTTGCGCCCATCCTCGCACTCGGCGACGAGAACGGCGTGGACGACGGCAAGTGGGATCTGCGCCCCGCGCTGCGCGCGTATCCCAAACCGCTGCTGCTGGCGCTGGCGGATCCGGCCGAGTCGATCGTGTCGCCGGCCGATGCCGCGGACGTGCGCGCGCAGGGCGGCGCGCATGTTACCTTCGACGTCTACACCGGCGAAGGACACAGCCTGCACCGCACCGCGTTCGAGCGCTTCGCAGCACGAACCGCCGCGTTTTTGGGCTGACGCCGAGTCCCCCGCGGGCTTGACCGCGCGCCCAACTTTGCGATACAAAGTAGATGCGTTGCTGATGACGGGAGATCGCCGTTGAAAGCGCCGTTCTGGCCGGCGGCGGTCGCGCTGTCGTGCGCGGTGCCGGCGCGCGTAGCGCTTATGGGCGAGGCGCTCGATGCCGTTGCCGGCGCGCACGTTCGCGCCTTCGATGCGCGTATTTTCGCTGGGCTCGGTGTCACGCAAAACAGTCCGCTCCCGGTGCGGCAAGCGTGGTTTGCGGGCGTCTACCTCTTGCTCCCGCTCGCGGGATGCGCGGCGGCGTTCACGTGCGCGGCCGCCGGCGGCAAGCGCGTTCTGTTCAGGACGCTCGCCGCCGTCAACCTGACGGCGGTCGCGGCAGCGGCGATCGCCTCGCTGCTGGACGACTAGCGCATTTCAGCAATGCCGCGCGCGGCGCCAGGTCTTGGGAAATTGGACCTGTAGGGCGAACCATAGCGGCGACGAGGAGAGACACACCTTGGCGAAGATGATCGACCGCGCGTCCGGCCTCGGTCCGGCGGAAACGCCGGAATACACCGAGCTGCGCGAACGCTACGAGGCGAAGGCGCAGCGCGCAAAGGGCCGGCGCGGGCCGGGAGCGGGAGCTCTGGACCGCACCATCTCCGACTTGCCGCTGCAGCCGCTCTACGGGCCGGCCGACGTTGCCGGGCTCGATCTGGCGAGCGACCTCGGCGTCCCCGGCGAGTTTCCCTACACGCGCGGCATTCATACGAACATGTATCGCGAGCGGCTCTGGACGATGCGCCAGTTCGCCGGATTCGGCAACGCTAAGCAGACGAACGAGCGCTATCATTTTCTGCTCGCACAGGGCCAGATGGGCTTGTCGGTCGCGTTCGACATGCCGACCTTGATGGGCTACGACTCGGATCACCCGCGCGCACGCGGCGAGGTCGGGAAGTGCGGCGTCGCGATCGACTCAGTCCGCGACATGGAAACGCTGTTCGCCGGTATCGACATGGGCCAGATCACGACCTCGATGACGATCAACGGGCCGGCCGCGATCGCGCTCGCGCAATACGTCGTCGCCGCCGAGAACAAGGGGATCCCCCGCGCGCAGCTCGGCGGCACCATTCAGGCCGACATCCTCAAAGAATACATCGCGCAGAAAGAGTGGATCTTCCCGCCGCGCCCGCACGTGCGGGTGATCGTCGACATGATGCGGTTTTGCCGTGACGAGATGCCGAAGTGGAATACGATCTCCATCAGCGGCTACCACATTCGCGAAGCCGGCTCCACGGCGGTTCAGGAACTCGCGTTCACGCTCGCTGACGGTTTCGCGTACGTCGAGGCGGCGATGAAGGCTGGTATGGACGTCGACAGCTTCGCGCCGCGGCTGTCGTTTTTCTTCAACTCGCACATCGACTTCTTCGAGGAGATCTGCAAGTTTCGTGCCGCCCGGCGTATCTATGCCCGCCGCATGCGCGACCGCTACGGCGCGCGCGATCCGCGGTCATGGACGCTGCGCTTCCATACGCAGACCGCCGGCTGCAGCGCGACGGCGCAGCAGCCCGAGAACAACATCGTGCGCGTGGCGTACGAGGCGCTGGCGGCGGTGCTCGGCGGAACGCAGTCGCTGCATACCAACTCAATGGATGAAGTGCTCGCGCTGCCGACGGAAAAGAACGTCGAGATCGCGCTGCGCACGCAACAGGTCCTTGCCTACGAAACCAACGTCACGAACGTGATCGACCCGCTCGGCGGTTCGTACTTCGTCGAGGCGCTCACCGCCGAAATGGAAAAGCAAGCCGAAGACTATTTCCGCCAGATCGACGAATTCGGCGGCGTCGTCGAGGCGATCGAGGCCGGCTTCTTCCAGCGCGAGATCGCCGATGCTTCGTATCGCTACCAGCGCTCCCTCGAGACCAAAGAACGCATCATCGTCGGCGTCAACGCCTTCGAGAGACCGGACGAAGAGCTGCCGCCCGATCTGCTGAAGATCGGCCGCGACGTCGAGCAAGGCCAAGCACGGGACGTGCAGGCGGTCCGCACCGGCCGCGACGGCGACGCCGTGGGTGCGGCGCTCGCGGCGTTGACGCGGGCGTGCGCGGGCGACGAGAACGTCATGCCGCGCATCATCGACGCGGTGCGGGCGCTCGCGACCGAGGGCGAGATCGTCGATGCGATGGTTGCAGTGTACGGACGCTACACGGAAAAGGCGGCGTTCTAGATGGCCGGCCGCCCCCTGCGCGTGATCGTGGCCAAAGCGGGGCTCGACGGCCACGACCGCGGCGCAAAGGTCATCGCACGGGCGCTGCGCGATGCGGGCATGGAAGTGATCTACACGGGCTTGTTCCAAACGCCGGAACAGATCGTGCAGACCGCGATCCAGGAGGATGCCGACGGGATCGGGCTGTCGATCCTCTCCGGCGCGCACATGACGCTCTTTCCGTTGATCGTCGATCAGCTGCGCGAACAGGATGCCGGCGACATCGTTTTTTTCGGCGGCGGGACGATTCCGGCCGACGACGCAGCCGAATTGAAACGGCTCGGCGTCCGCGAAATCTTCACACCGGGCGCCGCGCTTGCGAACATCATCGCCTTCGTCGAGCGGGAGTGCGGCAAACGGCGTGAACTCGTCGGATAGAGCCGTGCGCACGCGGATCGCGCCGTCGCCGACGGGCGATCCGCACGTGGGGACCGCGTACGTCGCGCTGATCAACTATGCGTTCGCGCGCAAGCACGGCGGCGCGTTCGTGCTGCGCATCGAGGACACCGATCGTGCGCGGAGCACGCCGGAGTCGGAGGCGGCGATCCTCGCGTCGTTGCGCTGGCTCGGCCTGTCGTGGAATGAAGGGCCCGACGTGGGCGGCCCGCACGGCCCGTACCGGCAGAGCGAACGGATGGAACTGTATGCGCGCTACGTCCGCGAACTGGTCGCGCAGGGCGCTGCATTCCGCTGCTTCTGCACGCCCGTACGGCTCGACGCGATGCGTGCCGCACAGCGCGCGGCGAAGCAGCCGCCGCGGTACGACGGGCACTGCGTGAGCCTCCGGCCGGACGAAATCGCGGCGCTCGACGCGCGAGGCGTGCCGTCCGTCGTGCGCTTGAAAGTCCCGTCGTCCGGCGTGTGCACCGTGAACGATCTGCGCCGCGGGCCGATCGAGATCGAATGGAATACGGTGGACATGCAGGTGCTGATGAAATCCGACGGGATGCCCACCTATCATCTCGCCAACGTCATCGACGATCATCTTATGGAAATTACGCACGTGATACGGGGCGAAGAGTGGGTCTCGTCCGCACCCAAGCACCTGCTCCTCTACGAGTATTTCGGCTGGGACCCGCCGGCGCTGATGCACGTGCCGTTGCTGCGCAATCCCGACAAGTCGAAGCTGAGCAAACGCAAGAATCCGACGAGCATCCTGTATTACGAGCGCCTCGGTTATCTGCCGGAAGCGCTGTTGAACTTTCTCGGTTTGCTGATGGTCTCGTCCGACGAAGGCGACGAGTTCATGGATGTTGAGCAGCTCATCGCACGCTTCGATCTGCAGAAAATTGCGTTGGGCGGGCCAGTGTTCGACGTCGCGAAGCTCGACTGGCTCAACGCGCGGTACGTCCGCACGTTGCCGCTCGACGCGTTCATCGCTCGCGCCGCGCAGTGGGGTTTTGCACCGGAGCGCCTGCGCCGGATCGCGGAACTCGCGCATACGCGCGTGGAACGCTTGAGCGATCTCGGCCCGCTTACCGCATTCTTTTTCGCCGGACGCCTGCCCGTCTCGAAGGAGCAGCTGCTGGAAGCGAAGCTCGAGCCGGAGGTCGTCCGCAAAGCGCTCGCCCTCGCGATGTGGGAACTCGACGCAGAACGCGTGTTCGACAAGAGCGCGGTCGAGCGCGTGCTCAAAGACATCTCGGTGCGGCTCGGCCGCAAATTTCGCGATGTTTCCCGGGCGTACTACGTCGCGATGACCGGCAGCTTGACATCGGTGCCGCTCTTCGACGCGATGGAAGTGCTGGGCCGCGACATCGTGCGCGAGCGTTTTCGCGGCGCGCTCGACGCCCTGGGCGGCGTCACGGCGCGCGAGCAGAACGAGTGGCGCACGCCGCCGCCGCCGGAGGCCGCGTGACGTCTGCGCGCGCCGTCGTGCTGGCCGCCGGCATGGGGACGCGGATGAAATCGGCGCAGCCGAAGGTGCTGCACGACATCTGCGGACGGCCGATGCTGTGGTACGCGCTGCGCGCGCTGCGCGACGCCGGCGTGACCGACATCGTGACCGTGACCAACGCACGCGTCGATGCGGAGGTCGCACCGCTGCTCGCCTCGTTCGGCGCGCGCAGCGTCGTGCAAGAGCCGCAGCGCGGCACGGGCCATGCGGTGCAAACGGCGCTCGCGGCGTTGCCGCCGGGCGAGGGAAGCCTCATCGTCGCGTACGGCGATATGCCGCTGGTTTCGCAGGCGCTGTTCCAGGATGCGTTGGCGGCGATACAGCGCGGCGCCGCCCTCGGCTTGATCACGGCCCGGATGCCGCTTCCATCGAACTTCGGACGGGTCGTGCGCCACGGCGATACCGTGGCCCGCATCGTCGAGGCGCGCGATTGTTCGGCCCCCGAACTGGCGATCGACGAAATGAATTGCGGCATCTACGCCTTTGACGAACCGGCTTTGCGCGGGGTCATCGGCCGGTTGTCGGACGACAACGCGCAGCAAGAACTGTATCTCACGGATACGGTCGCCCTGCTCGTCGGCGACGGCAAACGCGTCGTCCCCGTCAAGTGCGGCGATTATCGGCTGGTGCTCGGCGTCAACGACCGCGTGGAGCTGGCGAAGGCGCGCGATTTTTTGAACCGCACCTTGTGCGAGGCGCACATGCGTGCGGGCGTCACCATCGTCGATCCGGCGACGACCTATCTCGAACCGGATCTGCAGATCGAGACCGATACCGTCATCTACCCCAACACGACGATCGGCGGTCCGTCGCGCATTGCAAGCGGGGCTCGCATCGGGCCCAACTCGCAGCTGTACGGCGCCGTGATCGGGCGCTCGGTGACGGTGAATCAAAGCGCGATCTACAACTCCGAGGTCGGCGATCACGTTCGCATCGGCCCGTTCGCGCATTTGCGCGGCAACAGCGTCGTCGGCTCCGACGTCCACATCGGCAACTACGTCGAACTGAAAAATACGGTCATGCGCGACGGCGCCAAGGCGAACCACCTCGCGTACGTCGGCGACAGCGAAGTGGGTGAACGCGCGAACATCGGTGCCGGCACGATCACGTGCAACTACGACGGTGTGAACAAGAACCGCACCGAAATCGGACGCGACGCCTTCATCGGTTCAAATTCGTCGCTGGTCGCGCCGATTCGCATCGGTGACGGCGCAGCAACCGGTGCCGGCTCCGTCGTCATTCGCGATGTTGCCGACGGCGAACGCGTCGTCGGTAACCCTGCCCGCGTTCTGCCGAAGAAAGCGCTGTCGTCCGAGAGATAGCGCGGCGGTCTAGAATTCTCAGGGGGCCCGTCCTCACAGAATGCGGCGAATCATGAGCGTGCCGATCGCGGCGTACCACAACGCCTCCGGCACCAGCGTCGAAACGAGCGTCCCGGGCGTTATGTGCAGCCGGGACGTCATGACGCTGACGGGCGGTATCACGGCGGCCGCGATTCCCAAAACGCCGGCGTACCGCACGGATCCCGCCGAGCGCACCAGGCGCAGCGACCACAGCAAGATGCCGCACGACAGCGCGACGAACCCAAAGGCCGTCAGCACTTGAATCATCGCGGCACCGCCGGCGATGACCGCGACCACGCCTGCGAGTGCGGCCCCGGATGCGTTCGCGTTCGCGGCCGCTACCGCGGCAATGAAGAATCCGTCGATCAGCGCGGCAAACGATACGGCGCCGGCCCCGGCAAGATAGGCGATCAGCCCGGCGACGTTCGCCGGGTGCTGCATTCCCTGCCGCAGCGCGAACGTCGAGAGTCCGAACGAAAGCGCGAACATGAAGGCAATGAGCATCCCGTGAACGATCCGGTTGGCCGTGCCGGTCTCCGCAATCGCGCGCATCAGTTGCGCCGCCGTGTGCGCGTGCACGACCGGGTGGTGCGTGATAACCGCGATGGACAGCACGCCGCAACCGAGGATGACGGCACCGGCGACGACGCCGTCCGGGACGGCTGAGGGGAGCGGCCTCTCGTGAAGCATGCCGACACCGTACCAGATCTGCCGTCGAATCCGCCGGACAAAGCGCGCGACGTGTCCGGCGCGCTGCTGGACGCTTTCCGCGACCTCCTGCTCGAGCGCGGGTATCGGCGCGTCACCGTGCTCGACATCGTCGCTCGCGCGCGTGTCGCGCGGTCGACGTTCTACGCGCACTTCGATGATAAGAATGACGTGCTGCGCCGGAGTATCCGGCCGCTGTTGGGGATTCTGGCGCGCGGCGTCGAGCAACCGGATTCCACCGCCCGCGTGCGCGCCGTTCTCGAGCATTTTCAAGACAAACGGCAACTCGCCGCGGTGATGCTGCGCCCGCCCATCCGCGATGTGCTCGCCGGCTTTCTCGCCGGAGAAATCGAGTACCGTTTCGCGCATCGTCGACGCGGCTCGGGCGGCGCACCTGGGCCCGATGCCGTGCCGCCCGCGTTGGCGGCCGCACAGGTCGCCGGCGCGCAACTTGCCCTCATCGATGCCTGGCTTCACGAGCGGCAACCAACGAGCAGCAACGCGGTGGCACGCGCGCTGCTCGAAACTTCGCGTGCGATGGCCGGCGCGCTGTTCGGCGACTGACGGCGCAGACGGTTTCGGAACGCTCGCAGCGAAGGCGCGTGCATGGGCTATTCGGCGCGCGTTTTGCTCGACAGTATTTCACCGGCCGGCGTCCGGCTAACCACGATGGAAGTGCGGTATCCGCGCTTCATCCACAGCGAGATGATGACGCACCGCGTGTTTTCACGCAACGCCGCGAGCTCGCGCGCAATCCCGATCAAAAAAATGATTGCGGCCGTTCGGGACGAGCCGGCGATGCCCGTTTTTTGGGGCAGGAATCAGACGGGAATGAGCGCGCGTGAGGAAATCGACGAGCGCGCGCGCACGGCGGCGACGGCCGAATGGGAGCGCGCGCTGCGCAACGCGCTTGCGAGCGCGGAGCGGCTTTCCGATGCCGACATCGATTTGCACAAACAGCTGGTGAACCGGATCCTCGAGCCCTTCGCATGGATCACGGTCATCGTCACGGCGACCGAGTGGTCCAACTTTTTCACGCAGCGCTGCCATCCCGACGCGCAACCGGAGATCTACCGCATCGCCGAGGCGATGCTCGGCGCGTTCCGCCGGAGCGCACCGCGCGAGGTGCCCGAAGGAAGCTGGCATCTACCGCTCGTCCACGACGACGAGCGTCATCTGGACGACGAGACGTTGTGCAAGCTCAGCGTCGCGCGTTGCGCGCGCGTCTCGTATCTCACGCACGACGGGCGGCGCGACCAAGCGAAAGACTTGGAACTGTACGAGCGCTTGATGACCGGCGGAGCGAACGGGCACTGGAGCCCCACCGAGCACGTCGCGACGCCCCTTGCCGACGCGGCGGCCGGCTCCGGTAACTTTCGCGGCTGGAAGCAATTCCGCAAACTGTTCAGCGAAGAGAACGCCCGCACGTTTCCCGACGAAGTGCTTGCCTGAGAAGCGCGAGGACGGAATTCACGCGGGCAAAGTCTAATGAGCGGCGCAGAATCCGATTGCATCGAAAGGTACTACCGAATGGCCGTCGTCAAGGGCCGCACCTCCGAGGCGAGCGAAACCAAAACGCTCAAACCGGGTGACAAAGCCCCCGACTTTGAACTCCGGCGCCATAGCGGCTCCGAGCCGTGGCGACTCAGCGACAACGCCGGCAAGAACGTCGTGCTCGCGTTCTATCCGTTCGCGTTCAGCCCGACCTGAAGCGTCCAAATCCCGACGTACGAGGCGAATCTCGCCAAATTCGAAGGGATGAATGCCCAGGTCGTGGGCATTTCCGTCGACTCGCCGCACGCGAATCGCGCGTGGGCCGAAAAAATCGGCGGCGTCAGTTTTCCGCTGCTGAGCGACTTTTATCCGCATGGCGAGGTCGCCGAAAAGTACGGTGTGTTGCGCCCGCAGGGCATGTCGGAGCGCGCGCTGTTCGTCATCGACAAAGCGAGCATCATCCGCTACATCGATGTCCACAACCTGGGCGAGCAGCCGGATGAAGCGGTTCTGCTCGAGGAGCTCGCCAAACTGGAGTGAGCGAAGCGGAGTGCGCCGCTTCGCGGCTGCGTGCTGCATTGCCGTCGTGCTGGCGTTCGCGGCCGGGACGACGGCCCGCGGGTCCGGAACCGACGCACGCACGCGCTTCGACCGCCGTATCGACGCGATTCCCGAGCGCACGCTCCTGACCGTCGCGCCCCAAACGCTGGTCGATCCCGTGCGGCAGCACAGCGCGCGCGTGCTGACGGACGTGCGCGAAGGTTTGTTCTTCGCGTGGGCGTTCGCCCAAATCTGGGCGTTCGCATGGTTGTGGCGTTCCGGCAACGGCGCGAGCTTGCGCAATGCGCTGCGCCGCCGAGTCCGCTCGCGCGTCGCGCTGCGCGCCGCCTTCGGCGCGGTGCTCGGCATCCTCGCTCCGCTCGCGGCGTTACCGTTCGCGTTTGCGGCGTATCGCGTCGCGTTCAACGCGGACCTATCGGAGGAACCGATGGCGGCGTGGGCGGCACAGTACGCGCTCGGCATGGCCGCGGACGCCGTTTGCTCCGCTGTCGTGGTGACCGTCGCGCTCGAACTCGTCGACCGCACGCGGCTGTGGTATTTGTTCGTCATCGGTTTCCTGTACGTCGCCGTCGTCGGCATCGTAGCGGTCGAGCCGGTGCTGCTGTCCCCGCTCGTCACGCCCATGACGCCTGCGCGCATGCAGGCCTCGGCGCCCGTCGAAATCGCGAAGTCGTCGCTGCGAACGCACACGCTGGTCGCGCGCGCGGTCGGCATCGGGCCGTTCTCGCGCATCGTGGTGGGCGACGTTCTCGTCGCGAGCGCCACGCCCCCCGAAGTCGCTTACGTGATCGCGCACGAAGACGCGCACGTCCGCCATGGCGACGTGTTGAAGTTGACGCTCATCGCCGTCACGATGCTCGTCTTTGCATGCGCCATCGCCGTGCTCATCAGCGACCGCATCGGATTCCGCCGGGACGACGATCCCGTATCGCGTCTGGCGCTGGTCGGCGCGGTGCTCGGCGGCGTGGCGCTCGTAATGCTGCCGCTGTACAACGCGTACGCCCGCGGCATCGAGTTTCGCGCCGATGAAGACGCGCGTCAGACGCTGGCGCGGCCCGAGCCCGCGGTGCGCTTTCTCGTGCGCCGCGCCGACGATGACATGGTGCCGCTCTGTTATCGCCGTTCACTCAGTTGGTATTTCGCGGACCATCCGGCGATCGGTTCGCGCATGGCGGAGATGCGCGGAACCGGCGATCCGTGCCCGCGCTACGTTCGCTGAAGAACCGCGTGCTTACCGGCCGGGCGGCCGCAGAACGTCGGCGATCGAATTGACGCGCGCGAAGCCCGCCGGGATCGCGAAGATCGCATCGGCCGGCTGTTCTCGCGCGACGTTCGTGAGATCGAGCCGCAGCGAGCCGCCGAAGCTGTTGGGTGACGGCGGCGTGCTGCTGAGGAGCAGCTGCACGGGAAAGCCGTCGAGATCGTCCGCGAGCGCAAGCGTCGCGTGATAGTCTTCCAGCGGTTTGCCCGGCAGCTGACGCCGCACGAGCACATCGATGTTCGAAACCGGATGCCCATTGGCGGTTCCGTGGCCCGTCAATTGGATCGACGCGCGCTGCACGTTGCGCAGCTGCCGCGCGATGCCGGCGAGCGTTTCGAGCGGATCGGTGGCGGGCGGGGCTGCGGCGGACGGGGTGGGACGCGAGGCCGCGGGTGCTGCTTTCGGCGCTTCCGCATAATACGTCCGATTCGCGTTGGAGTATGCCGTAATGGCGCCCGATGCGCCGTCGTAAATCACGGTTGCGCCGCCGGGCGCAAGCAGCGCTCCGGCCGCCGCACTAAGACCCGAATTCGTACCGGGAAATGCGAGCGACAGCAGATCGAGGCGGTAGAGGTTTCCGCGGTGATAGAGGGCGACGTTGCCGCCGATCGTCAAGGGCGAGCCGGACACGTTGGCTTGCACGACGATGGAACCGCCGGCATGAAAACCGTTGCCTGCCAGCTGCGCCCGCGCGCCCGACGGCCCGAGCGCCAGCACCATGGCGAGCGCCGCGCTCGCGAGCGCGGGAATCGCGCGAGCGCTCACGCCATCAAAACCGTGCCGGCAACCTGCGTTCCCAGATGGCGCGCCGTCAGGAACTCCACGATCGCGGCGTGCGCGATGCGGCCGTCCACGATTTGCGCCGCGCCGACACCGCCGCGCACGCCCAGTGCGGCGGCACGGACGGCGGCGCGCAGATGCGGTTCGAGGCCCGGCTCCGCCGCGAGGGCGAGCGCTTCAGCCGGCGTCAATTCGTCGATGAGCACCTGCGTCTGCAGGTCCAGCACGCCGCCCGCGTCGTGAAAGAAGATGGCCCGGGTCGCGGCAATCGCTTGCGCAAGCGCGCCGGCAACGTCGTCCGGACGGACGGCGACGTCGGTGCCGAACACGCCCAGCGCGAGCGGCTCGATCACGGGCACGTAGCCCGCGCCGAGCAGCGTCTGCAGCAAGCGCGTCTGCACCGCGCCGAGCTGCTCGCCGTGCGCCGCCGGCAGCATACCGGCGTCGGCGCCCGAAAGGCCCACGGCGGTGTCGCCCGTGCGATTCATCAGCCGCACGACCGCGCGCGCCGACTCGACCGTGGGCGCGACGACGACCGGCCGGACTCCTAGTTCGCGCAAAAATGCGAGGTCCGAGAAAAGCGTCGTCGATTCTGCGGCCAGCGTCGGCTCATCGACGCGCAAGACCATCGTTCGGCCGGCGTACTCGCTCATCGCCGCTGCCTCCATACGCGCTGTCTCCATAGTTTGGAGGCGATATACCCGGTGTTCGGCAAATCGGCGCGCGTGCCCGAGCGCGCGCGCCGCGCTGACGGCTTCATTAGCCCGTACAACGCCGGCGATGGGCCAATCGTGCCCTAGAGCGCGAAGTCCTCGACGTACAGAGTGCTGCCTTGACCGACGTTGAGAGCGGCGACGCCGACGAGCCGGACGCGCGGGTCGAGCATGTTGGCGCGGTGTCCGGGACTGTCGAGCAGCGCCTGATGCGCGTGGGTTTCGTCGCTGTTGAGCGCAATGTTCTCAGCGGCGACATGCCACGTGAAGCCGACGTCGCCCAGGCGGTCGATCAACGAACGGCCGTCAGGGCTCTCGTGTCCGAAATAATTGCGCGAAGCCATATCGCGTGCGTGGTGAAGCGCCGCGCGCGACAACCGGTCGTCGACCGCAAGCGACCCGAGTCCCGCCGATAGACGTACGACGTTGATGTCCGCGACGAGCGCCGCGGCTTCATTGACGCGAACACTCGGGCTCACCGGGCGTACGATATCGAGTGCAATCGGGGCGTGCGCGTGACCGTTCGTCGTGCCGGCGCCGACCAACGCAAGCATTGCAAGCGCGGATAACGCCAGTACTCTCATGCCTCATCCTACGGTTCGGCAGGGATTGAACTTTAGAGTACAGGTGTCCAAGCGTTGACAAAATTGACGGCGGTCACGATGTCACGTTCTCGCCATAGCTCGATGCCGCGCACCGCCGCGTCGATAACATGCGTCAGCCGCTCCTCTTCTGAGGAGTCGAAGGCCGTCAGGACCCGGTCGATGGCATCGCCGCTCCGGTCGCGGCCGATGCCGACGCGCAGTCGCGGGAATTCCTGGCCGAATACGGCGATCAACGACTTGAGTCCGTTATGCCCGCCCGAACTGCCGCGCGCGCGCATCCGGAGCTTGCCGAACGGCAGATCGAGGTCGTCGACGACCGCGAGGATGTCTTCCGGTACAATTTTGTACCAAGCAGCGACGCGCTGCGCCGGCTCGCCGCTCAAATTCATGTAGGAAAGCGGCTCGAGGAGAACCGCGCCGCGCGGGCGGTCCACCAATTCGCGCACGTCGCCGCGCGTTTTCCAGTCGGCGTCTCGGCCCCAGCGCCGCGCGAGTTCGTCCACGACCATGAATCCGGCGTTGTGGCGCGTGCGGGCATAACGCCGGCCCGGGTTGCCGAGGCCGACGATCAAGCGCAGCTGGTCGATGGGCTACGCGGGCGGCGTTGCCGCCGGTTCGGCGATGTCCGCGGCGACCTCGGCCGGCGCCGCGGATTCCGCTTGTTGCGCGGTCCGCGAAGCTTCAATCGACACGAGCACCGTGTCGGGCGGCGTCAGCAGCGTGAATCCGCTCGGCAGCGCGACGTCGCCGGCGCTGACGTGCGTGTGCACGCCGAAACTGCTGACGTCGATGGTGATGTTCTCGGGAATGCGGTCGGCCGGCCCTTTGACATCGATTTGGCGCGTGACGGTATCCATGACGGCACCGTCGTCGCGCACGCCGCGTGCGATGCCGGTCGTGACGATCGGCAAGGTCGCGGTGACCGCCTCGCCCTTCGAGACCCGCTGAAGGTCCACGTGAATCGGCCGGTGGGTCACCGGATCTCGCTGCACGGTACGGACCAGCACGGAGTCGTGCTTGCCGCCGAGCGTCGCATCGACGATGCGGCTGCGGCCGCCGGAAAGGACCGATTCCAGGGCGCGCACGTCGATGGCGATCGGCGTCGGATCGCCGTGGCCGTACAGGATCCCCGGAATTTTCCCGCTGCGCCGGGCGGCGCGGGCGGCCGTGCTGCCGACGTTTTCGCGCGTTTCGATGGTGAGCGCATCACTGCGCTCGGCTGATTTGGCCATGATGTCCTCGCTTATACCGCGGCGGGTGTGAGAATCGCTGCGGCGCTAGCTGCCGCGCGGGAAGGGTCCTCGCCCGCATCGGGCGGCGGCGCCTCCAGATCTTCGGGCGCAAAGAGCTCCGAAACGGAGCGGTTCGAGGTGATGCGCTTGATGGCATCCGCCAGGATTTGCGCGATGGACTGCTGCTCGATCCGTTCGCCGTCACCGTCGAGCGGCGTTTGGCGCGGAATGGTGTCGGTGACGATCACCTTGCGGATCTGCGAGTTGGCGAACTGCTTGGCGGCATCCCCGGCGAAGATGCCGTGCGTCGCGAGCGTGTAGACGTCGGTCGCGCCGCGTTTGACGAGGGCTTCCGCCGCCTTCACGAGCGTGCCGCCCGTCGAAATCATGTCGTCCACCACAACGGCGATCTTGCCGCTCACGTCGCCGACGATATGGGTGACCTCGGAGACATCCGGCTCCGGCCGGCGTTTGATGATGACTGCCAGCGTCGACTTGAGGCGCTTCGCAAACGTCTCGGCGCGCGGCACGCCGCCGGCGTCCGGCGACACGACGACGATCTTGTCGCCTTGCAGATTCTGCTGCTTCAGGTAATTGCACAGGGTCGGCGCGGCCGTGAGGTTGTCGACCGGAATGTTGAAAAATCCCTGAATTTGCGCGGCGTGCAAATCCAGCGTGACCAGGCGCTCGGCGCCGGCGGTCTCCAGCATGTTCGCGACGAGCTTGGCCGAGATCGGCTCGCGGCCTTTGGTTTTCTTGTCTTGCTTCGCGTAGCCGTAATAGGGCACGACGGCGGTGATGCGGTCCGCCGACGCCCGGCGCAGCGCGTCGATCATCAGCAGCAATTCCATGAGCGAGTCGTTCACGGAGCCGCTGGGCGAATTGCACAGCGACTGGAGCACGAACACCTCGGCGCCGCGGACGTTCTCGCGGATCTCGATCCGGCATTCTTCATTCTTGAAGCGGTCGACGAGCGCGTTGCCGACGCGCGTCGACATGCGTTTGGCGATCTTTTCCGCGAGTTCGCGGTTGGAGGTCCCGCTGAACAGAAGCGGCGGCTGAATCAAGTGTTGGTTATCTCCGGGTTTGAGCTGGCTGCCAGGCAAGTTTGAAAGGCGCTGCGCCCCTGGCTCCGCGCCCCCCACGCTTCGCGTGGCGCCCCCCGGCCGACGCGCGCGTCAGCGTTCGGGCTCGGCTACATTCCCCGAGGGCGCGCGTAACTACTTTGGTCTCGTGCGGCGACGTTCATCGAAACATCTCAGGCGCGGCGCGTGGCCGAGCGGCGGGGGCGTTTGCGATTGTCCGTACGATTGCGGAGGCGTGCATCGCACCTATCGGCGGATGGGTTATGCGTCGGGCATGCCTCAATTTGCGCTTGTTTCTCCGTATGCGCTCGCCGGGGACCAGCCCAAGGCCACCGCGCAGCTGGCCGAGGGTCTGCTGCGCGGGGACCGGGCGCAGACGCTGCTCGGTGTCACCGGCAGCGGCAAGACGATGGCGATGGCCAAGGCGATCGAGCTCGTTCAGAAGCCGACCCTGGTGCTCTCCCATAACAAGACGCTGGCCGCGCAGCTCTGCGCCGAGTTCCGCGATTTCTTTCCGAACAACGCGGTCGAGTACTTCGTCTCGTACTTCGACTACTACCAGCCCGAGGCGTACATCGCGCATACGGACACGTACATCGAGAAGGACAGCTCGATCAACGACGAGGTCGAGCGGTTGCGGCATTCTGCGACGCAGTCGATCCTGACGCGGCGCGATACGCTGGTGGTCGCTTCGGTATCGTGCATTTACGGTCTCGGATCGCCCGCCGACTACATGGAGCTCGCCGCGGACATCAAAGTCGGCGATACCATCGACCGCGACGAGTTTTTGCGCAAACTGGTCGGCATGCAGTACCGCCGCAACGACCTCACGCTGGTGCGCGGCACCTTCCGCGTGCGCGGCGACACGCTCGAATTCGTCGGCGTCGATGAGGAGCTCGTGCACCGCATCGAATTCTTCGGCGATGAGATCGAAGCGATCAACGTCGTCAACCAGCTCACCGGCGAGTACGTGCAGTCGAAGGACGAGCTGAAGATCTTTCCGGCCAAGCACTACATCACGCCGGAGGAAAAGCTGCGGCGCGCGATTACGGCCATCGAGCTCGAACTCGACGAGCGCTTGAAGTACTTTAAAGACAACGGCAAACTGCTGGAAGCGCAGCGCCTCGAGCAGCGCACGCGCTACGACCTCGAGATGCTGCGCGAGGTCGGTTACTGCAACGGCGTCGAAAACTATTCGCGGCACCTCGCGGGTCGGGAGCCGGGCTCGACGCCGTGGTGCCTGCTCGACTTCTTTCCGGACGACTGGCTCATCATGGTGGACGAGTCGCACGTCACGCTGCCGCAGGTCCACGGCATGTACGGCGGCGACCGCTCCCGCAAAGAGTCGCTCGTCGAGCACGGTTTCCGCCTGCCGTCAGCGCTGGACAACCGGCCGCTGACCTTCGACGAGTTCGACCGCCACGTCAAACAAATCGTGTACGTTTCGGCCACGCCGGCGACGTACGAGATGTCGAAGTCGAGCCAGGTTGTCGAGATGATCATCCGGCCGACCGGCTTGGTCGATCCGGAAGTGGAAGTGCGTCCGACGCGCCATCAGGTCGACGACTTGATGGACGAGATCCGCACCCGGGCCGAGAAAAACGAGCGCGTTCTCGTCACGACGCTCACGAAGAAGATGGCCGAAGACCTTACCGACTATCTGCTCGAGAACGGCATCAAGGTGCGCTACCTGCACAGCGAGATCGAAACGCTCGAGCGCATCGCCATCCTGCGCGATTTGCGGCGCGGCGAGTTCGACGTACTGGTGGGCATCAATCTGTTGCGCGAGGGGCTGGACTTGCCGGAAGTGTCGCTCGTCGGCATCCTCGATGCCGACAAAGAGGGCTACCTGCGTTCCGGAACCTCATTGATTCAGACGATCGGCCGCGCGGCGCGCAACGTCGAGGGCAAAGTGATCATGTATGCAGACGTCGTCACGGAGTCGATGTCGCGCGCGCTCGGCGAAACGCGGCGCCGCCGCGAACGGCAGGTTGCATACAACGCCGAGCACGGCATCGAACCGCGTTCCATCCGCAAAGAAGTCCGCGACATTCTCGACTTGGTCGGCACGCCCGTCGCGGGCGCGGCGGATGCGTTGCGCGCCGAGAAAGTACCGCGCGAGGTCGCGCTCGCAATGGCGAGCGACGTCGAGCGCAAGATGAAAGAAGCCGCCGGCAATCTCGAGTTCGAGAAAGCCGCTGCGCTGCGCGACGAGCTGGTCGAGCTGCGCAAACAAATCGGCGGCAACGAGAGCATTTTGTTCCAAGGCAAAGCGCCGAAGATTTTCCAGCACGCGCTCCGCGAGCTCATCGGAACGTAAGGTTTGGGTTAAGGGATTCGCCCTCAATCGAACGTGGTACGCCGCCGAACACTGAGGTAATGAGCCGTCTCAAGCTCGGCATTCGCGGGCGCATTGTTTCGATCGTCGTGCCCCCGCTGTTGCTGCTGGCCGGCTTTTTCGGCGCCGCCCTGTACGTGGGCAACCAAGTGCATGCGCTGATGGTCGATCTGCGCGCGTCCACGGCGCTGCTGATGCGGGCCGGCGCGGTGCGCGTCGCCGTCGTCGATGCGGAAATCGCCGTCAACGCATACTCCGAACGCCACGAGCCCTCCACGCGCCGCGCGTTCGAGCGCGCCGCCGCGGCTGCGACCGCTACGGCGGCGGTTCTTCCGACGATGGCGGACGATGCCCGCGCCCGGCGCGACGGCGACGCCGTCGTGCGCGCGCTGCGCGGCGAGATCGCGCTGATGACCACGGAGATTCAGGCGGGCCGCCGCCGGCTGGACCCGGCTCGGCTGCGGGGTCTGCGTGCGTTTCGCTCCGCGATCGCCGCCCTCACTGGGGACCAGGAGACGCAAATTCGCCGGCGCCGCGCGGCGCTCGACCAACTGTTCCGGCGCTACAGCCTCGGCCTCGGCGTCGGCGCGCTGCTCGGTGCGCTGCTGACGGTGTTCGCAGGCTGGGCCTTCGCCCGCTCCTTCATCGCCCGCATCAATGTCGTGCGTGACCGGGCGGTGTCGTTCGGAAACGGCATGACGGGCGCCGCTCCGCTGGGCGGCAACGACGAGATCGCGCAATTGGACGGAACCTTTCGCGAGATGGCAGGCCTCCTCGAGCAGCGCCAGGCGGCGGTGCACGCGGCGTTGACGCGCGCGAACGACGCATCGCGTCTCAAATCGGAATTCGTCGCCACGCTGGGGCACGAGATACGCACGCCGATGAACGGGGTGATCGGCATGAGCGAACTCTTGATCGAAACGGCGCTCACGCCGGAGCAGCGCGAGTACGCGGAAGCGGTCCGTTCCTCGGCCATGTCGCTGCTGCAGGTCGTGAACGATATGCTCGATTTCTCGAAAATTGAAGCCGGCCGCCTCGAGTTGGACCGTGCCGATTTCGAGCTGACGCCGCTCATCGAGTCGGTGACGACGCTGCTGGCGGCGGAGGCGCAGGCCAAGAACGTCGTGCTCCTTTCGTACGTTGACCCGTCGCTGCCGGCGATGCTGAACGGCGACGAAGGCCGGCTGCGTCAAATTTTGCTCAATTTGGTCGGAAACGCCGTCAAATTCACCGACAGGGGCAGCGTCGTCGTGTACGCGCTGGCCGAAGCCGGCGACACCGGCGATCTGCGCGTGCGCTTCTCCGTCAAAGACACGGGAATCGGTATCCCGGATGAAGCCCAGGCGGTTCTCTTCGAGCCGTTCCGTCAGGCCGACGGATCCACGACGCGCCGCTACGGCGGCACCGGTTTAGGTCTCGCGATCTCGCGTTCCCTCGTCGAGATGATGGGCGGCCGGATCGGGCTCAGCAGCGTTGCCGGCGAAGGCTCGACCTTCTGGTTCGCGGTTCCGCTTGCGGCCGGCACCAGCGCTCCGCGTGTGGCGGCAAACGGCGACTCAGTGCGCGGCGCGCGCGCCCTCGTCGTCGACGACGACGCCGCGGCCCGCGAAGTGGTTTCGCGCTACTTGCAGTCGTGGGGCATGCGCGGCGATACCGTGGCCGACGGTTTCGCCGGCAAGGACGCACTCGTCCGCGCCGCGCTGCGCGGCGAACCGTACGACGTTGCGATCGTGGACCTGCGCATGCCACACATGGACGGCGTCGCGTTCGCGCGTGCGGTGCGCAGTGACGAGCGCGTCGCGGCAACGGCGCTGATCCTCGTGACCGCGTATGACGAAGACGAACAGTCCCAGGTCGCGCGTGACGCCGGTTTCGCCGATTATTTGATCAAGCCGATCCGCCAGTCGGAACTCTTCGACGGCGTCGCACAAGCCCTTCACGAGCGGATCGAGTCGATCGTCGCGCCGCCCCTTCCCGCCGCCCCGGCGGCGGCCGGCATCGCGTCGCGCGCGGAGCGCATCCTGCTTGTCGAGGACAACGCCGTCAACCAGCGGCTCGCGCTGAAACAGCTCGCCAAGCTCGGCTTCGACGCCACGGCGGTCGGCAACGGGCGCGAAGCGCTGACCGCGATGAGCGGACGCGAGTACGAACTCGTGCTCATGGACTGTCACATGCCGGTGATGGACGGCTTCGAGGCGACGGCGGAAATTCGCAAACGCGAACTGCGAACGCGGCGCCGGATCCCGATCGTCGCGATGACGGCCAACGCGCGGCCGGAGGACCGGGAGCAGTGCCTGGCCGCGGGCATGGATGACTACATGGCGAAGCCCGTTGGGCTTTCCGACCTGCATTCCGTCGTGGGAAGGTGGCTCGCCTCACCCGTATGCTAGCGGGATGCAGCAAACGGTAGTCGACGGCGTCTGGATGTGGTCGCGCTGGCAAGCGGATCGCGCCATGTACTTCAATTCGTTTCTAGTCACCGGTCCCGGCGGCTCGTTCGTGGTCGATCCGCTCGATCCCGACGACGATGCGGTGTTCGCGCGGTGCGGCGAGGCCCGGCCGCAGGCGGTCGTGATCACCAATCGCGATCACGAGCGTGCGGCGTCGCGCTTTGCGCGCGAATTCAGCGCGCCGGTCATCGCGAGCGCGCCCGATGCGCCCCTGCTCGGCATCGCTGTCGACCGCACGGTGACGACGGACGACGACGTTTTCGGATGGCGGGTCATCGTGCTCGACGGTTTTAAGACTCCGGGCGAAATGGTGCTCTTTGCGCCGCGCCTGCGCGCGGCGATCAGCGGCGATGCGTTCTGGGGCGCGCCCGCAGGCTCGCTCCGCCTCATGCCCGACGCGAAACTCGCGGACCCCGCTCGCGCCGCGCTGTCGGCGCGCGCCCTGCGCACGCTGCGGTTGCGGCATCTGCTCGTCGGCGATGGAGCGCCGGTTCTCGGCAACGCGGCGGAGGTGTTCGGCGCAATGCTCGACGCGCGCGACGGCGTCCTCGTGCGGCGCATCAACGTGGACGAGTTGCACGCGCAGCGCGACCCCGCCGACCCGGCGCCGTTCAACGGCGCCTGGGCGGAGATCGGGTTTACGATCGGCGCGGCCAAACTCGGTTACGGCCTCACGACGCTCGCACCAGGCCAATCGTTCTGCCCGTATCACTGGCACACGGCCGAAGAAGAAGTGTTCCTCGTGTGGGACGGTACGCCGACGCTGCGAACGCCGGGCGGCACGTTTGTGCTCCGGCGCGGCGACTTCGTCGCGTTTCCGACCGGCGAGCGTGGCGCGCACCGGCTTTGGAATGCGAGCGACGCGCCGTGCACCGTCGTGATGCTCGCCGATACGGACGCCGGCGACGTGTGCTACTATCCCGATTCCGGCAAGCACGTCGTGGAGGCAACCGGGACGCTCGTCCGCAGCACGCCGCAGGTCGACTACTTCGACGGTGAATAGCATCCGGACGCGCGCGCTGCACTGCGCGTATTACGAGAGCGGCCCGCGCGACGGCGTCCCGATGTTTCTGATCCACGGCTTTCCGGACGACGCGCGGACGTGGCGTCGGGTCGCTGCGGCGCTGGCGGCAGACGGCTTTCGTACGATCGCGCCCTACGTACGTGGTTTCGGCGCCACGCGATTGCTCCCGAACGCGCCGCGCGTCGGCGAAATCGCCGCCGTCGCGCGCGACGTGCTGGACCTCGCGGAAGCGCTCGGCATCGAGCGCTTCCACTTCGTCGGGCACGACTGGGGCGCGCGCGCCGGGTACGCGCTCGCCGCCGTCGCACCGCAACGGCTCCTCAGTTTGAGTGCCCTCGCCGTCGCATACGCTACCAACGTCGCCGCGCAGCGGCTCGACGTCGACCAGTTGCGCGCGTACTGGTATCAGTGGTATTTCGCGACGCCGCGCGGGGAGGCCGCGCTGCGCGACGACCGCCGCGCCTTCTGCCGCGACCTCTGGCGCACGTGGTCGCCCGGCTGGAACTTCGACGAAGCCGTCTACGCTGCGACCGCGGAGTCGTTCGAGTCGGCGAACTTCGTCGATGTCGTGCTGCATTCGTACCGTCAGCGCTGGGGTTTCACGGCGGGCGATCCGCTCTATGCGCGCGACCGCGCCGTCATCGAAAGCCAGCCGCAGATCGGCGTTCCGACGCTGGTACTGATGGGTCGCGACGACGGCGCGACGCTGCACGGTTCCGCCGCGGGCAAAGAGCAGTATTTCACCGGCGCGTACGACCTGAAGATCCTCGACGGTTGCGGTCACTTCGTTCAACGCGAGCAGCCTGCGGCGACCATCGCTGCGCTGCGGCGGTTTCTTGCGCGCTGAAGGGCAGGAGACGACACCCCGCCCCAGCGAGAAGCCACGATGCTTGCCCTTTTCGTCGCGGTCGCCATCGCTTCCACGCCGGGTCCACCCTGCGCCGGCGCGGATCCCGCCGTCAGTGACATCCGCCTGAAGCTCGTCAAGAAGCGCGGTGCGCCGGACCACTATGTGATCACGACGACCATCACCAACGCCGGCGCACAAGCGCAGACATCCGCCATCACGCAGCGTGCGGAACTCGTCCAAAACGGAATGCCGGTCGCGCGCGAACCGTTGCCCGCCCTCGGAGCCGGCGTCGCGTACATCGTCGCGTTCGCCACCGACCGCGCGAGCGCGTTGCGCAAGACGCCGTTGCCCGTCACCGTGCGCTACGTTCTCGCGAACGGCGACGCCGCGCGAAACGACTGCAACACGTCGAACGACGTCCTCATCAAAGTCTTTTGATGCGGCTGCGCCTCGAGCGGCGCGCCGAGACGGAGGATGTGGTCACGCTCAGGGCGAGCGTGGAATGTTCCGGTCGTCCGGTGCGAATCCGCTACGGCACGCGCACGGGCGCGCTGCTTCGCGTTGACGGCGCGGTCGCCGGCGCCTTCGACGCGCAGCATCGCACGTGCAGCGTAACGCCGCAGCCCGGCTCGCGTGAGGTGACGTTGGAGGTTGAAAAACGTTCGTTGCCGGTCGCCGGCCTGCCGTCGCGCGGCGGACTGCTGTGGCGGCTCATGCTGGCGCGCGCGCGGCAGCGCCCGACGACAACGCTGACCGTCGACGGTGTTCCGGCGGAACCTGCAAACGCCGCCGTGCGCGTCGTCGCGGTCGGACACGCGCATCTCGACGTCGCGTGGCTCTGGCGGTACGCGCAAACCCGGCGCAAGGCGTTGCGCACGTTTGCGACGGCGATCCGTCAGGTCGAAGCCGGCCGCTACGTGTTCGCGCAAAGCCAGCCGCAGCTCTACGCGTGGGTGGAGGCCGACGATCCGGCGCTGTTCGCACGCGTGCGGGCGCGCGCCGGCAGGGGGTGGGACGCCGGCGTGGCTGCGATGTGGGTGGAACCGGACATGCACGCGCCCTCAGGCGAATCGATCCTGCGTCAACTCGCGTACGGCATGCGCTACACGCGTGAGAAACTGGGCGTCGACGCGCGCGTCGTCTGGCTGCCCGACAGCTTCGGTTTTCCTAGTACGCTGCCGTCGCTCGCGGCGCACGCGGGCGCGACCGGCTTCGTTACGACGAAGCTGCAATGGAATGAGTCGACGCGCTGGCCGTATCCGCAATTCGTGTGGCGCGGCGACGACGGCGCGCGGCTCACCGCCGCCGTCCTCGATCGCTACGACGGCGGCGTTGACGACGGGCGCGTCCGGCGCGCGCGCGAACGGCGCGAACCGCTCGTCGTCGGGTTCGGCGACGGCGGCGGCGGCGCGACGGACGAGGCGATCGCCGCGGTCGCGCCCGAAGGCTGGACGCCGGTCGAGACATGGCTGGCGTCGCTCGACGCCGCGGCGCTCCCGTCCTATTCCGGTGAATTGTATTTGGAGACGCATCGCGGCACGTACACGACGCATCGCGACGTCAAATCGCGTAATGCCGCGCTCGAGCGCGCGCTCGACGCGGCTGAAGAAGCCTGCGCGTGGTGCGTGGCCGTGCGCGCTGCGCCGGCCGTCGTTACGCCGTTGTTGACCGATTTGCGGACGGCGTGGACGATCGTCCTGCGGAACCAGTTCCACGACGTGCTGGCCGGTTCGAGCATCGGCGCGGTGTACGCCGACGTTCATGCGGAATACGACCGCGCCGACCGCATCGTCGAACGCGTCCACGCGAGTGCGAGCTCGCTCCTACCGCGCGCCGGCCTCCGGATGCAGGCGGCGCGGCCGCTCGCGCCGCACCCCGACGGCGAAGCGTTCACATTCGACAATGAATTCGTGCACGCACGCGTGCGCCGGGACGGCATCGTGATCGAACTCGCAGCCGCCGGCGGCCCGAACATTGCAACGCTCGCGAACGCACTTGCCGCCTACGTCGACAAGCCGGCGCGTTGGGACGCTTGGAATCTCGACGCCACGTACCTGCGTCGCGCGGTCCGCGTACGGCCACGCGGCGCGCGCGTGGAGGACGACGGCCTCCTGGTGCGGTTCACGATCGGGAAGCGTTCCAGTGCGGAAATGCGGATCGAATTGCGAGCCGCCGAACCGTACCTGCGCGTCGAAGTCGCCGTCGACTGGCGCGAGGATCGTACGTTCTTGCGCGTCGAGCACCGCCTTGCGGTCCCGGCGCGCGAGGTGCGCTACGGTCAGCCGCACGGCTCCCTCGTGCGCAGCGTGTATCCTTCGACGCCGGCCGAGCGCGCCAAGTACGAGGTGCCCGCACAACGCTGGGCGCTCGTTGACGACGGCGCGCGCGGCTGCGCGGTGCTGGCGCCGGACACGTACGGCTGGAGCGCGGCCGGACTGCGCGACGGCGGCGTGCGCTTAGGTATGTCGCTGCTGCGTTCGCCGCGCTGGCCGGATCCCGCCGCGGACCGCGGCGAACGGCGGATCGCGTATGCGCTGGCACCAACGGCCGGCGCCCTGCCCTCGGCGCTCGAGGCGGCGTGGAACGTCTACGCCGGGGTCGAGCGCGTGCGTTTGTTTTCGTCCGACGATGCGGGCGTTCTCATCGTTGCCGCGAAACCTGCCGACGACGGCGCGGGCGTGATCGTTCGCGTGCGCGAGTGCGACGGCGTCGCGCGCGACGTCGCGCTGCGTTGCGGCGGACGCATGCGGCGCGCGTGCGCCGTCGACGCCTGCGAGCGGGTTGTCGAAGGCGATGTGACCATTGCGGAAGAGACGCTGCGCTTCGCGCTGCCGCCGTTTGCACTCCGTTCTTTTCGAGTCGAATTTTGAGAACGATCGACACGGTGCTTTTCGATCTGGACGATACGCTGCACGACGATACCGCCGCGTATCAGACGGCGGCGCGGAGAGTTGCCGAAGACGTCGCCGCGCTGCACCGGGTCGATCCGGGTGCGCTGCTGCGCGCGTACGTCGCGGAGGCGTCGGCATTTTGGAAGGCCTTGAACGTCGAACATCTCAGCGCCGGCATCATCGACACGCGCGTGCAGATGTGGCACGACGCGCTCGCCGCCGCGGGCGTCGACGATGTGGCCCTGGCCGAGCGTTGCGCCCGCGACTACGGCACGTACCGGTCGGAGGTACTCGAGCTTTCGCCGGGTGCGTTGCAGCTCGTTACGACGCTGCGCGGCCGCGGCTGCCGGCTGGGCATCGTGACGAACGGTTTCGCCGCAACGCATCACGACAAGATCGCGCGCCTCGGCCTCACTGAGCACTTCGACGCGCTCTTTCTCGCCGACGAGATCGGCATGGTCAAACCGGATCCCCAAATCTTCCGGCACGCGTGCGACGTGCTCAAAACGGTGCCGCAACGGGCAGCGATGGTGGGCGACCGTTACGACCGCGACATCGTCGGCGCGCAGAACGCGGGTCTGTTCACCGTGCTGGTGGACGTCCACGCGATTCCGCTGCCCGAGGGCGCCCGGCCGCCGGACGCGACGGTGGCGACGATCGCCGACGTGCTGGCGGTGCTGCCGCTTCGGTCACCTGAAGGGCGGAGCATGCGCGCACGGAACGCCCCGTCCTAAGAGATCGTCCTCTTTTTCGTCATTTTCGCCGTTGTAGAGGAGGCCCCGTGCAGCAGTCCGATACGGTCGAGAACATCTTCTCGCGCGCCTGGACCCTGCTGACGAAGAACCCGGTCATCCTCATTCCGGGCATCGTCGTCGGCATTGCGATGGGTATCATCGCGTTTTTTGTCACCCCTCACGTGGATTACTCGTCGGGCGATCCGACCGCCGCAATGGGCGCGGCCGGCCGCGCGATCGGCGCCGGCTTGATCATGGGCGCCATCGGCGTGATTGCATATCTCGTTACGCAGGCATACACCGTGGGGATGGCCGGCGCGGCGTGGCGGAGCGGAACGACAACGTTGGCCGACGGTGCCGCGGCGTTCCAAGAGGACGCGGGGCGGCTCTTGGTCGCGCTGCTGCTGCTCGGCGTGATCGGCGTTGTGCTGGCGATTTTCACGCTGGGCATCGGCTGGCTGATCTTCCTGTTCTTCGCGATTTACACCGTGCCGGCGGTCGTGCTCAGCAATCTGCCCGCGACCGCAGCGCTCAGCCAGTCATTTTCGATTGCGACGAAGCGCTTCGTTCCGACGCTCATCATCATCGTGCTCGTGTTCGTCATCGGTTTGTGCGCCGCGCTGATCTCGCTGCCGCTGCGCTTCATTCCCCTGATCGGACCGATCATCGGGAACGTCATCACGCAGGCCGTCGTCGCGTACACGACGCTCGTGATCGTCGGCGAATATCTGTCGGCGCGCAACGCACCCGATATCACCCCGCCCACGAGCGCCGTCTAGGACGCGCGGTGTTCGCGCCGTAACAAGCAAGCCCCAAAGCTCGCGCAACGGTTCCGGGAAGGCCGGGGTTGAAGATGCGGATATGTCGCCGGCGTCTTCACGCGTACTCGACTCGATCGTCATCAAAGGCGCGCGCGAGCACAATCTCAAGAATATCGATCTGACGCTGCCGCGCAACCGGCTGATCGTGGTCACGGGGCTGTCCGGATCGGGCAAGTCCTCGCTTGCCTTCGATACGATCTACGCCGAGGGCCAGCGGCGCTACGTGGAATCGCTCTCGTCGTACGCGCGTCAGTTCTTGGGCCAAATGGAAAAGCCCGACGTCGATTACATCGAGGGCCTGTCTCCCGCAATTTCCATCGATCAAAAATCAACGTCGCGCAACCCGCGCTCGACCGTCGGCACCGTCACCGAAATCTACGATTATCTGCGCCTCTTGTACGCGCGCGTCGGCAAACCGCATTGCTACAACTGCAGCCGTGAGATCGGCGCGCAGACGAGCGAGCAAATCGTCGATCAGATCGCGGCGTTACGGGAAGGCACGCGCATTCAGCTGCTCGCGCCCATGATCCGCGGCCGGAAGGGCGAGTACCAAAAGCTGTTCGAGGAGATCGGGCGTGAGGGGTTCGCGCGCGTGCGCATTGACGGCGAGATCCGCGAATTGCGCGACAAGATCGAGCTGGACAAGAAGCGCAAGCACACGATCGAGGTGGTCGTCGACCGGCTGGTCATCAAATCGGACATTCGCAAGCGGCTGGCCGATTCGGTCGAAACGACGCTGCGGTTATCATCCGGAATCGTGACGGTGCTGTACGAGGCGGTCAACGCCGTTCAGCCGGCGGGCGGCGCGATCGCCGTGCCTAACGACACGACGAAACCGGGCACGAAGGATTGGTACGAGCTCACGATGAGCGAGTCGTTCGCGTGCGCGTATTGCGGGCTTTCGTTTCAGGAACTCGAGCCGCGGCTGTTTTCGTTCAATTCGCCGTTCGGCGCGTGCCCGGCGTGCAGCGGTCTCGGCGCGAAGATCGAGATCGACGAGTGGAAGGTCATCCCCGACCGCACGAAATCGATCGCGGACGGCGCGATCGTGCCGTGGTCGAAGTCGCTCGGGACGGGGCGTTTTCCGTCGATGAACCCGTATTACATGCAGCAGGTCGAGCGGCTGCTGCGTTCGCGCCGGGTGAAGACGACGACGCCCATCGAGAACATGCCGGCCGACCTCGTCGATCTGATTCTCTACGGCACCGAGAAGAAGCAGCGCTTCTCGTACGAATCGCGGAGCGGGCACACGTGGGATTATGAGGCTGCGTTCGAGGGCGTCGTCAACAACCTGCAGCGGCGCTACAGCGAAACCTCGAGCGAGTACGTCAAGGAAGACATCGAAAAGTTCATGTCCGCCTCCACCTGCACGGTCTGCAAAGGCGCGCGCCTGAAGCCCGAAGCGCTGGCCGTAACGATCGCCGACCGCAGCATCCATGAACTCACGAGCATGTCCGTCGAAGCGGCGGACGCATTTTTCCGCGCCTTCAACCCGAACGAGCGCGAGGAACTCATCTCGCATCAAATCCTCAAGGAAATCCGCGCGCGCCTCGGATTTCTTGCAAACGTCGGATTGGGCTATTTGAACCTGTCGCGCAGCGCCACCACGCTCTCGGGCGGCGAGTCGCAGCGCATCCGGCTCGCGACGCAAATCGGCAGCGCGCTCGTCGGCGTCCTCTACATTCTCGACGAACCGTCCATCGGTCTGCACCAGCGCGACAACGACCGGCTGTTGGCAACGCTGAAAACGCTGCGCGACATCGGCAACACGCTCATCGTCATCGAGCACGATGAGGATACGATGCGGGCCGCCGACGTGATCGTCGACATCGGCCCCGGCGCCGGCGCCGAGGGCGGCGAGATCCTTAGCGCCGGTCCGCTGCAGGCCATTTTGGATAATCCTCAATCGCTGACCGGAGCGTATCTCTCGGGGCGGCAGTTCATCGCAATTCCAAAGCGCCGGCGCGCGCCGCGTGCGTGGCTGCGCGTCACGAACGCGCGCGCCAACAACGTGCAGGGCGTCGACGTCGATTTTCCGATCGGTGCGTTCACCTGCGTGACCGGCGTGAGCGGTTCCGGGAAGTCGACCCTGGTGAATCAGGTACTCGTCAAGGCGCTCAACCAGTACTTGCACGGCCAGCCCGCCGGTGGCACCTACGGAACGGTGAAGGGCGCCGAAGAACTCGACAAGATGGTCGTCATCGACCAGTCGCCGATCGGCCGGACCCCCCGTTCGAATCCCGCGACGTACACGGGCGCCTTCGATCAGGTGCGCGAACTCTTTTCCCTAACGCCCGAAGCGAAGATGCGCGGCTACACGCCGGGACGGTTTTCGTTCAACGTGAAGGGCGGGCGGTGCGAAGCGTGCCAAGGCGACGGCGTGATCAAGATCGAGATGCACTTTTTGCCCGACGTCTACGTTCCGTGCGAGGTCTGCAAGGGCAAGCGCTATAACGCCCAGACGCTCGAGGTGAAGTACAAGGGCAAGTCCGTCGCCGACGTGCTCGAGATGCGCGTCGATGAGGCGGCCGACGTGTTCGCCGCGATTCCGAAGATCGCGAACAAGCTCAAGACCATCTGCGAAGTCGGCCTCGGTTACATCAAGATGGGTCAGCCGGCGACGCAGCTCTCGGGCGGCGAAGCGCAGCGCATCAAACTTGCGACGGAGCTCTCGCGGCGCGCGACGGGCCGGACCTTTTACGTGCTCGACGAGCCGACGACCGGCCTGCACTTCGCGGACATCCACAAACTGCTCGACGTGCTGCAGCGTCTCGTCAACGTCGGCAACACCGTGCTCGTGATCGAGCACAATCTCGACGTCATCAAGACCGCGGACTATTTGATCGATCTCGGTCCGGAAGGCGGCGACCGCGGGGGTGAAGTGGTCGGTGTCGGAACCCCCGAGGCGCTGACGAAGAATGCCGCGTCGTTTACGGGGATGTATTTGCGGCCGGTGCTCGAGGACGGGCGTGCGCACGGCCACCTCGCGGTGGACGCGGCGCGCATGGAAGCGCTGGAAGCGGAGAATCTGCAAACGCTGGACGACCTCGTCAAAGACGAACGCGTGCCCGTCGAGGCATGATTGGCGCCGAAGTCCGCTGAGTCGCGCGCGCGGGCGGTGCGCGCGAGGCTCGACGAGGCGAACTACCGCTATCACGTCCTCGACGATCCGCAGATTTCCGACGCCGACTACGACGCGCTCTTACGCGAGCTGATCGAGCTCGAGGACCGCTATCCGGAGCTGCGGACGCCCGATTCGCCGACGCAACGCGTCGGCTCGGTCGCGACCGGCGGTTTCCCGCCTTACCCCCACGCGAAAACGATGCTCTCGCTGGCTAACGCCTTCGACGAGGCCGAATTGCGGGCGTTCGACGAGCGTATCCGCAAAGCGAGCGGGCTCGCGGCGGTCGCGTACGTCTGCGAGCTGAAGATCGACGGCCTCGCCATCTCGCTGTACTACGAAAACGGCGCCTTCGTGCAGGGCGGAACGCGCGGCGACGGCAGCAACGGAGAGAACGTCACGTCCAATCTGCGCACGATTCGCTCAATTCCGCTGGCGATGCGCCCGCGTAAGCACAAGCCGCCGCGGCGCATCGACGTACGCGGCGAAGCGTACATCAAGCGCAGCCATTTCGTGCGCCTGAACGCACACCGGGAGGCGCAGGGCCTCGCACCTTTTGCCAACCCGCGCAACGCCGCGTCGGGCGGAATTCGGCAGCTGGATCCGCGCATGACCGCGCAGCGGTCCCTGTCGTTCTTCGCGTACGCCGTGGGCGACGCCGATGCGGACGACCTGCCGCCGACGCAATCCGCCTTGCTCGCGTATCTGCGCGAATTCGGATTTGCGACCAACCCGCATGCGGCACGAGTGGCGGCCATCGACGAGGTCCTGCAGTTCGTCGAGCGCTGGGAGCGCGAGCGAGACGAGCTGGATTACGAGATCGACGGCGTCGTGATCAAAGTCGACGACTTGGCACTGCAAGAGCGGCTGGGCAGCGTGGGCAAAGACCCGCGCTGGGCGATTGCGTACAAATTCCGCGCGCGCGAAGCGCGTACCAAGCTGCTCGACATCGGCGTCAACGTCGGACGGACCGGGACGTTGAATCCGTTCGCGGTGCTCGAACCCGTGCGCATCGGCGGCGTTACGGTGAAGCTTGCGACGCTGCATAACGAAGACGACATCCGGCGCAAGGATATTCGCGTCGGCGACGTCGTGGTGGTGCGGCGCGCCGGCGACGTGATTCCGGAAGTCGTCGGCCCGGTGCTCTCCGAGCGCAAGGGCCGCACGGGGCAATATACGCTCCCGGTCCGGTGTCCCGTTTGTGGGTCGGCTGTCGACCGTCCCGAGGGCGAAGCGATGTCGCGCTGCACGAATGCCGCATGCCCGGCGCAGCAGCGCGAGCGCGTGCGGCATTTCTGCTCACGCGGCGCGATGGACATCGATGGCATCGGCGACGTGCTCGCCTTCGCGCTGGTCGACAACGGGCTCGTCCACGATATCAGCGATCTGTATCAGCTCGACGCGGCCAAACTCGCGGAGCTGCCGCGCATGGGCGAGAAGACGGTCACGAACGTGCTCCGAGCGATCGAAGCCTCGAAGCGCCGCGGCTTGGCGCGGCTTCTCTTCGGGCTCGGCATCCGGATGGTCGGCGCGCAAAACGCTGCGATCCTGGCGGGTGATTACGGTTCGATCGGCGCGCTGATGGCCGCGAGCGAAGACGAACTCGCGCAGAGCGAAGGCATCGGCGCGGAGATCGCGCACAGCGTCGCGCTGTTTTTCGCGCAACGGCCGAATCGCGCCATGATCGAACGGCTGGAGGCCGCCGGCATCGATACCACCGCACCGCGGCGCGAGCGCGCGCCGGCCGGGGTATTCGCGGGACAGACGCTCGTTCTCACCGGCACGCTACGAAGCCTGACGCGCGACGACGCGACGGCATTGATCGTCGGCGCAGGCGGCAAAGTGAGCGGTTCCGTGAGCAAGAAGACCGCGTACGTCGTCGCCGGTGATGAAGCGGGCACCAAGCTCGCGAAGGCAGAACAGCTGGGCATCACCGTGATTGACGAAGCCGAACTACGCCGGCTGCTCAAAGCCTAGAAAACGCGAATCAGTTCGGCGCACGGCTGGGGTGCCGGGCGCGCGGCCTCCGCCAGACGGTCCGGAATGTCACCGGCGACGACTCCGACGGGGCGATGCTGCCCGGCGATGCGGCCGGCGAGCCCGTGCCAGTACGCGCCCGCGCGCGCCGCATCGACGGGCGCGAGACCTTGGGCCAGCAGCGTTGCGATCATCCCCGTGAGAACGTCGCCCGTGCCGGCCGTCGCGAGCGCGGGCGTTCCCGTCGGATTGAGATGCACCGCGCCGCCGTCCGCGATCAGCGTCGCGCGGCCCTTCAGCAGCGTCGTGACATCGTGTTCCGCGACGAACGCGCGCAGGCGCGGCAGCCGGTCGTGCGGTGCGACGGTTCCGCGGCCGGAGAGGCGCGCGAATTCGCCGGCGTGCGGCGTGATGACGATGCGTTTGCCGAGCAGCATGTCGAGGTGTTTCGCGAGATGAAAGAGCGCGCCCGCATCCGCGACGATCGGCAGGTCGATGCGCTCGACCACGCCGCGCACGATTTGCCCCATCGCATCGCCGAGCGCAAGACCGGGACCGATGGCGAGGGCGCCGCAGTGATTCGCGAGATCGCAGATGTCGCCGACGGCGTCGAGCGGATTGCGCTCGTCGTACGTCACCACGACCTGCTCGACGAGTTGCGCGCGAAGTGAAGCCGCCGCGGCTTCCGGTGCCGCCACGGTAACGTATCCGGCGCCGGCGCGCGCCGCCGCGCGCGCGCAGAGCACGGCGGCGCCCGGAAATTGGGCGGACCCGGCAACCAGGAGCGGCGCCCCGGCGCTGCGCTTGTCGGATTCCTCCGCACGCCGCGGCAGCAATGCGGTGAATTCGGCAGCGTTCAACACGAATGCGTCGTCGTCGATGCCGGCGGCGTCCTCGTCCCGCATGCCGAGCGGCGCGCACCACATGTCGCCGGTTGCGGACCGTGCCGGTTCGAGGAAACAGCCGAGTTTCGGAGCGCCCAGCGCGATCGTGGCGACAGCGCGCACGTGTACGTCGTCGAGCGCGCCGGTCGAGGGATCGGATCCCGTCGCCACATCGAGTGCGATGACCGGCGCGCCGCCGGCGTTCATCGCGTCGACGAGGGCGCGGCTCCGCGCATCGAGCGGCAGCCGCGCGTTTGCGCCGAGCACGCCGTCGAGAACGAGACCCGCGTGCGCGAGAATGGACGGATCGGGCGGTGACGTGCGGACGTCGACGCCGGCCGCGCGCGCGCGCTCGCGTGCGTCGACGCGTGCCGGCGACTCGGCACCGGTACCGGCCGCGTAGACGATGCGCTCGCGCGTTCCACCGTACGCGGCGACGGCAGCGAACGCATCGCCGCCGTTGTTGCCGGGCCCCGCGATGCCGACGATACAACCGCCGCGCGCGTAGCGCTCGATGAGCACGGCGATGGCTTCGCCCGCGGCGCGCATCAGCGCGATCTCGCCGGATCGCGCCACGGCGGCTGCATCGATCGCGCGCATCTGGACGGCGGTGACGGCGCGCATCAGGCTTCGAGAATGACGACCGCCGCGGCGGTCGTCGCGGTGTGCGTGATCGTCAAGTGCACCGCGCGGACGCCGCGCGCCGCGAGCAGCCCGGCGTATTTTCCCAACAGGCGGATGACCGGCTTGCCCGACGCTTCGTGCGAGACACCGACGGCGCGCCACGGAATCGCGTGCCCGAACGCCTTGCGCGTTGCTTCCTTTGCGGCGTAAAAACCCGCCAACCGCTCGGGCCAGTGGCGCTTGCGCATCGCATACGCCATCTCTTCTTCGGTGTATACCTTGCGCGCGAAACGCGCACGCGCGGCGGCATCGAAGCGGTAGCGTTCGACTTCGGCAAGGTCGATTCCGAGACCAACGATCATGCCGACGCCGTTCGCGCGGCAGCCAAGGACCGCCCGCAGCCCAAGCGGAAAACGACATCCCATCGTGAGTGAGATCAGTATCGTTCCGATCAACACGATCGACGCCGGACTTCTCACCCGCCTCGCGCTCTGTCTCGAGGAGCGCTTTCTCTTCACGTGCGTCGTCCGCGCGCCGTTGCGCTTGCCGAAGAGTGCGCTCAACAGCGTGCGCAAACAGCTGTTTTTCGGCTCCGCCGTCACGAAGTTGACCGCCGCGTATGAAACGCAGAACGAGATCGTTCTCGGTGTGACGGATTTCGATCTTTACAAAACGTCGCACCAATTCATCTTCGGCAGCTCCAGCGCGGCGCAGCGCTGCGCGGTGGTTTCGATCCATCGCCTGCGCGCGGAGTTCTACGGCGAACAGTCCGATGAGAACGCCCTCTTCCAGCGCCTGCTCAAAGAAGCGGTGCATGAACTCGGACATACGGTGGGCCTCAAGCATTGCTACAACGCGCGCTGCGCGATGTACTATTCAAACTCGGTCTTCGATACGGACAACAAGCATTCGCATTTTTGCGAGACCTGCGACAAACGCAGCCGCGCCAGCCGCTAGCGGGGCCTGGTTTTGCCGATCTCTTCGTCGCTAACGACCTCATTTACCGTAGTAAACTTGGGCCGTTGGCTCCTCGATATCGACAAAACCAGACCCTGCTAGCACGTTGCAATCGTTAGGATCGATTGCTGTCTTTTAAGATCCGGACGTCGGCCATGTCGATTGCAGTTTCGGCGCCGTTTGCGCCTTGCAGCACCAGCGTCCCGTGCGGGCCGAGGCGCAACGCGGTGCCGTCGCGCTCGATGCCGTCGGCATCGCGGCGGTAGCGGTACTCCGTCCCGCGCAGCCCGGCGCGAAGTTCCCACGCGTGTGCGATCTCAGCGGGATGCTCGAAGTCGCCGAGCGATTCGTCGAACGCGTGCAGGATCGCAGCGAGCACGCGTTCGCGCTCGACGCTACGTTCGAGATCGCTCAAGAAGAGCGGCTGCGGCTGTAACGCGTCGAGCGTGGAATCGGCCGGCGGCCGCCGGACATTGATGCCGACGCCGCAGCCGACCCATGCGACGTCGCCGGAAATTCGCGCGACCGAGAGAATTCCGCCCGCCTTGCGGCCGTGCGCGTGCAAATCGTTGGGCCACACGAGATCGAGCCGGACGCCGGCCGCGCGCTCGACGCCGGCTGCCGCCGCGAGGGAGATCCAAAACGGCATCGCCCAGAGAACGCTCGCGGCAACCGGTTCGGGCAGCAGCGTCGTGAAGAGTAACGAGGACCGCGGCGGCGCGAGCCATGCCCGGCCCTTGCGCCCGACCCCCGCGCGCTGATATTCCGCGGCAAGTGTCGCGCCGTGCGCGGCCGCGTCGCCCAGCAGCGCCTGCGCGTCGGCGTTCGTGCTGTCCGTCTCGAGAACGTAACGCACGTCGGCGAAACGCGTGCCCGCGAGCATGTCGCGCACGCGCGCGACGTCGAGAGGTGCGGTCGCGTCCGGCACGTATCATCCTCCGCTATGGCAACCGAAAGAACGCTGATTTTATGCAAATCCGACGCCGTGGTGCGCGGTCTCGTCGGTGAAGTGATCGCGCGCTTCGAGCGTCGCGGTTACCAAATCATGGCGATGAAACTGCTGCACGTCGATGAAAGTCGCGCGAAGAAACATTACGCCGAGCACGAGGGCAAACCGTTCTTCGCTGGTCTCGTGGAGTATATCACGAGTACGCCGATCGTCGCGCTCGTCATTGAAGGCAACGACGCGGTCGAAGGCTGCCGCTCGACCATCGGCGCGACGAACCCGATCAAGGCGCCGCCAGGGACGATCCGCGGCGATTACGCGCAAACCATCGGACGCAATCTGGTACACGGCAGCGACTCGCCGCAAAGCGCCGAACGCGAAATCGCAATTTGGTTCCAACCCGCTGAAATCTTCCCACGCAAGAGCGAACTCGATGCGTGGCTCGTGAGCTCCTAGCGTGTCCATTGAGTCGCTGCGCGGTGCGGGGCGCCCGCTAATCGAAAATATTAGGGCGCGTGAAGTGCTCGATTCGCGCGGGAATCCGACGGTGGCTGTTGCGGTAGCGACCAGTTTCGGCGCCGTCGAAGAGGCGATAGTACCCTCGGGTGCGTCGACCGGAGCGCACGAAGCCGTCGAGCTGCGCGACGGTGACAAGGCGCGCTATAACGGAAAGGGCGTGCTGAATGCCGTGCGCGCCGTTAACGAGGTGCTCGGACCGGCGCTCGAAGGGCTCGATGCCACCGCGCAGCGTGCGGTCGATACGGCGCTCATCGAACTCGACGGCAGCGAGAACAAAGGCACCTACGGTGCGAACGCACTGCTCGGGGTATCGCTCGCCGTCGCGCGCGCAGCCGCCGCGTCGCTCGGCGTGCCGCTGTACCGGTA
>JBHEMQ010000008.1:0-649 GCA_046262475.1 Candidatus Velthaea sp.
CTACCGAGCGCGCCGGCAGACTCGTGCGTCACGCCCAGCAATGTGAGCAGCGAGGGAGTTACGAGTGTGACGAGCGCGCTGCCGGTGGCAAGCAGTGCAACAAACACCAGCAGCACGCGAGCGCCGAGCCGGCCGACTGCACGCACGTCCGCGAGCGATGCGACGCCGGTGTCGGAAACCTGGCGTAGCTTCTTTCCGGTGAATATTGCGTGGCAGGCCGATCCTCTGCCGAAGTACGCGTTGCACATCCAGACGCTCTCGGCGTCACCCGGAATGTACTCTTGCAGGATCACGTTGGCGGATCCCGACTCCGCAGCCCGATCGTATTTGGCGAACAGGTCCCGCTCGTTGCGAACGATCTCCTTCGGCGGTGCCGGCAGAAATGAATCGGCGCCCTTCACCATGATGGGAAATGTTGCCGTTCGCAAAAAGTCTTCCACGTCGGCACGGCTTTGAGGGTAGGCCGTCCGCGGTGTCGGCACACCATGCCTTGTTGCAAGCTCGAACAGCTGCCACTTATTCGCAAGCGCACGGATAACCGGGGCAGCCGGTCGCGGGAAGACGAAGCGTTCCTTCAACGCATTCGCGTGATCTTCGATGAAGATTGCCGCCCAGTCGGCGAGCGTCAGCAGCACGGCCGTGCCGCCGA
>JBHEMQ010000008.1:659-44637 GCA_046262475.1 Candidatus Velthaea sp.
GCGACGTTCCGTGCTGTGCTACGAGGTACGTTTTGATGCCAAGGCGGCCGAGACTGCGCGCGATGGCGAGTGCACCGTTCCCTCCGCGATAGATTACGACGACGGGGATGCGGTTATCCACGCGTTCCGGTCCTCGAAGCACGGGCGATCAGCGGCTGATGCCTGCGGTGATACCGATTGCCAGGTCGACCGCTGAATACCAGCTGACGAGTTGCGCCAAAGTGGCGACGCCGTGATTTTGCGGGAGCGGCAAAATCTGCGCGTCGGGCCCGTCCAAATTTCCGTCCACGAGATACGTTTTGCCGAGCTTGTCCTGCGCCCACAGAATCACGGCATCGATCGCCGGCGTGGCGACGTCCGCGAGCTGGGCAATCGCCTTCGTAACAACCAGCCCGAAGGGCACGTCTTCGCCCAGGTACCGGTATGCGAAGTCGGGGACGAAAGCGCGCGGGCTTAGCTCGCACATCGGCGCTTTTCTTACTTGAAGTGGCCCCGTTCGAAAACATGTGGCAACGCTCGTCGTGTCTTCCGTCTGCGTCGGATACGAAATCCGCAGCCATTCGTGAATAGGAAGCACGCCCGATAGATCGAGTGCTCCGCCGCTTTTCCCTTGGACTTCTTGCGCGACCGCGACGATTTCATCGGACAGGTGCTCGACGAAGGCACCGATGCCGTCGCTCGCGTCGGCATAAAACCGCGGAATCGTATCCTCCGAATACGCACTCCCGCTCCACGTTCCAAAAAAGCCGTACATCAGACCGGGATGCACGACCTGTCCCGGATTTCCGAGCGTCATGTTAAGAAAATTCTGCGTGGGTCGTATGTGCGTCCCGATCAGCTGGGAAAGCCAGTGCGCGATCGATGTCGCATGTGCTCCGGGCAGCGCAGCCATAAGAACCGCTGCCTTCACCGCGCCGAAATTGACGATTCGCCCCGGTTCTTGAACCCGCGTCGACCAAGGCAACGTTTGCAGTCCGAAGAACGTCCGAGCGCCGTGGGGTCGAAACTTCGATAAAATGCTTGTCGCTTCGAACTCGAAACCGCTGCGCGTAGGGAGGCTTCCGACGAGAACGTCGTTCTTTAGATAGGGCCCGATGTCCGTAAGAAGCGCTGCGTGAGCATATGCCGGAACGGCGAGCATGATGATGTCGGCGCCGGGAATCACCTCGGACGGCAGCGACGAGATAACGCGAACCTTGCTCGCGGACGCCACGACTGCGCCCGTCGATTGCAGGCCGTGCGCTGAGAAGACCCCCCGCCGCAGCACCTCCGCCTTTTCGCGCGATCCGGCAAGCCAAGCGATCTCTCCGTCGAAATTTTGCGAGGCAACGACGGCGAGCGCATGACCCGCGTTACCGCCTCCGCAAATAGCGAGGGTCGGTTTTGCAGGGAGCGGGACATGCCGTTTCGGACCTAGCAACGTATCAAATGCGGTCATTAACCCTCCTTGGGATCTCTACCGTAGCATCTATGACGCGGAAGGTGTGGGGGATATCGGCTCCATCGGGCGGGAACGACGGCACCTAGCAGCGGCACAACCTTTAGGCCTATTCTTGCTTTCACTGAGCGCGCGCGGCAGCCGCCGCGGCGCATGCATCGCAATCAAAAAGGATCGACGATTATGGCGCGGTTCAAACGGAACGACGTTACGGATGTAATCCGATTTCACTGGAACGCGCGTGCGAGCACGTTCGATCGAGAGCTTGGCCACGGCGTCCACAGTGAGGGACAGCGTCAAGCGTGGCTCGAACTGCTCGGACGCCTCGCCGGACCGCGGCCGCGTCGTGTTTTGGACGTCGGCTGCGGTACCGGCGTCCTCGCGTTGATGTTTGCGGAGCTCGGTCACGTCGTGAGCGGAATCGATCTTGCCCCGCAGATGCTTGACGTTGCGCGCGAGAAAGCCGAACGCGAAAAGCTCAACATTGATTTTCGGGTCGAGAACGCGGCATCGCTCGGCCTTGCGGACGACACGTACGATCTCGTAATCGCGCGCCACGTCATCTGGACGCTGCCCGATCCTGCGCGCGCGGTCACGGAGTGGATGCGCGTCCTGCGACCTGGCGGGCGGCTGGCCCTCATCGAAGGGAAATGGGCGGATAACGAAGCGATACCGCGCCTGCCGCTTACGCCAAAGGCGATGCTGGGCGCAATCAAAGATGCGACGTTGGGGCGCGTGTATTCGTCGCTGGGCCGCCAGTACGGGAAACTGTACGTTGAAAAATACCGGCAGATCGAGTCGGAGCTGCCGTTTTCCGGCGGCCCGCCGGCAGAACGGCTCGTCGCCTTTTTGAGCGCCCACGGAGTAGCGAATGTCAGCCTCGAACCGTTGATGAGCCGGGAGTTGTGGGAGGAGACGCCGCGCTTTCCTCGTTATCTCGTCGTCGGAAATCGCTAGCGACAGGACCTCGCCGCCCAGCGAATTGTCGTTTCACTGATTCGATTCTCTGCGTACGAACGCCGAGTCTTAGCGCGATGCTTCTTGCGGCGAGTTTGAGAAGGTCGACGACGCCCGCCGGTTCGAATACATATCGCTTCGCGTCAACCACACACCAGGCGCCCGCCGATGAGATCGTGTGGATGCCTTTGGTGTAGTATTTGGCGGGCGGGCGAACGATGCCGACAACTGTTTCATGAAATTCGCGTTCGCTCAATTTGTCGATGCGGTTGATTCGGAGCGAGCCGCCGTAACCGCGCGAGCAGTCCTGCGCCGGCCGGTACAAGCGGTTGTTATCCATGAAGAAGGCGCCGGCCGGCCGAGCGGAGCGCGCGTCGATTTTCACGGGGTTGAGAATGTGCGGCGTCCAAGGGCCAAAAAGTTCGTCCGCGTGCCAAATGTACAGATGCGAGTTATACGCGCGTTTGCCGCTCTCACCGCTCGTGCAAAAAAGCCACCACTTCTCTTCGTATCGGACCAGGGTGCTGTCGGTCGCGGCGAAGTTCGTGACGAGCGTACGCACGTATTCCCACCGATGCGGCAGCTCGACAGAACGGTACAGACGCACGTCGCTTTCCGATCCGGGAATGCAATACACTGCGCCGTCGTGCTCGAACACGTGCGGGTACGAGAGATGCCGCGGTTCTTCGATGGCGCTGAGCGGGGGCGTCGCACCGGTCGGTAATAGCTCCGAGCCGACGATGGTCCCGCGTTTCGTATCATACCGGTACTCCTCGCTCAGCAGGTATGTCCGTGAAGCTCGCGTGAACACACACGGGTCGGCGAGAAACTTGCCCTTGACAGACGGATAAAGGTGCGTCATCTGCGCTTGCGTGTCTCGACCGATGAACTGGTTCGGTGTCCCCTCAATGCGTCCGATGCTCCAGTCGGTCGAGTAGAGCGTGCTTGCGAGCCGTTTTGCGAGCGCATTGCGCCGTTCTAAAAGGCGCAGCATTCGAATCTGAAGTGCATTGGGAACGTCGTAATGTGCCGCCGGATGCGGCACCGCCGCATCGTCAAAGTAGCCGGCCGCATGGGCGTTGATGTCGCGGCAGACACGCGCCGGCCATTTAGGCAGCTGCGCAAACACCGCTTCGACGTTCTGCTCGAAGGACTCTTGGACCGTCGGAAGATACCCCGACTTAAGAACGATACCGGCCGCATCGTCGTTCGTACGTTGCAGCAGCGCAGCGCCGGTAACGTCCTCATTACGGTAGATTTCCCAAAATCCCGGAGCGCTCGTCGCGTGCCGCGCGACGTCGCCGTGCAGAAAATACCACGCGCCGTACCGCGCCGCGTCCGTCACGTCGAGTGCGCAGTTTTCCTCACCAAAGACGAGAAAAAAATCCAGTTCGAGCGCGAAAAGATCTGCCTTCCACCTTTCGCTTGAGGCCGGTGACGAAGCGTCGATCTCGACAGCATCGGCCTGCACGCGCAGCAACTCAGATACCGCTGACGTCGCTTGAGACGGTAGCGTCAACTGTTTGCGGAAAGCATCGAAAGCTGACGAACCACGGTCGGCGGCGCCGGATCGGTGTTGCGGCTTCCGAACGATGCAGACAAGCCGTCCAACGCCTGCGAGTTCTCGCACACAGGCCAACTGCCACGCGTTGATTGTCGCCCCGGTGACGATTACGCCGTAGCGAAAGAAACGTGGCGGCGACAGAGGGCCTTGATGGGACAGCATCGACTCCGGGTGCTCCTTGATCCCGAGCATCGCTCGGAATCAGCGTACGTTCGCGTGTCGAACCAATAGGAAAAGTGGCCGACTTTCTGGCGACCCGCCACCTATGTTCTCATAAAACTGAAAAAATCAAGACTACAAGCCGGGGAAGGAGAGCAAGGGCTCGTGGCCCCCGGGGATTTGAAGTGAGAGGTAAACGGACTCCGACGTCTGCAACGCGCCTCCCGCCGGCGTGACCCTAAAGCGATGGCTCGCCCGTCTGATATACGACATTGAAAACGTCGGCGCGAAGCCACGTGGTGGTCACGGCAAGGTCGCGCTTTCCGCTCCTCAACTGCGTGGTCAGTACGAAGACGAGCGGACGGTCGGGTGCCGCCAGGCGCTCGGCGACATCCGGCGACGCCACCGCGAGCTCGCACCGCAGCAGACCGCGTTTCGGGTGCAAATCGTACTTCTTCAGCGCCGCGTGCAGCGAGCCGGTTTTCCCCACGCGCGATTCTAGTTTGGGGACGAGTGCGGCGCGAAGCCACGACTCCGAATATGCCGCGAGTTCGTCGTCGACGAAGCGCCGGCGACCGAGTTGGAACGCAGGCGCTTTCTTCGAAAGCTGCAGTGCTGCGCGAATCTCCTTCGGAGGAACGCATTGCCGAAGCGTGTCCAGTTCCGTCCGCGGTTCCCCGCCGGCCGACCGTACGATTTTTGTCCAGCCCGGAACACCGGTTGGGCTCAACGGGTAGCGTATGCGGCGGGCGACGACGGTTCGCCGGCCTTGCTGCCGCCGCACCAGATAGCGGCGTTCTAGCTCTTCGAGGGCCGCGCGCGCCGTCAACCGATTGATCTCGTGGTCCCGCGCCAGCTCGTGTTCGGACGGCATCGGCTCGCCGGCGGCCAGCGACGCGATGAGTTCCTCCAGCTGGTCGGCGACCTGCACGTACACCGGGCTGTCGCCGGTCATTGCGGCCGCTCGGCGACGAGCGCGACGCGCAAATGCTTGCCGACGCCTGCGACGTGACGAGCCGCAAGCGGACGCGCCAGCGCGCCGACGAGAAGTTGGCCGCGTCCATTTTCACAGACTGGTTCGGGCAGCTGCCCCGTCCACGCGAAGGCGGGTCCACGGTCCAGCAGTTCCAACAACATTCCTTCCGCGTCGTCGACCACGGCGATGTCGACGGTGGCCCGACGTGTATCGGGCGACGTTGCCGACGAGTTCGCCGAAGACGATTTCGTCCGCAATCAACTGTTCCTCGGTCGCGCCCGCCGCGCGGCGCAGCGCGACGAACGCCGCGTGGGCTTGCTTCGCGCGGGCGCGGTCGCGCGCATCGAACGACCACCCCGCCAGGCGGACCGACGCGCACCGTAAGCGAGCGGTGTCGTCGTGCGCGTCGCCGACGGCCGCGAGCGCGCGCAGGAGCAGTGCGGGATCGCCGGCGACGCGAAACGCCGTGTCGGCAAAGGGTGCGGCAAACTGCGCCTCGCCCTCGATGACATCGCGGTGCGCTTCGAGCAAACCGTCGGTCATTCATAGCGAGCACGTCAGCCGGGCGTAACTGCGCACGCTCGTTGCGAACGGCGACGACGTCTTGCAGTCCGAGGGGAACGCCGCCGCCCGCAAGGCGGTCAATCATTCCGTCCCACCGCCTCTAGGTGCTCGCGACACGGTCGCGGTCATCCAGGTGCAGTCCCCCGATGAGAAACGGTTGAGGTCCGAACCATCGCCGCGGGACATCCAAACAAGCGCCGGAACTTCATTCAGCGCTGTCGGATCGACGGGAAGGCTCGGGTCTCGCTCGGTCGTCATGCGCTTGAAGCGCCGGGAGAAAAGAAAACCCGCGCACGCGAAAAGTGGCGCCCGGTCGATCGCAAGTTTCCCGCGGCTGCTTACGCCTTCAACTCGATGTCCACGCCCGCCGGAAGGTCGAGATGCATGAGGGCATCCATCGTTTTCGGTGACGCTTGCAGGATGTCGATGAGACGCTTATGGGTGCGCATCTCGAAATGCTCGCGACTCTTCTTGTCGACGTGCGGCGAGCGTAGCACGCACACGCGATTGATTTCGGTGGGTAAGGGTACGGGCCCGCTGACGAAGGCGCCGGTTCGCTTGGCGGTGTCCACGATACGCTCGGCCGACTGGTCGAGCACGCGATGATCGTACGCCTTCAGCCGGATCCGAATCTTCTGTTTCGCCATTAGTCGGACACGGCCGTGACGACGCCGGCGCCGACGGTGCGGCCGCCCTCGCGGATCGCGAAACGCAAGCCTTCTTCGCACGCGATCGGCGTGATCAGTTCGACGTTCATCTGAACGTTGTCGCCGGGCATCACCATTTCGACGCCTTCCGGCAACTGGATCGTGCCGGTGACGTCGGTCGTGCGGAAATAGAACTGCGGCCGGTAATTTCCGAAGAACGGGGTGTGGCGGCCGCCCTCTTCTTTCGAGAGGACGTAGACCTCGGCTTTGAATTTTTTGTGCGGCTTGATCGAGCCGGGCTTGGCCAGCACTTGGCCGCGCTCGATATCGTTCCGCTCGATGCCGCGCAACAGCACCCCGACGTTGTCGCCGGCAATGCCTTGATCGAGAAGTTTGCGGAACATTTCGATGCCCGTGACGGTCGATTTGCGCGCCTTCTCCTGCAGACCGACGATCTCGATTTCTTCCCCGACTTTGATTTGGCCGCGCTCGATGCGTCCCGTACCGACGGTGCCGCGGCCGGTGATCGTGAACACGTCTTCAACCGGCATCAGGAACGGCTTGTCGACCGCGCGTTCCGGCGTCGGAATGTAGGAGTCGACCGCGTCCATCAGCTTGAAGATGGCATCGGCATCCGCGTCGCCGCGTTTGCCGGAGGACTGCAGCGCTTTGAGCGCTGAACCGCGGATGATGGGGATGTCGTCGCCGGGGTACTCGTAGCTACCCAGCAGCTCGCGCACTTCCATCTCGACGAGTTCGAGCAGCTCTTCGTCGTCGACCATGTCGACTTTGTTCAAGAACACGACGATGTACGGAACGCCGACCTGCTTCATGAGCAAGATGTGCTCGCGCGTTTGAGGCATCGGTCCGTCCGTCGCCGAGACGACGAGGACGGCGCCGTCCATCTGCGCCGCACCGGTGATCATGTTCTTGATGTAGTCGGCGTGGCCGGGGCAATCGACGTGCGCGTAGTGACGCTTCGCCGTCTCGTACTCTTGGTGCGAGATGGCGATCGTGATACCGCGCTCCTTCTCTTCGGGCGCGTTATCGATGTCGTCGACGTTCCGCTTCGCGATGTTCGCGTTCTCGGTCGCCAAACAATTGATGATCGCCGCCGTGAGCGTGGTCTTGCCGTGATCAACGTGGCCGGTCGTGCCGATGTTGACATGGGGCTTACTGCGGTCGAACTTTGCTTTGGCCATTTTATTCTTTCGTGTATCCTGTCTGTTTATGCTGGAGTTTTAAAGGCGCTCCGGCCCTCGGTTTGAACGGCGCTCCGGCCCTGCCTGCGCGCCCGCCACGCTGGCCCCCGAACCGCACGCGCGCTCACCCTTTTCGGCTAAGCGGCATCCCCCGCGGGCGCGCTCGAACGGTATCTCGTGGAACTCGTCTCTATGCTGCCGGCTTCTTGCCTGACGCTTTGGCGATGATCTCTTCTTCCACCGACTTCGGCGCCTTCTCGTAGTGCGAGAACTCCATGGTGTAGGTCGCACGCCCTTGCGTTTTCGAGCGCATGTCCGTCGCGTAGCCGAACATCTCCGAGAGCGGAACATTGGCCTTGATGACCTGCGCGCCGCCCGGCGCATCCTCCGTCCCTTGAATCATGCCGCGCCGGCTGTTCAGGTCGCCGATCACTTCCCCGATGTAGTCCTTCGGCGTCGTGACCTCGACCGACATGATCGGCTCTTTCAGAATCGGGCCGGCTTTGCGGTTCGCTTCCTTGAACGCCATCGATCCGGCGATCTTGAACGCCATTTCGGACGAGTCGACGTCGTGATAGCTGCCGTCGAACAGCACAGCCTTGAAGTCGAGGACGGGATAACCGGCGAGCACGCCGCTTTGCGACGCTTCGCGAATCCCTTCGCCGACCGGCTTGACATATTCTTTGGGAATGTTACCACCGACGACCTTCGATTCGAATACGTAACCGGTGCCGGGGTCGCCGGGTTCGAGGCGGATCCATACGTCACCGTATTGGCCTTTACCGCCGGACTGCCGGACGAATTTGCCCTGCTGTTCGACGCTCTTCGTGATCGCTTCTTTGTAGGCGACCTGCGGCTTGCCCACGTTCGCATCGACCTTGAACTCGCGTTTGAGGCGGTCCAAGATGATCTCGAGATGGAGCTCGCCCATGCCGGCGATGATCGTCTGCTGCGTTTCTTCGTCGGTCCGCATCCGAAACGTCGGGTCTTCTTGGGCAAGGCGCGTCAACGCGGTGCCCAGCTTGTCCTGATCGCCCTTGGTTTTGGGCTCGATTGCCTGCGAAATCACCGGCTCGGGAAACGTGATGTTCTCGAGAATGATGACGTTCTTTTCATCGCACAGCGTATCGCCGGTGCGCGTGTCGCCTAACCCGACCGCTGCGGCGATGTCACCCGCACCGATCGCATCGATATCTTCGCGGTGGTTGGCGTGCATGCGCAAAATGCGTCCGATACGTTCCTTGCGGCCGCTGCGGGCATTATAAACATAGGAGCCCTTTTCGAGCACGCCCGAATAGACGCGGAAGTACGTCAGGTTGCCGTATGGGTCGGTTGCGATCTTGAACGCAAGGGCAGCAAACGGCTCTTTGTCGTCAACCTTGCGCGTGATCTGCTTCGTTTCGTCTTTCGGATCTTGGCCGATGATCGGCTTCGCATCGAGCGGCGACGGCAGAAAATCCACGACCGCGTCGAGCAGCGGCTGCACGCCCTTATTTTTGAACGCCGAACCGCACAGCATCGGCAGCACGTCGCCCGCGATGGTTGCTTTACGCAAGGCCGTCTTCAGGCGTTCGATCGGCAATTCTTGGCCGTCGAAAAACATCTCGAGCAACGCGTCGTCCTGCTCGGCGATCGCCTCGATCAGTTCTTGACGCCACTTCTGCGCCGTTTCGAGCAGCTCGCCCTCGGGGCTTTCGTCGGTCGCCATCGTCGAACCGAGATCGTCCGTGTACACGATCTTCTTCATCGTGAAGAGGTCGACTACGCCCTGGAAATCGGACTCCGCGCCGATCGGCACTTGAATCGGAACGGCGCGCGCGCCGAGGCGCTCGCGAATTTTGGCGACGCAATTAAAGAAATCGGCGCCGACGCGGTCCATCTTGTTGACGAAGATGATGCGCGGCACTTTGTATTTATTGGCCTGGCGCCAGACGGTTTCCGACTGCGGCTGTACGGCGGCAACCGAATCGAACAGCGCGACGAGGCCGTCGAGCACGCGCAGCGAGCGTTCCACTTCGACGGTGAAGTCCACGTGGCCAGGCGTATCGATAATATTGATGCGCGTGTCGCGCCAGGTGCACGCGGTAGCGGCGGATGTGATCGTAATGCCGCGCTCCTGCTCCTGCACCATCCAGTCCATCGTCGCGGCGCCGTCGTGCACTTCGCCGATCTTGTGCGTGCGGCCGGTGTAAAAGAGAATGCGTTCGGTCGCGGTCGTTTTGCCCGCGTCGATGTGCGCGGCGATGCCGATGTTACGCGTTCGTTCGAGCGGATATTCCCGCAGGGTCGTCGCCATTGGATGTTACCAGCGGTAATGTGCGAAGGCTTTGTTGGCCTCCGCCATCTTATGAGTGTCTTCGCGCTTCTTGATGGCCGCGCCGAGATTATTGGCCGCGTCCATGAGCTCGGCGGCGAGCTTCTCTTCCATCGACCGGCCGGGGCGCTTGCGCGCGAAACTGATCAGCCAGCGCATCGCCATCGCCTGACGGCGGTCCGGACGCACTTCCATCGGAACCTGGTAAGTTGCGCCGCCGACGCGCCGCGGGCGCACTTCGACCAGCGGCATCGCATTGCCGAGCGCTTGCGTGAAAACGTCCATCGGATCGCGCCCCAGGCGCTGCTCGACGATCGTCAACGCGTCGTACGTAATCTTCTCCGCCGTCGACTTCTTGCCGGCGAGCATGACCTTATTGATGAAGCGCGCGAGCACTTTCGAGTTGAACTTCGGATCGGGAAGAATCGGTCGCTTCGGGACCGGACCTTTGCGCGGCATAAATTATCCTTACTTCTTCACGCTGCGCTTGGCGCCGTATTTGGAACGCCCTTGCTTGCGGTTTGCGGCGCCCGAGGTGTCGAGCGTCCCGCGGATGATGTGGTACCGCACGCCGGGGAGATCCTTGACGCGTCCGCCGCGGATCAGCACGACCGAGTGCTCCTGCAAGTTGTGCCCTTCGCCGGGGATGTAGGCTATGATTTCCTGGCCATTCGTCAATCGCACTTTCGCCACTTTGCGCAGCGCGGAATTCGGCTTCTTCGGCGTGCGGGTCATCACCTGCGTGCACACACCGCGGCGCTGCGGGTTGCCCGCAACCTCGAATGCGCGCAGCGGCAGATCGGGATGACCCGGCTTCGGCCCCGTCTGCACGACGCGAAACGCGGGCGTTTTCACCTTTTTCTGCTGCTTCTCGCGGCCCTTACGGACCAGCTGACTGATCGTCGGCACTCAAACCTCGAAATCCACACACAAAGGCGGCCTCACCACCGGTGGGCCGAACCACCGGATTATACCAAGGCGGCACTAGAGAGTCAACGCGAGGCGCAGTGCTTGCTGCGAGTACGGTCGCCCGCTAAGGGTGACAGTGACCGGTCGTGCAGTTGATCAACGGGCTGCTCAGGATCGAAAGGCCATCGCCGAAGCGGTCGACGATGTACACGAAGCCGCGGTCGTCGACGAAGACGTCGTTGATTTGGACCGAGCCGATGGAGTTCGTCGCGGGGTCGTACGCCGGGATGAAATGCGCCACGTCTTCGATCGCGGCGGCATTGCGAATGTCGAAGACGCGCACGCCGCCGCGAAAAAATGTGTCGAGCATGTAGCGATCGGAATGCCAGGACGGGCTGTACGGCTTGCCTTCCCAAAGATTGTGCGACCCGTAACGGCCGGTGTTTCCGGCCGTATTCGTCGGCGGACAAAAGCGGGCCGTATCGAGAAACGGCGCAGCGCCGAGAAAGACCGGCTGGCGCTCGTCCTTAATCGACCAGACGCTTGCGCGCTTCGGGCCGTCGGCGCACACCGGCGGACCCAGCGCTTCTTCGCTAACTTCGAGCAGATCGCGCGTAAAAACCGGATACGTCGTGTGCGTGAAGCCGGGGCTTCGATAGCGCACGATCGAGATCGGTCGGATGCGGAACCGGTCGCTGATGTCGGCGATTACGATCCCGCCGTCGATCATCGAAATGTAGGCGCGGGTCGGACGCTCCGGAAACACGTCGATGTTGTGTGCGCGCACCCCGTTGTCGGCGCCGGGGAGCGCATCGGGCGCGGGCAGCGGATCGCCGGCAGAAACGCCCGGATAATAGAAGCGCGTGATTTCGCGCGGCGTCGACGGACTGCTCGTGTCGAGGACTTCGGCGAACTGATAGTCCTTCGCCGGCCGTTTGGGCACGAAGACCTGTCCCGCGTACGGATCGCCCGGAACGGCGGGCATACGCGGGTTGCCCGCGCCGCCGGACACCCACAAGGTGCGCCCGCGATCGGCGAACCACACGTGATGCGTCCCGCGCGAAGCGCCGCCGGAGGAGTCGAAGTAGGCCAGCAAGCGCGGCATCGCGGGATCACTGATGTCGTAGAATAGTACGCCGGCGCCCGCTGCCCCGGCTTGCGACACTTCCTGACCGACGGCGAGGGTGTTGCCCGCGGCATCCAGCGAGTTGCAGCGAATCATCTTGCGCTGCTCGTCGGTCCCGTTCGGCGTCTGGCCCGGATTCGCGCCGCCCAGGGCAACTTTGACCTGCGTCTTCACGACCGGCGCGGCCGGATTCTCGACGTCGACAACGCTGAAGCATCCGACGGGATCGCCGTTCGCTTCGGTCGCCGCGTACAGATAGCGGTGCCCCTTGACGGAGTTCGCGGTCGTTTGGGGCGCGATTTTCATGGCGAATCCCTCGCCGCCGCTCGCGCCGCCGAGGTTCGTGCCGCCCAACAGCGTCATGTTGACGGCCTCGGGAGCGGATTGCGCGCCGGCGACCGCGGCGCACGCGAGAACAGCCGCCAGCGACAAGGCGGCGTTTCGTACGCGACGTTTCAACGCAGCTGCGGTGACGTAGCTGCGGTTAGACCATGCCCGAACGGATGGCGTGAACCGCTGCTTGCGTCCGCGCCGTCACATTGAGCTTGGTGAAAATGCGGCTGATGTGGTTCTTGATCGTTTTTTCCGACAGGACCAGCCGCGCCGAAATCTCTTTGTTCGAAAGGCCGTTAGCGATCAGCTTGATGATCTCACGCTCGCGCGCGGAGAGTTCGTTCAAATCGCCGCGTCCGTTGCCCCGGCGCTTCAAGACACCGCCGGCGACGCGGGCGTCGACATAGGAGTTCCCCGCAGCAACCGCCCGCAGGGCGTTCTCGAGCTCCGGCCGCGAGATGTCTTTGACGATGAACCCGTCGGCGCCGGCCTGCAGGCTACTCTGCATCAGCTCCGGGCTCGCCCAGGACGACAAGACGCAGATGCGCACGTCGGGCAACGTCTCTTTGGCCATGATCAGGGCATCGCCGATGTCGCGGGTGGCGTTATCCACCCCGAGCACCACCAGGTCCGGCCGGTACTTGCGGAGATCTTCGGCCCGGATGGCCCGCGCGTCTCCGACGATATCGATTGACGGGTCCGCTGCCAGAAAATGGCTCAGAGCCTTCGCTATAAGCGCGTGGTGCTCGACGACGAGCACGCGAATCGAACGCAGTTCTTGCGCAACCAAATCCTTACCCTCTCCGGCTTCCGTGTCCGTCCATTCTATCCAACGCCGGAGCACACACGACCCCCTAAAATGGGGATTTATGGCTTAGGCCGTCGGTTGAAGGCGCGGCGCATGGGTACCGAGCCCTTGCGGGTCTCCTCTCCGGCTCGCCGGAGCTGCGGGCACCGAACTCGAAAGCCAAGGTCATGATGTTCGAGCGTTCACGTTTTGACGCACGACGTTCCACGGCACGTCCGGCGGAGCCGCGCGATCTTTTCTCGCGCAGGCTCCCAAATATGATAGTGCTCGGTCGCGACTTACGTGTTGAGATGCACGGCGCCGTCGACATCTGGCGTGCTGTCGGCATCGATGTTCACGTCGGTGAAAAAATTCCTGATGCGATCGTCACCGTAATCGAAACGCTTACGACGACGTGGGAAAACACGCTGGATGGATGCATTCCGGCCGTTGCGATGCCCTGGCCCGATATCGTATTGCGCGTTCATCCGCTCACCGGCGCGCACGGAATAAAGGTCGTCGTTGCGGTCGAACGCTTCCGTGCCCGTACGAATTTAGCGTGGGCGCGTCACGCATTTTCGCTGTCGCCGCGCGAAGCGGAAATCATCGAATTCGTTTTGCGCGGATACGCAACGCCGCTCATCGCCTCGCACATGCACATCGCCGAGTCGACCGCTGCCGACCATATCAAGCGGCTCCTGGACAAGACGCGCTCCAATAACCGCGCCGAACTGGTCGCAAAACTTTTGGGATGGCGCTCGTCTGAGGACGAAGCACCCGAGCGGTAGGAGTGCCGCCGCGCAAAGGTCCGCGCAATCAGGGACGTTTGTCCTGTTCCCCCTTGGACCGCGACGGTGCCCGGGACGCCTCAAAATGGTACCGGTTTCGCGCGTCGCGGCATGCCCTTACCAAAGTCCCGCAGGGCCGTCCCCTCCGCCTCTCCGCCGCGCGCGGGCGCCTACGGTACGCTTCTACGGCACATGCCATTACATGACATGACGGTGACCCGGTGAACCGGCGCATCCCCGTTTACGGCCGCCGCACATGACTATGCTCGAGCGCGCCGGCGCCTTCGTCCATGCGACCGCCATCGTCGAGGACGACGTCGAAGTCGGCTCTGGAACCCACCTCTACGACAGCGTCCACGTGCGCCACGGCTCGCGGATCGGCCGTGACTGCGTCGTCGGCGAGAAGTCGTACGTCGCATACGACGTCCGCATCGGCGACCGTTGCCGAATCAACGCAATGGTCTATATCTGTACCGAAGTCACGCTCGAGACGGGCGTGCTGGTCTCGGCCGGCACCGTCTTTACCAACGACCGCTTCCCCCGGGCGACCACGCCGGATCTCCTCGCGTTGCTGCCCTCAGCCTCCGACGACGCAGCGCTCGCCACGCTCGTCCGCGAAGGGGCGAGCATCGGCGCGAACTGCACGATCGGCAGCGGTATCATCATCGGCCGCTTCGCGATGGTCGGGATGGGATCGATCGTCACCCGCAGCGTGCCGGATTTTCATCTCGTGATCGGGCAGCCGGCGGCCACTATCGGATACGTGTGCCGCTGCGGCCAGTTGCTGCACCGCGTTCATGGCGCCAAGCGGTACTCCGGCCGCCTGCACTGTTCGCGCTGCGGCCGCGCCTACCGGGTGGCGGACAACGCTGTGGTGGAAACCCTCGAGGCCGCCCAGCGCCAAACCGCGGCCCACTGAGGTCGCGCGCTACGCGCGTACCTCGAGCGAGGCGCCGTGGTCCGTGCAGGCGATAATTTCCCCCGAGCGCCTCGCGTCGGGCCGTGACGGTCGCGGCAGCGAGTGAATGCCGCAGACGGGGTGACCTTGCTCGCAGCGGCGGCGTGCGCGGCGGCCGCAGCGCAGCCGCCGCGCGGTCAGCGCCACGCAGAAATCCCTCTCCATCCGGCGGTTCCTCCCTTACGGGGAAGTGAGCTCGTGCCCGTCCCCCGCCGACGTTTCAGTCGATCGCATAATGAATCGGCTTGAACGCGTAATTGTTTGAGAGCTCGGCCGAACAGGCGGTGAGGCCGACGATCAGATCCATTTCCGCGCGGAGCTCGACGCGGTCGCCCGCACGAGAGCGCGGCGGCCGCACGGACAAACGGCCGTTGCCCTCGATCTCGACATTCATGAATACGTTGAACGTCGTTGGAATCGCGTCCGGCGATATTCCGAACGGCGCAAGCGCACGCTGGAGATTGCCGAGACAACTCGGATGATCGCCGCGGTGACCGTAGATGATGCGAAAGGTTTCCGGACTGCACGGTGTCAGCAAAAAATCGTGCCTGCCGACGTCGTCGCGGACGATTGTGAACATCGGCCGGCTGCGCGCGGAATACAGCGTGTGACCGGCGGTGAGATAGATGGTCTCGGCGTAATCGATGGTGCGTCCGGAGGACAGCGCGTCACGCGAATCATCGCCCGCGAACGCCACGAGATCGGCAACCTGTTCGCCCAGCGGGTCGAGGATATGCAGCCGCATACCGGCGCTCATGTGGAACGCGGTACCGCTCTGCGGCGGTATTTCGATCATGCGTGCCGCGCAAAAGGACACTGCCAATCCGCTTCCACCGGACGTCCCGAATATTGGCGGGCCTCCGAATGATGGCCATATTCAGCCAAGTTCGCGTTGAGCGCGCCGTCAAGACGGCATTCGCGTTTGCGGATTTGGCCTTGAAGGCCCGCGAACGTACCGGCGGCGCGCAGCTGCTCGAATTGCTCGTGAGCGTTGAACACGAGCGCCGGCCACGCGAAGCGGCGCGCCGTGCGCGTGGCGAGCGGATTGAGACCAATGACGAAAAACGCTTCGCCCGCGATGCTGAAGGAAAAGTTAGGATCCGCCGGATCGTCCGAAACGCGCGAATCCCACGCGCGGTGTGGATGGTCCAGATCGTGCAGCCGCTGCAACTGCGACCACAGTGCGCGCTCGAACGCGCGCTCGTCCGCGACCCGCCGGTTCGCGAAGATCGCCACGTACGTCGTGAAATTTCCCGAAAATCCGCGACGCTCTTCCGCAAATGCATACAGATCGCGCATGAGGCCCGCCGTGACGTCCGCGTCGTCGAGCTGCGTGTACACGCCGAGGCGGTAGGTGTTGCGACGGATCGCCGCTTTTGCTCCCAAACACGAAAACGCGTCATCCAGCACGAACGTGCGAAATGCCGCGTTCGCGACCCGCGCGAGAATGGGCACCGGCGCCGCCTCGAGCAACCGCACCAGCTCGCCGTCGTGGTAGCCGCAGTAGGAAGAATGCTTTCGCGCCGCGTCGCTCTCGAACGGGTTCGTGGTCCACGCTTTTTCGAGATAGGCGACCGGCGCCGGCATCACCCGGCGGTTCCTTGAACGAAGGCGGCTGCGCTCCGCTGCGCCAGCTCCGACGGCGCATGCGCGGCGCGTCGAATGCGGCCGCGCGAGTAACGCACGCCGCCGCGGACGTACCGCAGTGCGAGCGCACACCAAGCCGTAATCGCGCGCTCCGCGAGCCAGAGCGGCGCGTACAGCGCAGCGTCGGCGCAATAGACGCGCGCGCCGCCGGCGCGGCGCCGGCCGCATTCGGCCGCCGCAACCGCCAACGCTGCGACGGTAACCGGCGCCCGCGCGCCGAGCCGGGCCGTGGCCAGCACGATCGCCGGCAGCAACGCGAGCTGCATCGCGAAGCGCAGCGGCCGCGCGAACTCGTCGTAAGCTTGACGCACGCGCTGGCTCCAAAAATGCCGTGCCGTGGGCGGCCGCCGCGCCACGTACGCGTCATACGCAATGCGCTCGGAGCCGCCGGCCGCGCACAGCGTGCGGACCAACTCCAGATTCTCAAACAGCACGTCCGCATCGTAACCGCCGGCGCGCTCGTAGCGGCTGCGGCGAACGGCAAGCGTTCCGGGCCAATCGCCGCCGGTTACGCGGTTGAGCAAACTGCGCGCGGTGTCCAGCCGCACGTGCCATGGACTCGCGGTGAACACGTTTTGCGGGCGCACCACGTCGGCGCGGTCAAGGAGTGCCGCGACCGCGCGGAGGGTGAACGGATCGTAGCGCACGTCGTCGTCCGCGATCACGACGCGTTCGGTCTGCACCCGGCGCATGGCCGTGCGCACGCCGTTGACCTTTCCGTTCAGACCGATGCAGTCCGGATCGATCGGGACATGGACGATGCCGGCCGCCCAGCGGCGCGCGTGCCGCGCAAAGAGCTCCGGCGGCGAGCCGTCGGCGATGACGACGCGCACGAGCCGGCTGATGCTCGCGAGGTACTCCGCGAGGTCCGCATCGTCCGCCTCACGACGCACGCGGCGAATCGGCAGCACGTACGTGATTTCGTCGAGGTTCACGTCAGTCGCTATTGCCGCGACCGCTGTGACGAAACGCGCTTATGCGCTCTCCGAATAAGCAAATGCTTCGCGTGCACCGCCGCGGGCAAAAGCGAACGACATGCTCGCGTCGTACGAGCCGCAGTCGCCGACGATCAAGCGGTCGCCTTCGATGATGTCGGCGGGTAGAGCGACGTCGCTTGCGAGGATGTCGTATTCGAGACAGGTGCGGCCGGCGACGCGGTCGCACCCGGGGCCCAGCGGCACCCAGCGGTCGCTGCGCTCCACGAAGAGCGCGTGCGCGTACGACCGAATTTGCGGCAAGTCGGGATAACCGGCATCCACGATGGCTTCGCGTGCGCCGTCCCGCGTACGCAGCTCGAGCACCGTGACGATCAGCGCCTCAGACGGGGTTGCGAGCGACTGTCCGGGCTCGAACAAGACCGTGCGCACATCCCGAAGCGCGCCGCGGACTTCCCGCAGCAGCCACGGAACGTCGCCGGCGAGCGCCGCGTCGAGAGCCGCGGGCTCCCAACCGCCGCCCATGTCGAACACGGCCGCACGCCGCCCGGAACGACGCTCGAGCCGCTGCGCGCGCTCGAGGACGTGTGCGGCGACGTCACGCCACGTCAGCAATCCGAGATCCTCACGCCGCACGTGAAAGGAAACGCCGAAGCCTTCGTTCGCGGGCAAGGCGCGCAACGCGGCCGCGAGCTCGTCGTCATCCCCGGCCGCGGCGCCGAAACGCGACGGAACACCTTCGGGCCGCAGACGCACGCCGGTAATTTCAGCCGCAGCGAGGGCGGCGTAGCGCGCAAACGCCTCACGGCTGTCGGCGAGCGCGAGCGAGATGCGGCCGCGCCGCGGACGCTCGCGCAAGGCGTCCGGGCCGTTGTAGACGATGCGGTCCGGTGCGAAGCCGCAATCGAGCGCCCATACGAGCTCGGCGGCGCTGATGACCTCGGCGGCGAAACCATGCTGCAGCGCGTGCGCCAGCAACTCGGCGCGCGGATTCGTTTTGACGCTGTAGGCGCCGCAAAGCGCGAGTTCCGGCGTGCTCGAGCGCGCGCACGCTGCGGCGGCGGCGGAGAACCGTTCGCGGGCGCGGTCCGCGAGAAAAACGCGAGCGGGTGTCGTCATGCGGCGCCATTGTTCCCTCAAAGTCGGCTTAGGTCAACGTCCGCCCGCCGTCCACGTGGAGTACTTGTCCGGTAATATACGCGGCATCGTCGCTTGCGAGAAACAACGCTGCCCGTGCGACTTCGTCGGGAGTACCGGTCCGGCGCAGCGGCGTCGCGGCTATTGCGCGTTCCCGGATCTTTTCCGGCACGACCCGCGTCATCGGCGTTTCAATGAAACCCGGTGCCAGCGCGTTGACACGAATGCGGCGCCGGCCGAGTTCCAGCGCCAAGGTCCGCGTGAGGCCGATTACGCCGGCTTTCGAGGCCGCGTAGTTCGCTTGGCCGATGTTGCCGTACGCCGAGCGCGACGACGTAAGCACGATCGCGCCGCCGTCGGGCATCGCGCGCGCAACCAGCTGCGTTGCAATGAACGAACCGGTGAGGTTGACGCGAATCACGGCGTCCCACTCGTCCATGGACAGCGCGTCGGCGAGCGCGTCGCGCGTGATTCCCGCAAAGTGTGCGAGCACGTCGATTTTGGCGAACCGCGCGCGCACGGCGTCGACCATGGCAGCGACCGATGCGGGATCCGCGACGTCCGCCGCGCTCGTCATATCGGCCGCGTCGGGCGGCGGCGGCTGCAGATCTATGGCGACGACGACGGCGCCGGCCGCCCGGAACAATCGTGCCGTCGCGAGGCCGATGCCGCTTGCGGCCCCGGTCACCACCGCGACGCGTCCCGCTAGGCGGCCATGGGCTGCCGGCATCGTCACGCGAGCTTCCGCCGCGTCGTGTCGAGATACGCGCGCAGCGACAGCGGCGGTACGCCGGTCGCGCGCTCGACCGCATCGGTGACGCGCGCCGCTTCGCCACCGTCATACCACGCGTACAGTTCCGCAATGCTTTCCGCGTTTTCGCGCGGCAAGCCGGCGGCGCGCTGCATCGCGATGAAGTCCTCCGGCGCCACCCGGCGATACCCGATGGTGCGCTCGAGCCGGCGCGTGAGTTCGGCGGCAATGTCCGTTTGGCGCAGCGGCTCCGCCCCCGTAAGTTCGAGGATCGCGTCCTCCGCCGGCATCGCGAGCAGCTTCGCGCATGCGACGGCGGCCACGTCGCGCGGCGCGAGCATGCTGATCGCGGTGCCTTTATCGAGCGAACTTACGATGGTGCTTTCCTCCGCGATCGTGCGCTGCTGTTCGAGGATCGTCGTAAGATACAGGTTGGCGCGCAGCACCGTGTAGCGCACGCCGGCGCGCGCCAGATACGACTCCGTCGCGGCATGCCGCTGGAGCAGCCGGCTCGGAGCGGCCGCGGCGGCGCCGAGCAGCGAGAGATACACCACGTGCTTCACGCCCGCTCGCGCGCATGCATCGATCATGGCCGTCTGCAACTCGGTCTGCTTCGCCGAGATCGACGACGTAAGGAAAACGGCATCGATGCCGCTCAACGCGGCATCGAGCGAATGCGGATCCGCGAACTCGCCCATGACGGTGTCGACGTTCGACCAATGGATCCACTCGGCGCCGGTGCCGTGATGGATCATCGCGCGCAGCGCAATGTCTTCACGGACGAGGCCGAAGGTGACCTCGCGTCCGACGCGTCCGGTCGACCCCGTCACCAATATCACGACAGCGGCTTTTCCGCCGCAAGCCGCGCGCTTCCCGTCACACGCGCTGCGGCGTCCGAATCTTGCGCGGTATCCACGCGAACGCCACGACGGCGGCCATCAGCGATACGCCGGAGCCCAGCAACATCACGACGCGAAATCCGTCGATGAAACCGGCGCGGACCGCGCTCTCGACCTTGGCGCGGTCGCCGGCGGGGATGTCGGACGGTACGGTTCCGGCCGTAAGCTTCGTGCGGTCAGCCGCCGCAATTGCTCGGGTCTGCGGCGTTGCTCCCGTTCGCGCGATGCGCGCGTCGAAACCGCGCGCAAACACAGCCGACAGTGCGATGCCCAGCGCGGCGATCGCAAGCAGACCCGCGGTGCGCGCCACGGCATTATTGATTCCCGAAGCGATGCCGCTGTGTTCGCGTTCGACCGCGTCGAGAACCGTCGTCGTCAGCGGCGCGACGAACAACGCGCCCGCGATCCCGAGCACGAAGGACGCCGGGAAGTACGTCGTCCAATACGATCCGCCGACGCCGGGCCGCGCGAAAAGCGCGAACGCCGCAGCCGCCGCCACCGCCCCCGCGACGAGCGGGACGCGCGGACCGATGCGCGCGACGAGGCCGCCCGACCAGCGGGAGAGCGCGAATTGGATTATGACGAAGGGCAGCAGTGCGGCACCCGCGGCGCTCGGTGAATAGCGCTGCACGTCGATGAGCACGAACGGGACGAAGTACAGGCTGCCGCCGAGCGCCGCGTACAAGAAGAACGTGTAGACGTTCGCGGCTGAGAACGCTCGCGAGCGGAACAACCGCAGGGGCATCATTGGCGCGCGCGCGCGCCGCTCGCATGCGATGAACGCGGCCAGCGCGAGGGTGCCGGTAACCGCTGCAGCGACGCCGGCTGCGTCGGCGCGACCGCTCTGCAGACGGATGAGACCGTAGACGAGCAGTCCGAGACCGAACGTCCCCAAGAGCGCGCCGGTCCAATCGACGGTGAACGAGGCGCCCTCATCGCGACTTTCCGGTACGCACAGCAGCGCGATTATGACGACCAGCGCCGCGAGCGGCAGATTAATGAGAAAGACGTAACGCCACGAAAAATGCTGGGCTAACAGACCGCCGGCGAGCGGTCCGGCCGCGGCGGTGATCGACGCGAAGCCCGACCACGTACCGATGGCGCGCCCGCGTTCCGTACCCGTGTACGACGCGCTGATGAGCGCCAGCGAACCGGGCATCGCGAGCGCGGCACCGGCACCCTGGACGCACCGCGCCGCAATCAGCCACGGCATGGTGGTGGCGAAAGCGCACGCGAACGACGCGACGGCGAAGGCGACGACGCCGGCCATGAAGATGAGCCGCCGGCCGAAGATGTCGCCGAGCGAACCTCCGATCAGGATCAGGGACGAAAGCAATAGCGCGTATCCCTCGACGACCCATTGCACGTCGCTCGCCGAGGCGTGAAAGTCGGCTTGGACGAGCGGCAGCGCCACGTTCACCGCAGTACCGTCGATAAACGTCATGCTGGAGCCGAGAATCGCGGCAGCCAGCACCCACGTGTTTGTCACCGGGCCGTCTATCGACCCGCGCCTAGTACGCCCTTCAGACCGAGTGAGAAATCATGACCTCAACGAAAAAACACCGACCGCCGGACGCCGGTACCGCACCCGAAGTACGCACGCCGAAACGGCCGACGCCGCGCGAGGGCATACCGCTGCGCGTCATGCAGCCGACGCTCGACGATCATCTCGAAATCATGACCCGTGCGATCTTTCAAGGCGGCCTGTCCTGGGCGTTCATCGCGGCGCGTTGGCCGGTGATGCGCAACGCGTTCGACGACTTCGCGATCTCCCGCGTTGCGGAATACGGCGAGGGCGACGTCGACCGGCTCATGCATGTCGACGGCGTCATCCATTCCCGGGCGAAGATCGAAGCGGTCATACGCAACGCGCGCGCACTGCGATCCCTGGCAGCGGAATTCGGCACGGTGGACGCCTATGCGGCGCGCTTCACCGACTACGACGCGCTCTTCGCCGACGCGCGCACGCGCTTTGCATATGTCGGCGATCTCAATTGCTACTACTGGCTCTTTCGCACCGGACAGCGGGTGCCGCCGTTCGAGGAATGGATCCGCCGGCAGGACCGCGACCACCCGCGCATGCGCGAAATGGTGCTCGCCGGCCGCGCCGCCGGCACCTCAACCGAAAGCGCCTCTTAACGTGCCGCCGCTTTTGCCTCGTGATATTCGGCGATGTGGCCGTACACGCGATCAGGGAACCGCAGATGTTTGTACACATTGCCCGCGTCCGGATCGTCGGGATGCGGAACGATCGCAAACGCCTGGCGCGACTGGAATTCCAAAATCTTGTCGCGCTTGGGCGGGTTGTAATCGGCGGCATTCACCTGATCGAGCAGCGCGCGTGCGTCGGCCTCGCTGAAATCGCGGTCCCGGCGTAACGCGGCGACGACCTCGTCGGTGTCGCCGAAATGACGCGCCACCATGGCGAAGACAAGGCGGCCGTAGTGCCCGATGTCCTCGCCGCGGCCCAGTGCGTCCAGTAGGTAGGCCATCATCGGATCTTTGCGCAGTTCAGCTTCCATGCGGAGCATATACCCGAACGTACGTTCGGGTATACGTCCTCATGCCGATGCCGGCCTAGTAGGCGGTCGTCGTGCCGGTTGGCCCGCCGACGCGCCAGCTGTCGGCGACCGTCGCTTCGGCAACGGCGGCGACGGACAGGTCGACGGCCTCGCCGTCTGCGCGGAGTTCTTCGAGCACCACTTGCGGCATGACCCGGCTGATCTCAACGATGAGCGGCGTGATGTCGCCGAGGTGGCGCTGCGCGAGCGTCGCCGTCGTCTGATCGCCCAACCCTAGCGCCGTCGTGTGCAACATCGTGTAGCTGATCGCGGCAAGGCTTAGCGCGGTGGAGTCGTCGCGAAGGTTCTTCGACACGCGCGTCTTGCGCACGCTGTCCACCGCGGCAGCGCCGACGCCCAGCAGCGAAGACCACATCGACTTCACCGGGGAGGCGGCGTGACCGCCGAGTGCATCGAGTTGGGCTTCCAGCGCGACGATGTGGTTGTCGTTCATGCTCTTGATGCTGGCAAACACGCGCTGCGCACCGCTAAACGCGGCGGCGTCGCGATCGTTCAGTTGCCGTGCGAGCGGCTCGCGAATGTGCCGTTCGAGTGCGAGCATGTCGCTCACGTATGTCTGCACTGAGTGACGCTCGGTGCCGCCGGCGGCGGTCCCGGCATCGGACCGCGGGTTTTCGGAATTGGTCGTATCGTTCATAGACACGCTTTTGCCCGTTTTTGCACGGCGCTTCGCGCCGGCGCCCGGCAACTTTGTCTTGGACGGCGCCTACGCGGGCAACGGCCGGGCGACGCGCGCCGTTACCCGGTCCGCGCGCAGCCGGATGACGAACGTCGTTCCCGCCGGCGACGTGTCCCGGAGCACCAACGTACCGCCGGCGCGCTCGACGGCTCGCTTGGCGATTGCAAGTCCCAAACCCGAGCCTTCGACTTCGCCGCGGGACGCGCCGCGGAAAAAACGCGCGAAGATCGCGTCGCGATCTTCCGGAGCGACGCCGGGCCCACGGTCGCTCACGGCGACCTCGACGGCGGTTCCGACGGCGTACACCGCGATGGCGACCGGCGATCCCGGCGCATATTTGATGGCGTTGTCGACGACGTTGGCCACCGCTTCGTGGATTTCTGCACGATCTCCGATGATGTTCGCGTCGACGGCAATGTCGAGATCGAAGCGCACGCCCGGCGAGATCGCACGGCGCGTTTCGACGATGTCCGAGTTCAGCAGCGTCGTGAGGTCGAACGGTTCCACCGGGCGCGTATCGTCCCTGTCCAGCTTCGCCAGCAGAACGAGATTGTCGATGAGCGTTCGCATGCGCGAGCCTTCGATCGCGATTGTATCAAAAATGCGGCGCGAGCGTTCGTCATCGGGCGCCCGGCGTTTGAGCATGTCGATATAGCCGAGCACGATGGTGAGCGGCGTGCGCAGTTCGTGGCCCGCGTCGGCGACGAATTGCCGCATTTGCGCTTCTGTCTGCTGCCGCTCGTCGAAAGCCTGTTCCACCTGGGCCGCCGCCGCGTTATACGTACGCGCGAGTTCGCTGAACTCGCCAGGGCGCGCCACGTCGATCGGCTGCGCCGTGAAGTCGCGGCCCGCAAATCGCTGCAACGCGGCGGTCACTTCGTACAGCGGGCGTAAGGCCTGCGTCGTGATGTAACGTCCCAGCGCCCATGCGAACAGTCCGGCGACGAGACCGATGCCGAGAAGGACCGCGAGCGCCGTCTCGAGCACGGCGGCCACGCGACTGCCGTCCGGGAACACGCGCACGGAACCGCCCATGAAGGGCCGTTCCTCGAAGCGCAATCCCAAGAGCCCGGTGGCGACACGGCCGGCGTCGATGCCGCGTGCTTCCCGGCGCGGCGGTGACGGCGCCGTCGCGCTGCGGGCGCCGTCGCGCGGCAACATTCGCACGATGGCGAACTCGCCGTTTTTTTGCCCCGGCACGGGCGACAACGTACGAATCACGACGCCGGGCCGTGCGAGCCGGCCTTCAAGCCGCTGCGTCGCCGCGTAAAAGTCTTCGTGCGCGGCGCGTGCGCGCACTTCGACGTCCGGCACTTGCTGCACGACGTTGTGAATCTGCTCTTGCAAGCCGTGCGCGTAAAACAGGAGGCCGCCGAAGATAGCGCCGCCCGCGAGCAGAACGACGAGCGCGACGGCAACGAAAACGTACCACGCCGTCAGCCGCCGTGCGAGCGTGCCGAACATTATTGCGCGCGCAGCGCGTAGCCGGCGCCGCGGATCGTACGGATGAGCTTCGGTTCGAAGTTCGCGTCGATTTTTGCACGGAGATACGACACGTACGTTTCGACCGCGCCCGGGCCGACATCGCGGTCGCTTCCCCACACGAGGTCGAGCAGCTGGTCGCGCGTGAACACACGCTCAGGATTGCGCGCGAACGTTAAGAGCAAGGCGTATTCGCGCGCGGAGAGATCGATGCGGACATCGCCGCGCCGCACTTCGCGCCGGTCGAGGTCGATGGAGAGATCGGCGTAACTTACAATCGAGGGATGTTCGAGCCGCGGCCGCCGCAACGCCGAATGCAAGCGCGCCACGAGCTCGGGCACATCGAAGGGCTTCGGGATGTAGTCGTCCGCGCCGCGCCGGAGCCCGGTGATCCGGTCATCCGTGTCCGCCTTCGCGCTGAGCATCAAAATCGGCGCTTCGGTGACGCGCCGCATCATCGGCAAGAGATCCAAACCGTTCACTTGCGGCAGCATGACGTCCAGCACGATCGCATCCGGCCGCCACTCCTTGACGAGTGCGAGCCCTGACGGACCGTCCGCCGCGCTGCGTACCTCGAAACCGTCCTCGCCGAGCGCGAGTTCGAGCAGCTCGCGCAGATGGCGTTCGTCGTCGATCACCGCGACGCGCGGCGCGTTCACTGCGGCTTCTTCAGGCTGCCGCCGCCCGAGCCGAGCTCCGGCGCGCGCACCGCGAATAGCCCGATGCCGGGCGCGTACCCGAGCGCGTTGCGGCCGGTGAATTCGGTGAAGCCTTTGGCCTTGACATCATCCTGTGTGAGCGCCGAGAAGTACGTGCAGCTGATCGTCGCGCGGAACTTCTCGAAGGCGGCGCGGAATTCCGGATTCGGCGTTCCACGCGGACCGGGGCTCGCGTTCGGGTTCGGCTGGACGACGATGTGCTGCGGACCCGGACCGACCGGCGGCGGTCCGCCGCCCTCGCCGCCGAAGCCGCCGCCGCGGCCGCCGCCGCCCGGACCCTGCTGTCCGTTTTGGCCCGGCCGCTGCGGCAGGTTGGGCCGAATCTCGAAGTACCAGTTGTCGCTCGTCGGTGCGCCGTGCGGCACGAGCGCGATGCCCTCGACGGGCGGGAGGGGCTTTCCGGCTTTGTACGCGTCGACCGCGGCCCGCAGCGACGCGAGCACCGGCGCGGCGACCTGCGCGTCCTCCGGTTTGCATGAATCGCGCTTGTCCGCCACCGACAACGGGTCGGTCCCCGCTGGCGGCGGATATGGCGTGACGGCGACGAGTCCGCGCGCGCGCTGCTGCGCCGTTCCTTGCCCGGCGAGCGCCGCGGCAGCACCGGCCGCGTTCGCGGCCGCCGCACTGCGGCTCGGGCGGGCCCCGCCGGCGCCGCTGCGTGCGCCCGTGTTGACCGTGAACGTCACGCTGAACTGACGCGGCGCGTTGGGGTTCGCCGCGACGAAGAGCTGATTGCCGCCGCTGGTTGCGATCGGTTCGGCGAAGGCGAGGCTCGAGAGCGCGCCCGATTCCGTGTTGAAAATATTCGACGCGAGGAAGCTGATCCGGCCGGCGCCCAACGCGTGCGATGCGCCGACATTGACGAGCCCGTACGGGCTGAGGTGCTGCGCGTTGTTCGAGCCAACGTATTGCACGTTCGCGAGCAGCTCGAGCCCCAGCTTCGGCACCTCGCCGTCGAAGGTGAGATTTCCGCGGTGCAGCGGCCGGCCGGGAATCTGCGCGCCGATGATCGTCGTGCTGTTCACTCCGGCAAGACGCGCACCGGCGGCCGTCACGGCCGCCACGTTCGTTTGATACGAGGGCAGCATCACCCAGTGCGGTCCGAGCGCGATGCGGCCGCTGAGCGTGAAGCCTTGATACGTGCGCGTGGTGTCGCCGATCGGTTCGCTGACGTACACGCTGTTCGGATTGAGAACGGCGCCCGCACCGCACGTGAACGGCGACGCGTAGAAACCTTGCAGCGCCGCAATGTACGGGTTGCTCGCGTCCATCCCGAGGCTCGTTGCGACGATCTGCGCGTTGATGAGCTGATCGGCTTGCGTTTGACGATACGCATCGAACCTGAACTGGCCCAAACGCCACTGGTGCGTCCAGTTCACGTCGTAACTGATGGCGGACTGCGGCCCCGGCTGGTCGCCGGGTCCGTTCACGTTCGCCGTACCGGCGGCGCAATTGAAGCGCGCGCTCGCGGGGTCGCTGAATGTCCGAATGAGGCCGTTCGCGGCCTGCGAACTGCCGGCGCTCACCGACGCGCCGAAGTTATCGATGCCCGTGGGGCGCCATTGCCCGCTCAGTCCGGCGAGAACCGTGCCGCCGGTACCGTTCGTGCGCGCGTACGACATATTGGGACCGATCGTCAGGCGGTCGTTGACCTTGTATTGGTCCGAGAGCTGGAACGTCACCGAGGTATTCGAGAACGTCGACGGCGTTAAGAACGCGCTCGAATTCACGATGGGGTTGAAGTTCGTGAGGGAGTTGATGGTCGAGCCGTTGAGCGTCCAGGTCGATTTGCCTTGGTTGATCGTCGCCAGGAACGCGACGCCGCGCGACACCGACTGCGTGTTGGATACGAGGGGATTCAGCACGCCGTTGACCGTTCGCAGCGCGTCGTTCTGGAACGAATTGTTGGAGTTCACGTAGCTCGTGAGGCTCACCGTCGTGTCGCCGATGAGCGTCTGCGCCGTGCCGTACATGAACTGGAACTTGCCGGCATTCGTGTTGCCCGGACCGATGCCGCAGGGCAGCAGCGTGACGTCCTGCGTGCACAGAGCGCTCGTGCCGCTGTCATTCTGCAGCGCCGAGAAGTTCAGCGTCGTCCGGTCGCCGAGCGAGTACCGCAGCTTCATGAAATTGCCGGCGTTGCTGGATTCGCCGCCGTGTGCGTACGTGAGGCCGCTCTGGTCCGTAAACGTATTGAAGGTGAGGGGGTTGTTGCCTTCCCGCAGCGTGTGCATGACGGCGACGCCGAGCTTGCCGGCCGACCCCGTTTCGGCCAGCGAATAATTGAAACGGTCGAACGTGCCGTAGGAACTTTGGAAGCGCGAGACCCATGTCTGTGTCGGCTGCAGCGTGCGGAAATTGACCGCACCGCCCAGCGCGCCGGCCTGCGCCGCGAAGCTGACGCCGGCGCCGGCGAAGAGATCCGTGTTGATTCCGCGCAGGTTGACCGCCGCGCCGGGCGCGCCTAGCGGAATGCCGTCGAGCGTCACGGCGGTTTGTGACTCGTCGTGACCGTTCAGCGAAATCGTTTGCGCGGCGTCCGGATCGTTCGAGGACTGCGTGACGTCGACGCCCGCTATTTTGCTCAACGCGTCGGTGAGCGAGTCCGACACTTTGCGAACGGTGCTGTCCTGATCGACGTCGCGCGTGTTGATCGACACGCGGGCGGTCACGCGCCCGATAACGGTGAGACCGCTGCTGTCGGTGGGCGCCGGTGTCGCACTGCTCGAGGGCGCGCGCGCGACTTGCGGGCCCATATTCACTTCGACCTCGACTTCCTTGTTGCCGAGAACCTCGAACTGCGAAGATGTGCTGCCCTGAAAACCCGCTTTCACGACGCGCACGCGATAGAGCCCCGACGGCACGTCGGTGTATTTCACGACGCCGCTCTTGTTGGTCAGCGCCGAGGCCTGGGTTGCGCCGAACAGCATAATGCGCGCATCCTGCAGCGCTCGCTTCGTGGCGGCGTCGAGAACCGTGATCGCGATGATGCCGGTGTCCTGCGAGCTCTGCGCCATGGCCGGCGCAGCCGGCACGATGAAAACGAGCGAGAAAATTGCCGCAGCGAGCAGGGCGAAAATACGATGCGCGGTCTTCATCGCTCAGAATCCTGGCATGCCGGCCTTAGATGCTCCTCAGACTCGGCGTCCTCTCGCGAGACTCTAACCATAGGCGGCAATCGCGGCCAGGAACCGGGCGCCGAAGTCCGCCAGCTTCTTATCCCCAACACCGCTGATGGCACGCAGTTGGGCAGGCGTGCGCGGGACGTCGCGCGCCATGGCGCGCAGAACGGCGTCGCTGAAGACCACGTACGCCGGCACGTCGCGTGCGTCGGCGAGTTCTTTGCGTACCGCGCGCAGCGCCGCGAAAAGACCGGAGTCGTAGGCGGCGCCGGCCGCCTCGGCCGACCGCGCCGCTCGGGCCTTGGCGGGCGCGGGCGGCGCGGAGCGGATTTCTACCGGCAAGCGGCGCAGGAGCGTTTCGCGGCCCGACGGCGTGAGCGCGACCACGTTGAAGCGTTCGGGGTCCTGCGCGATGAGGCGCAGACGCACCAGCTCGTCCGCGAGGTGCCGCCAGCCGCGCCGGTCGAGTTCAGTGCCGATACCGTAGGTCGAAAGGTGCTGATGACTCCAGCGCTCGATCTTTTCGTTGTAGGCGCCTAAGAGGACGTCGACGATGTGGGCGATCCCGAATTCGCCGCCGCGTTCGCGCACTCGGTAGATGCACGAAAGCATTTTGTGAGCGACGACCGTCGCGTCGTACGACGCCGGCGGCTCGAGACAATTGTCGCAAGCGCCGCAGTCGTCGCCGGGCCAAGTCTCGCCGAAATAGGCGAGCAGCTCGCGGCGGCGGCAGCTGCTCGCGTACGCGTAGCGCGTCATCTTCTCCAGCTGCTCGCGCGCGACGGCACGCTCGGCGGCGTCGGGCTTCTCGCTGATGAAGCGCTCGAACTTATTTACGTCCGCGTGACTGAAATACAGCAAACATTCCGCCGGCAAGCCGTCGCGGCCGGCGCGGCCCGTTTCTTGGTAGTAGCCCTCGATGTTTTTCGGGACGTCGAAATGCACGACGAAGCGCACGTTCGATTTGTCGATGCCCATTCCGAACGCGACGGTCGCACAGATGACACGTACCTCGTCGCGCAAGAAACGGTCCTGGTGGCGCGACCGCACGCGTGCATCGAGACCCGCATGATACGGCAGGGCGCTGATGCCGCTCGCGCACAGGCGCTCGGCAAGCGATTCCGCCGAGGCTCTGCTCTGCACGTAGAGGATGCCGGCGTCGTCGGGCCGTGCCGCGAGCCATGCGACCAGCGACTCGGCGGCACGCGCCTTGTGCGTGACGCGGTATGTCAAGTTCGGACGGTTGAAACTCGCGACGTAAACGCGCGGAGCGCGCAGGGCGAGGCGTTCCACGATGTCCTCGCGCACGCGGCGCGTGGCCGTCGCCGTGAGGGCCACGAAGGGCAGGCCGGCGAAGCGCTCGCGCAGTTCCGCGATGCGGCGGTATTCCGGCCGAAAGTCGTGCCCCCACTCGCTGATGCAGTGCGCCTCGTCGACCGCGAAGCGCACGACGTTCCAGCGCGCGAGGTCGGCGCCGAAACCGGGCAGCGTGAGGCGCTCGGGCGCAACGTAGAGCAGTTTGTAGCGGCCGGTGTCGAGGCCGCGCATACGCTCGCGCACGTCGGCCGCATCGATCGACGAATTGAGGAACGTGGCCGCGATCCCGGCGGTCGCGAGGGCGTCGACTTGGTCCTTCATAAGCGCGATAAGCGGCGAGATGACGACGGTGAGGCCGTCGCCCACCAGCGCAGGCAACTGAAAGCAAAGCGATTTGCCGCCGCCGGTCGGAAGCAGCGCGAAGACGTCGCGGCCCGCAAGCACGTCCGTAACGATCTCTTCTTGCAGCGGGCGGAAGGTATCGAACCCGAAGTGATGCTTTAGCGCCTCGTGTAAGGCGCTCGCCGGCTGTATCATTGCGCGGAGCATTCGCCGCCGTATCACGCGGCACCGTGCGCCGTAAAGGTCAGCCGGACGATCGAAACATTCGCGCGTCGTACGTGAAGGGCGCCGGCTCGTGCAGCGCGATGCGCGGCCAGTCGGCGTGCGCCGGGTTCAGCAGTACGTTCCATTCGCCGTCGACCGCAGCGGACGGCACGCGCAGTGCGACGGTCGCGTTTGCAGCGACCCAGGCATCGCCGATGACGCGCAGCGATTCGTCGCGCGCCGCGTTCCAATTGGCAGCCAACCCGTGCGGATCGACCGCGCCGACCGCGATGCCCTCAGCGATGTCGGCGCGCAGCCGCACGAGGTCGTGCGGGCGCCGGTTCGGCTCGAGATTCACGAAGAATTCCATCGCGGCGAGGGCGAGCGACGTCGCCGTATACACGATGCGCACGCCGCGGCTATTCCAGCGTCCGCCGAAAAGACGCGCGCCTTCGCCCGTCCACGCGTCGGCGAGATGCGCGGCGCGCATAATGCGCCACACCGTCATGTGCCCTCGTCAGCTGTAGACGCCGTAGGCGATGCGGCCGAGCACGTCCTCGACCTCGCGCGCGCCGATTTCGGTGTCGAGTTGCTCGAGCGGCCGCGCACCGCCGAGCGCGCGATTCTCGTCGCGCAGCCACGCGACGGCGAGCGATTCGTCGCCGAGGTACTCCAGGGCGGCGGCGACGATCCGAGCCACGCGCACCGCGCGGTCCGATTCCGTGGGCGTCAACCGGCTGCGCGTGGAGAGTCGCCGGGTGAGCGTGCGTTCCGGAATGCCAAAGACGTGCGCCGCCTCGGAGCGGCTCAGGCCGAGCCGGCGCACCAGCTCGTCGAGGGCGACCGCCGGAATCCCGAGGCGGATGACGTTCTGCAACGCCGGTACGCCCGTGATGTCAGCCTGCAGGGCCGGAGCGCCGCCGAGGACGGCCGCCACATCTTGAGTTCGGACCAACGCTGCCTCCTGGCAGCTACTATACGCCAAATGGCGCAGATCGTCCAGCGCAAGCCAAGAAATCATCGCGGTCACCATCTCATGGTCAGGTGCCACCAGCATGTCACGGCCGCTGCGAGATGGGTACAAACGTCGTCACCATGATGAACGATGTAGCACTGCTGCTGGCGCGCGCGTACGTCGGCACCGGCATCGCCGCCCACGGCGCGCAAAAGGCTTTCGGCGTGTTCGGGGGGCCCGGACCGCATGGCGCAGCGCAGTTTATGGACAGCCTCGGACTCAAGCCGGGCGCACGGTACGGCGCCGCGGCATCGTACAACGAAATCGCGTCCGGCACGATGATCGCCCTCGGCATCGGCGGGCCGCTCGGGCCGGCGATGCTCGCCTCGAACATGATCGTTGCCGCGACGACCGTCCATGCGAAGAACGGCTTTTTCAACGACAAGGGCGGCGTGGAGTTTCCCGGACTGTACATGGCGGCGGCGCTCGCATTTGCCGGCGCCGGTTACGGCCGTTTCTCGCTCGATGAAACGCTCGGACTGGAGGATCTGCGCTCGCACTGGGCGACCGGTCTCGCCCTCGCGGGCGCCGTCCTCGGTGCGCTCGGCGTGCTCTCGCAGCGGAGGATCGAGCCGCACGGAAGCATACCCGGCGTTAACGGGGAAGCGGCCGTCCAGCCGGAGCCGGCGGGCTCGCCCGGCTAGACAAAAAGAAAGAGCCCGCCTCCGTAGAGGCGGGCCTTCTGCTGGTGCGTCGCTAGCGAAGCTTAGCGATACGATTGGCGCGACGAGAAGCAGTCGCGGCAATAGACCGGCTTATCGCCACGCGGCTGGAACGGGACTTGCGCCACGTTGCCGCACTGGCTGCAGGTTGCCGAGAACATCTCGCGCTGCGGACGTCCGCCGCCGAAGCCGCCGCCGTTGCCGCCACCGCTGCTCGAGTAGCTGCTGCTGCCGCCGCCGCCGCCGGCTCCGCGTTGCGCCTTTCGGGCCGCACGGCAATCGGGGCAACGATTCGGCTTATTCGTAAAGCCCTTCGAGGCAAAAAACTCTTGCTCGCCGGCGCTGAACGTAAACGGAGCGTTGCAGTCAACGCAATTGAGGGTTTCGTCAGTGTACATGGATTCTCCAGGATCAGGTTAAGGGTTAGGCGCCGGTTGACTCATTTCGCTGTTCCCGAACCCTGGAGCTGAAGACGGATCTTCCAAGACCACCGAGCGGACCGCAATCTGACTCCGTTTCGCGCGACGCCTGGCGCGAGGACGGTACGACGTTTATAACACACGCCGTTCATAAAAGGTTGAAAACAAGGGAGCACCTCCCACAAAATCCCCAGATCAGAGGGACGGCCCAGCGAGGCTTCGGGTGCTGGTCGTCCCGTGCGCGGCGCTCCGCACACGTGGCGGCCGCACCGCGGGCCTGGAAGTTCGCCGGGTACGCGCTGTGCCGTGCCGTCCGACACTAGGGCATAAGTCCCTTTTTTAGGAGCCCCCTGTCCGGGGGTGGGCGCAGGAGTTTCTGTAAAGTCGCCCTTTACAGATGGCCGGGAGGGCCCACTCGACATCCGCAGGGTGGCGGATATAGGAAAGGGGGCTATTTTACTATGGAACTTCTCTTTGCTTTGTTGTCGGCCGCGCTGGCCGTCGCTTTCTCGTCCGGTGGCGCGATGTCTGGGGGCTAGAGGCTCCCCCAAAACTAGGGTGTAGGCAAGGACCTGGTTTACCGATGCTCTACTTATGTGTGCCTGCGCACGTCTTATGACGCGACGCGGATCACGTTTGGGAGGAGCGGTCAATTTCCAACGTCCTGCGCCTACGGGTGCGTCAACCGTCTCTCGTCGATGCTCGCACTGCGTTTAACGCAGGGCGTCATTCCACGTGTCTCGGCGCACTGCACGGGCTTGATTCCGTTGAAGCAAGCCTGCTCCGTGCGCGCGCGCTGGTTCGCGTCTTTCGCCCGGCCGACGCCGTAGCTGAACTGCGTAACACCGTTCCGCCGATCAGCGACCATGCGGCGTCGGCCGAGCACCGCGTCTTGCTCGCGGGCGCCTTGGCGCGCATCGGTGACCCGGAGGCCGCTCGCGAGGCCCTCGTCGAGGCGGATTTATACGCGACGTGCGCCGGCTCCAACTTCCTCAATGCAGAAGTCGGGTACTTCAAAGCGGTAACGGCGTGGACGGCGCGCGATTTCGCGACCGCCGAGCGCATTGCGTTTGAGGCGCTCGATGAGAGCGCCGGCACCTCGCACGCTCGCTTGTTGGAGCTGCTCGCCCTCGCAGCCGGCATGCGCGGAAACTCCTCGCAGCATATTGCCTTGTTGCAGAACGCCATCGGCCACTTGGAACGTCTCGAGACGCGCGATGTCTTCCTCGAGGCGAACATGCTCAACAACCTGGCGATCCCGGCATCAGAAACGAACGCGCCCGGTCTGCGCGACTTCATCTCCACCCGCCTGCACGATATTCCGTGGCACGAAGAGTTGCTCTCGCTGCGGTTTCACGTTACCCGCCACCTCGCGTGGCTCGATGCGCTGACGGGTGATCATCTCTCGGCGTTTCGCCGATTCCGGGCAGCTTCGGACATGGCGCGCGGGCCGGCGTGGAAAATTTTTGCCCTCACCGACCGCGCGTATCTTGCTCGTGAGATGGGCGAGGCGCTGAGCGCGGCCGAAAGCGTGGCCGATGCCGAAGAGCTCGTCGCGAATGTCGACTGGAAGGCCTGCGAGGCTGACGAAGCCCGCGGGCTTCTCATGCTTGCAACGCTCGTTGCACCGAGCGATCCCGCGCGCGCCGCCGGGTATGTGGAACGGTACACGGCACGTCGAAAAAAGATGGATCCGACGCTCATGGCGGCGCACTCAGATCCGCTGCATCGCGCGCGAGAACTGCACGCACTCGCGTTGGTCGAACACGCGGACCATCGGGAATGCGCGGAACGGTATCTTCGCGAAGCTCATCGCCTCTTTATCGCAGCCGGCAGCCGCTGGCGCGCGGCGGTCGTTGCCCTCGATATCTACGAACGCACCGGCGATGAGAATTCGCTTCGATTCGCGCGCGATCACGCCGATCGCATTCCTCAGTCGTGGCTGGCCCGGCGGATCAGCCGCCATTTCCCTTCGCTCTGCACGACGCAGCAGGACGCTGCGTCCCCCTCCTCACCACCCGTCGAAGCAAGGATGAACGTAGCATGACGCAGTCCGAACAGGTCGCGCTCGCAGACGGGTTGCTGCGGCTCGTGAACCGTCACGATCCGGAGACCGCGCAGCACCTCGAAGCTACCGCGACTCTGGCGAAGCGCATCGCAACATCGATGATGCTCTCCGACGAGGACGTCTTCACCATCGGTCTCGCCGCGCGCCTGCACGACATCGGCAAGATTTGTGTAAGCTCCGACATCCTGCGCAAGCCCGACCGCCTCACGGCCGAGGAGTGGCAGGAAGTCCGCCTGCACCCGGAAGCCGGCGCAGCGATCGTCGCGGAAATTCCTCAGCTGGCGCGACTCGCGCCGATCATCTCGTCGCACCACGAGCGCCCCGACGGCATGGGCTATCCGCTGCGGCTGCGCGGGCCGCAGATTCCGCTCGAAGCGCGGGTCGTCACCGTGGCGGACTGCATGCACGTGATGATGACGGACCGCTCGTATTGCAAGGCGCGCTCGGCATACGATGCCTTCTGCGAGCTGATCGAACATTCGGGCAAACAATTCGACGGCGACGTCGTCGCCGCGACCCTCGAAATGTTCAAATTCGAGCAGCGGATGCCACAGCTTCAGATGCGCGCGTCGTAGGTCCACCTCAGGCAAGACGAGGTCGCATCCGCGAACGTTATCAGGCGTGCGCGGTCACGTTGCGGGAACCGCACACGTTGGCAGCACAGCAAGGGGACCGTGATCTTTACGTTGGTGAACATGCTCGAGGCCGGGAACGGCGAAGACGGGATCCGATGAGTGCACCGCTTTTAACCGATGCGCGGGTCGCGTATTTCTCGATGGAGATCGCCGTCGACGAGCGCTACCCGACGTATAGCGGTGGCCTCGGCGTCCTCGCCGGCGACATGCTGCGCAGTGCCGCCGACCTCGGCGTTCCCCTCGTCGGGATGACGCTGGCCTATCGCAGCGGCTACTTCCGCCAGTCCATCGACGAGAGTGGGCGGCAGCTGGAAGCACCCGAGCCGTGGTGGCCGGAGCGCGAACTGGCACCGGCCGGGCCGGTCGTCAGCGTGCGCATCGGCGACCGCGACGTGCGCGTCGCCGCCTGGCGCTACGACGTGGTGGGCGTGCGCGGCAATACCGTGCCGGCATTCCTGCTCGATACCGACCTCGACGGGAACCACCCGGACGACCGTGCCATCACGGCACATCTCTACGGCGGCGATCAGCGCTACCGTCTCGCGCAGGAAACGGTGCTCGGCGTCGGCGGCGTTCGCATGCTGGCGGCGCTCGGCTGCCACGGCCTCGAAACGTATCACATGAACGAAGGGCACTCCGCGTTGCTTGCGCTCGCGCTGCTCGACCGCGCGTCGTCGACATCCGATCCGCTCGCGGCCGTTCGCCAGTCGTGCGTTTTCACCACGCATACGCCGGTACCGGCCGGTCACGACCGCTTCAACGAAGCGCTCGTCACCGCTGTGCTCGGCGAACACGAAACCGAACGCTTGCGGTACTTCGGCTTGCTGCACGGCGGGGAGCTCAACATGACGTACGTCGCGCTGCGCGCGTCACGCCATGCGAATGCCGTGTCGCTGCGCCACGGCGAAGTCTCGCGCGGCATGTTCCCCGATTTTGCCATCGGCGCCATCACGAACGGCGTGCATTCGCGCACGTGGGCGGCGCCGGCGTTGGCTCGCCTCTTCGACCGCTACGTTCCCGACTGGGAATGCGACTCGCTGCAGTTGCGCCAGGCGATGGGTATTCCGCTCGCCGACGTGCGTGCGGCGCATCTCGAGGCGAAGCGCGCGCTGGTTGCCGACATTCAGGACCGCGCCGGCGCGCAGTTCGACCCGCACGCGTTCACCATCGGTTTTGCGCGCCGCGCCGCCACCTACAAGCGTGCGAGCCTCTTGTTCGAAGACATGGATCGCCTGCAGGCGATCGCAGCGCAAGCGGGCCGTTTGCAAATCGTGTACGGCGGCAAAGCGCATCCGCACGACGAGTACGGGAAGGCGGAAATCCGCCGCGTGCACGAAGCGAAGGCCGCGCTCGGCGGTGCCGTGGACGTCGTCTACCTGGAAAACTACGAGATGGGCATCGCCAAGACGATCGTCGCCGGCGTCGACTTGTGGCTCAACACACCGCGCCCGCCCGAGGAAGCGTCGGGCACGAGCGGCATGAAGGCGGCGCTGAACGGCGTGCCGAGTCTCAGCACGCTGGACGGCTGGTGGGTCGAGGGCTGCATCGAGAACCGCACCGGCTGGTCGATCGAGCCGTATGGGCTCGGCGCGCTCTACCGCAATCTCGAGACGGCGGCGCAGTTGTATACGAAGGCGCCGCAGGCGTACGCCGAAATCATGCGCTATGCGATCGCCGTTAACGGTTCGCACTTCAGCATGCAACGCATGGTGCAGCAGTATGTCCGCGACGTGTACGGCGCAGCGTCGACCCGGTCGGGCGACGGCGAATTGGAGCGCGTCGCGGTCTAAACGATGATGCCACCCAGGTGGCATTGGCCCGTGGGATGCTCGCACCATGGACGCGCGGTGCATCCGGCACACCACCTTCGCCTTCGTCGACGTCGAAACGACCGGCATCGATGCGGCGACCGCGCGCGTCGTCGAGGTGGCCTATCAGATCGTGCGCGGCGGCGCCGTGACGGCGACGTTCGAGTCGCTGATCGATCCGCAGTGTGGCATCCCGCCGTTCGCGACGGCGATTCACGGCATCACCGACGCACACGTGCACGGGAAACCGACCCTCGCGGAGGTCGCACCGGCGCTCGTCACGGACTGCGACGGGGCAATCGTCGTCGCACACAACGCCGCCTTCGACCGGCGTTTTCTCACGCCGCTTGCGCAGCGGCGGTGGATGTGCTCGTGGCGCCTTGCCGCCCGTGTCGTACCCGAAGCGCCCAACCATAAGAATCACACGCTCGGCGCGTTCTTCGGGGTGCGCGATCCGCTCTTGCGCGGCCGGCGCGCGCATCGCGCGCTCTGCGACGTCGTCGTAACGCGCCACGTCTTCTTCCACTGCATCGAGCGCTATCTCGGCGCCGGCTACGGCGACTGCATCGAGGACCTCGCGACGTTTCTCGAACGGCCGCGCAGTGAATGCCTCGCGTACGGGCGAAAGACGGCGTAGGAACATCCGGGGTGCAACTGCTGAACGAGCGGCCGACGTTTTCGGCCACCGACCTTAACAATTTCCTCGCATGCGAGCATCTGACGACGCTCGACCTCGACGTGCTGCGCGAAGGGCTGGAACGGCCCACGCAACGATCGGGGCAAGCGGAGCTGCTGAGCAAGCTCGGCGAGCAGCACGAGGCGGTGTATCTCGAGAAGCTGCGAGCGGAAGGCCGCGGCGTCGTCACGATCGCGCGCGCCGACATGGCCGCTGCTGCCGCCGCGACTCAAGCGGCGATGGCTTCCGGCGCGTCCGTCATCTATCAGGCTACATTCTACGATGGTACGTGGCTCGGTCACGCGGATTTCTTGCGGCGCATCGACGTCAAACTCGACGGGTGCGCGTGGGACTGGCACTACGAAGTGGAGGACACGAAGCTCGCGCGCCATACCGAGCCGTATTTTTTGCTGCAGCTGTGCAACTATAGCGAACACGTCGCGCGCATCCAAGGCGCGATGCCGGAACGCATGTACGTGGTGCTGGGCGACGGCACCCGTCACGAGTTTCGCGTGCACGACTTCGTAGCGTACTACCGCTGTGTCAAAGCGCGCTTTCTAAGGCGTCTGGGCGAAGCCGTGGTAAGTTACCCGTATCCCAACAAGCACTGTGACTTGTGCGTCTGGGACGATTCATGCGCGAAGCGCCGCAGGGACGACGATCATCTGAGCCTCGTCGCGAATATCACGCGTCTGCAGACGCACCGCCTCACCGAAGGCGGAGTCCGCACGCTCGCGCAGCTGGGCGCCGCCGACTCGACGCTTCGGCCGGCACGCCTCGCCGAAGAAACGTTCGCGACCCTCGTGCGGCAGGCGCGCCTGCAATTCGAGCAGCGTCAAGCGCTTGCGCGCAACGACCCTGACCCGTATCGCTACGAGCTATTGCCGCGCTCCACGGATCCGGACGATCCGGCACGCGGCTTCGGCTTGCTGCCGAAGGCATCGTCCGGCGATGTGTTTTTCGACATGGAAGGCGATCCGTATTACGAGATCGGCGAGGGCCTCGAGTACTTGTTCGGCGCCCATACGCACGACGACGGCGCGTTCCATGCATTCTGGGGATGCGACCGCACGCCGCTGCCCGGCAATGACCGGCTCTGGGAGAAGCGCGCTTTCGAGGCGTTCATCGATTTTATCATGGACCGGCGCGAACGCTTTCCCGACATGCACATCTATCACTATGCATCCTACGAAAAGACGGCGCTGTGCAAGCTCGCGCAGCGGCATGCGACGCGCGAGGCTGAGGTCGATCGCATCTTGCGCGAGGAGATGCTGGTCGATCTGTACCGCGTCGTGCGTCAGGCGGTCGCAGTCGGCCAGCCGAGTTACTCGATCAAAAAGCTTGAAGATTACTACGGCAGGCGCGGTGACACCGCGGTGAAAGCGGGCGACGAGTCGATTCTGCAGTTCGAAAAATGGCTCGCGACGCGCGTGCGCCCTGACACCCGCGACGACGGCATCCTGCGCGACCTGGAAACGTACAACCGCTTCGACTGCGAATCGACCTACGGCTTACGGGAGTGGCTGCTTCAGCTGCGGGCCGAAGCCGAAGCCGCGACCGGTGTAGAAATTGCGCCCTTCCGCGGGACGCCGGCGGCGGAGGTGAAGGCCGATACCAGTACCCATGCCGAGCTCAAGAAGCGGCTTGAAGCATGCATTCCCGAAGACTTCGACGCCGCCGCAGGCGATCGAAGCGACGATGGCGTGCGGCGCGCGTTCATGCTGCGGCACATGCTCGAGTATCACTGGCGCGAAGAAAAGCCCCTGTGGTGGCAGTTCTTCGACCGCTGCGCCGCCTACACGACCGACCGCACCGACCTCAGCGACGACGCAGATTGCATCGTGGGCCTCGAGCCCGCGGGCGAACCACAACCTGTGGGCCGCGGCTCGATGGAATATTCGTTGCGCTACCCGATGCAGCTGCACAAAGTCGGGCTCGGCGAAGTGTACGACCTACGCACCGAAAAAAAGGCGGGCGAAATCGTCGGCATCACCGAGTTCTCCGATCACGGCATCATGCGGTTACGTCGCGGCCCATCGCTCGCCGATGTGCCCGTGCCGCAGGCCATTACGGTCTGCAAGATCATTCGGGCGGGCGTCGTTCGCGACGGCATCGCACGCTTCGCCGACAGCGTGCTCGCCGGCACGGCGCGCGAGCGCTTTCCGGCGATTCTTGACGTCGTCGACGCCGCGGCACCGCGCGTCGCGGACCGCCCGCCCGGCAGCGTGCTGCAGCCGGCGAAGACGGATGAAGCATCGATTCGCGCGGTCGTCGACGCGCTCGATCGCAGCTACCTCTTCGTGCAGGGCCCGCCGGGCTCGGGCAAGACGTACATCGGCGCGCGGCTCATTGCCGAGCTGGTACGCGCAGGGCGCAAAATCGGCGTGATGGCGAACAGCCATAAGGCGATTCACAACCTGCTCGATGCCGTCTGCGATGTCGCGCAGGAACGCGGCATCGCGTATACGGGCGTGAAAAAGTCATCCAACGGTGACGCCGAGACGGAATATGACCGCGGCAATTTCCGCAGCGACGACAAGACGCTCGTGCACGACGACGCAGACATCGTCGCGGGAACGGCCTGGGCCTTCGCCACCGAGAAAATGGCCCAGCGGCTGGATTACCTGTTCATCGACGAAGCGGGGCAAGTCGCACTGCCTGCGGCCGTGGGAGCGATGACGGCCGCAAGAAACGTCATCTTTCTCGGTGACCCGCTGCAGTTGGCGCAGGTGTCGCATACGCGGCACCCGGGCGACATCGGCGTCTCCGTCCTCGAGCATCTACTGCACGGGGAATTGCGGCCGGTCCGGCCGGACCGCGGCATCTTCTTGACCGACTCGTACCGCATGCATCCTGCCGTGTGCGATTTCGTCTCCGACGTGATGTACGACGGACGATTGAAAGCGGCACCGGGACGCGAACGGCAAGACGTCGCAAGCCGAGGCTTGTCCGGGACCGGACTGCGGTTTCTGCCCGTCAAGCACCAGTTCAACCGGCAGCGGTCCATCGAGGAAGCTCAAGTCATCGCCGACCAGATCGACGGGCTGATGACGGGAACCGTGACGACGGTGGACGGCGTGCGACGTGACCTCGTTTCCGGCGACGTCATCGTTGTCACGCCGTACAACGCGCAAGTCGCGTGCATCCGGCGCGAACTCGACGCGCGCGGGCACACGCACATCGCCGTCGGCACCGTGGACAAATTTCAGGGACGCGAGGCGTATGTCGTCTTCTTCTCGACCGCGGCCTCCTCTGCCGACGAGGCCTCACGCGGCGTGTCGTTCATTTTCGATCGGCAGCGGTTTAACGTCGCCATCTCGCGCGCACGGGCCCTCGCGGTGTGGGTCGGCTCACCGCACCTTGTTCCTCAGCGGTGCACGTCCGTTGAAGACGTGCGCGTGGCGAACGGCGTCTGCCGTTTTCTCGAACTCGCGAATTGAGCGTGCGAGGACGGCAATGCGTCGGACACGAATCGCAAACGCCCGTCTGGTAGAAAAGAATGAGTGATATGGCTATCGAGTACGATCTGCGCGCATTCACCGTGGACGAGTACCACCGCATGGCGGAGGTCGGGATCTTGGATTCGGACGAGCGAGTCGAACTTCTTGACGGCAGACTCGTGCTGATGAGTCCGCTCGGGAAAAAGCATTGGATCGCGCACGCGGTGATCGTGCCGTACCTCCACGAGCGTCTGGCGGGACACGCCGTCGTCGGACAAGGCTCCTTTCCGCTTGGCCGGCACAATGAGCCGCAACCGGACATCGCGGTGCTAGCTGAACCGCCGGCCGCGTATCGAGAGCGCGAGTTCCAACCGGCCGACCTGCGCCTCGTGATCGAACTGGCCGATTCATCGCTTGCGAAAGACACCGGAGTCAAGATGCGCCTGTACGGGCGCTTCCGCATCCCCGACTACATCGTTGTCGATCTCGCGCGTAACGTGCTGCGTCATTACACGGAGCCCAACGACATCGGTTACGCAAGCGAGGAAACACACTCGCCCGGCGATACGTTCCGTCTCGCGGCGTTTTCGGAGATCGTTCTAGCGGCTGACGTCTTTCTGTCGCCCGAGTAGGCGCCCGACCAGCGCTCTCAGCCGCGCGCGATCCGGTCGCGTAATGCGGCGGTTTCGGCCGACGGCTGGAGCGCGAGGTGGCGCCGCAGGTACGCGGCCAGCGCCTCATATTCCGCGATCGCGGCGCCGCGGCGGCCGCTTCCCGCGAAGGCCTCCATCACCAGGCGCGTCGCGCCCTCGTGGGCGCGGTCGCTTTCGACAAGGCGCAGCGACCAGTCCAGCGCGCGCGCATAATCGTGCTCCGCCAGCGCCTCGCGCGCGAGCCGTTCCAGCAGCGTCACATACGCGTTCGCACAACGCACGCGTAGCGGATAGATCCACTCCGCCGTCTCGCCGGCGAGATACTCGCCGCCGTACGCATCGAGCGCCGCCTCCATCGAGGCGCGCGTCGCGTCGCGATTCGCGCGCAGCAGCAACTCGACGTCTGACTCGATGGCGACCGCCGGGTTCCACGCATAGGCGCCGCCGCTGCAGCGGATCGGATCGATGTCGGGCACGGCCGCTTTCAATGCGGCACGCGCGCCGCTCACCGCCAGATGCAACCGATGGCCGACAATCTCCGCATCCACGTCGGGCCACAAGGCGTCGGCCAGCGTCTCACGCGACGCCGCGACTCGAGGATAACTGAACAAGTACTGCAGGAACTCGCGCCCACGTTTGAAGGTGGGACCATTCGACCAAACACCCGCGCCGCGAAACGCGAAAGTTCCGAGACATCGTACTTGCAAAACCGCGCAAGCCGTCAACACCACAAACCTCGCCCCACCCGGGACCTAGAAGCTAGCAAACCGTTAATCGCAAGTCAAGGAACGGCGGCGTTCTTCCGGCGCTGCGAGAGTCACCGGAGAGCGCACGGAGAGCTTCCCGCACGGCGGCCGAGCGCGGGCGGGTGGTGCCGGGAGCGCCCGCAGTAAGCCCGCGCACCTACGCTCCGGCCGTGGCGGAAAAAGCCAGGCGCCTTGAATGAGCGCGTTACAGCCGTGGTCGCAGCCGAGAGCCTTCTTGACGGCTCTTTGGTGCTGGTCATCCATCCGGTCGACTCCGATACGCGCATGGCCGTCGAGCGGACCGCCTTCACCGTTACCGTCTGGCGCGAAGACCGCGACGTGCTCCGCATGAGCCTGCGCAATCCGGCGACCGGCTCGATGGCCTACCTGCAGTCCGGCGCGACGCTCATCGCGTTCGCGCGCGAACTCGGCATTGGGATGGAGCCGTGAGTGCGTTCGGGATCGTCAAGCACCTGACCGATTCGCTTGTCTTCGGCTTGAACGCCGCGTTTGCCGACGACCCGCTGACGGCGCCGTTCGTCAACATGATTTTCACGGAATCGCCCGCTTCGAACGGCGCCGGAACGAACGCCAAGAAGGGTCTCTCGTTCTGGCCCTACCGCATCACGCGCGACGAGTTTGCCGGCAACGAAGGCCTCATTCCACGCGGACCGTCGCTGCTCGAGCTTCCGCCGCTGATCGTCGATGTTTGGTATCTTGCGACGCCGATGACCGGCAGCGGCGATTCCGACCAGCTGCTGCTCGAAAAAACGCTGCAGGTCATCTACGACCTAGGCGTTTTGACGCTCGACGACGACCGCACGATCGTGACGTTCGAGACGCCGGGCGCGGACGAGCTCTTTCGCCTGTGGAGCGCGCTCGACAGCGCCTATGCGCTCTCGGGCGTCTTTGTGGCGCGCCACGTGTCCATCGATTCGCTCCGTCAGCCGCAGCGTGCGGGCCGCGTGGTCCAACGCTTCGACCGTTACGTGAGGATCCGCTCGTGATCGAGGAGCTCACGACGTTCGCGCTCCTCGCGGGCAGCGCAACGGATGCGGTCGCCGCACCGCCCGCGCTCTTGCGCTCGCCGCTGCGCATACGCATCGCCGGCATTGGCACGCCGCCCGTTCCGAGCGACGCCGTCTGGGCGCGCGCCTACAGCAACGACGGTTTCGTGATCGCTGCCGATGCCGGCCGCATCGCGCTCGACGATCCGACCTCGAGCGGCCCGGCCGTCAAGCATTTGGCCGGCGCCTTCGACCTGCACTTCGTTCTTTTGGCGGGGGGATACGACGATTTGCCAGTCACCGTCGCGTGC
>JBHEMQ010000008.1:44647-48563 GCA_046262475.1 Candidatus Velthaea sp.
GATTCCGATTGCCGCAACGTACGCGCTCGCGCCGCGGCCGTTCGCGATCCGCGGCCGCGTGACGACCGGGAATCCACCGGTTGCGTCGGCCGGCACGACCGTCACGATCACAAGCTCGGTGCCTGCGGTCGCGCTGCCGCCGCCGGTGCCGACCGCGCCTGACGGCACCTATGCGTTTGCGTCCGTGCCGGCGGCGCGTTCACTGACGATAACGGCCGGCACGCAAACGCAAACCGTGACTCCGGCCTATCCCGACCCCGTGCTCACCGTGAACTTCGCTCTGTAGCGAGGAGCCGACATGCCCGAATACCTGTCACCCGGCGTTTACATCGAAGAAGTCGAAACCGGCCCGATTCCGATCGCCGGGGTGAGCACGTCGACCGGCGCCCTGATCGGTTTGACGCAGCGCGGCCCCGTGAACGTGGCGACGCTCGTGACGAGCTCGGGCGCGTTTCGCTCGCAATTCGGCGGCGCGATTCCGGCCGCGCAAGCCGGAACGACCACGCCGGTCGAGTTCAATTCGCTCGTGTACGCCGTCGACGGCTTCTTCCAAAACGGCGGCACGCGGTTGTACGTCACGCGCGTCGCGCCGTCCGGCGGTACGGCGATGAGCATCACGTATAAGACCGCCGAAAAATCCGGCAGCGACACCCTCACGATTTCCGCCGTCGACAACGGACCGTGGGCGAACGTGCTGTTCGGCGTGGTCAGCGGCCGCTATCAGCAAATCGGCGGACTCCGCTTTACGTTCGCCAACGAAGTGACCGCGCCAATCAAAGTGACGACGGGCGGCACCGCGAACTCCGCGACGTTCGTCAACGTTGCAGGCACGCTCGGCCTCTACGTCGGCGCGGTGCTGGCGTGGACGAAAGCCGGCGACGCGAAGCCGACGGACTACGGCGTCGTCGGCACGCTCAGCGACAAAACGATCACGTTCAATTTCGCACTGTCCGCAGCGCCGTCCGCCGGCGATACGCTCGCGCTCGTCGAGTTTGCGCTGACGCTAGACCTGCTGCAGAACGGCGCCGTCGCGCAGACCGAAACCTTCCATAACTTGAATTTGAACAAGGCGACGCATCGCTACGTCGGCGGGGTCCTCGGTGCACCGGGCGCCGCGCCGGGAACAGGGCTCTCGCAACTCGTGCGCGTCGCGCTGAGCGCGGATCCCGATTTTGCGACGAACGAAGCGCATCTCGCCATCCCGCCCGGCGTCGACTCCGGGCCCGTTGACGGAGCGGACGGCGTCGACTCCATGGCCGCCGGCGACCTTGCCACACTCGTTGGCGGGACGGACGACGACGATCCGCTCAAGCGCACGGGGATGTACACCTTGAAGAACATCCGCGGGATGCTTATGATCGGCATGCCGGGAGTGACCGACGTTGACGTTCAAAGCAAACTGCTCGCACTGTGCGAGAACGATCGTTATAAATTCGCGATTCTCGATCCGCACAGTACCTCCACGCAAACCGATTGGCACATCGCGGACGCGTCGCCGACCGACGTCATCGCTCAGCGCAGCAGCTTCGATTCGAAGTACGGCGCGCTCTACTATCCGTGGCTCGTCGTCGAGGATCCGAATCCAGCGAACCCCAACGTGATCGGCACCGTCAACCTGCCGCCGAGCGGCCACGTGATGGGGATCTACGCGCGCTCCGACATCAACCGCGGCGTGCATAAGGCGCCGGCCAACGAAGTGGTGATGGGCGTCGTCAGCTTCTCGCATCACGTCGACCAAGGTACGCAAGATATCCTCAACCCGCTCGGCATCAATGCGCTGCGCGATTTCCGTGCCGAGAACCGCGGGCTGCGCGTATGGGGCGCGCGCACCGTTTCGAGCAATCAAGAGTGGAAATACGTCAACATCCGGCGGCTCTTCCAGTACATCGAAGCTTCGATCGAATACGGCACCCAGTGGGTCGTGTTCGAGCCGAACAACGAGCTGCTGTGGGCGCGCGTGCGTCAGTCGGTCTCCGATTTTCTCACCGACACTTGGCGCACCGGGGCGCTGATGGGCACGAAGCCGTCGGAAGCGTTCTACGTGCACTGCGACCGCACGACGATGACGCAAAGCGATATCGAGAACGGCCGTTTGATCGTCGAAGTCGGCATCGCCCCGACGTTCCCGGCGGAGTTCGTGATCTTCCGCATCTCGCAATGGACCGGCAGCGCGCAAGGGGGATAAGCGATGGCAACACGGATCGATCCTTTCAAAGCCTTCAACTTCGTCGTCAGCATCGACGGGATGGCTTCCGCGTCGTTCTCAGAAGTGAGCGGCCTTTCGACGGACGGCGACATCGTCGAGTACCGGGAAGGCACCGACAAAAGCTTGTGGACGCGCAAGCTGCCGGGGCTGATGAAGCACGCGCACGTCGTGTGCAAGCGCGGGCAAACGAAAAACCTCGATCTCTGGAACTGGCGCAAGAACATTCTCGACGGCGTGCCCGACCGCCGCAGCGGCACGATCACCCTGCTCGACGAGCAGCAGCAAGCCGTAATGTTTTGGAAGTTCAGCAACGGCTGGCCGGTGAAATATGACGGGCCGACGCTGAACGCCAAGGGCAACGACGTCGCGATCGAGACGCTCGAGATCGTGCACGAGGGCCTCGACATTGAGGCCGGCGGGTAAGGACGGATGAACGGCCGCGCGCCGGGCGTCTACATTGAAGCCGCGGATCCCGCGGTTCGTCCGGTTGCGCCGGCACGTACCGACGTGGCGGCATTTGTCGGCATTGCCGAGCGCGGGCCGCTCGGCAAACCCGTGCGCGTGACGTCGTATAGAGAGTTCGCGCGCGTGTTCGGTTCGTTCATCGCGCCCGGCTTTCTCGCGTACGCCGTGCGCGCGTTCTTTGAAAACCGCGGCGTCGCCGCATGGATCGTGCGCGCTGCCGCACCGTCCATCGGAACGACGGTGACGAACGTCACGGCGATGCGTCTGGCGCTCGCGCCCGCGCTGCCGCTGCGGGCGGGGACCGTCGTCGCGCTCGTGCAGGCGCAAGCCGGCAACGTCACGGCGACGGTGTTGCGGCACGTTGCGGCGGCCGACCCGGGCGGCGCGTGGATCGAGGTCGACGCCGCGCTTGCGGGCGTCGATGCGCGCGAAACACCGGCGATCGATCCGACGCAGCCGATGCTCCTTTCGAGCGGCGGCACGGTCGCAACGACCACGCTGACGGCACGCAACGGCTCAGCGACAGCCGCGCGCTTCATGATGTCGTCCGCCGGCAGCTGGGGCAATCGCGTCGCGCTGCGCGTGATGCGCCAAAGCGTGGCGCAAACGAGCGTCGTCGCGCCACTGCTCGATGCGAACCGGCAATTGCCCGTGGCATCGGTCGCCGGTTTTGCGCGCGGCACTTTCGTGCGCGTGCGCCAAGGCGCGCAGCCGCCGGCGTATCGCGCCGTGTGTGACGTCGACGCGGCGACGCGTTCCCTGGTGGTGGCATCGGATCTGCCGGGCCGGGCGCTCGACCCCGCGCTCAACCTCGCGCTGCCCGCCGCATTCGCCTACGATCCGGCGCAGCCGATGACGGTGGACGCGCTCGCCATTCACCTGCTGGTGCTGGAGAACGAACAGGTCGTTGAAGACTACCCGCAGTGCTCGCCGCTCTTCCCGCGCGCGTGGTCCGCGCTTTTGGTGAACGCGAACAGCCGCGTCGCACTGGACCCCGCAACGGTGCCCGCCGCGACGCTAGATCCCCAGATGTGGCCCGCCGACGTAAATGCGCAGCTGCTCGCGGGCGCGACCGACGGCGTGCGCATGCTGCGGCCCCGCGATCTCACGGCCGCGCTAGCCGCGCTCGCGCCCGTGCGCGAACCGACCATGATCGCGATTCCCGACGCCTGCGCCGGCGGCGACGTCGCACCAACGCCGCAGCACGCCGTTCCGCCGCCGCCCCAATGCACCGATCTACAGTAC
>JBHEMQ010000009.1:0-520 GCA_046262475.1 Candidatus Velthaea sp.
ACCCGAAGCGGACATGCAGCTCGGGCTCCAATGCGAGGCCGCTCGTCGTCAAGCGAACGGTGTCGTCGTTTGCGAATACCGCATTAGCGCGCCGGGCAGCAACGAGGTATTCCGCGGCACTCTGCGCAGGCATGCCGGCACGTTCGTAATGAACGGCGAGTTCCGACGCGAGAGTTTCGCGCAAGTCGGGATAAAGGCGCACGATGGCGCGGGCCGCGCGGCGATGTGCGAGCCGCCGCGCGACCTCGGGCGTTTGCTCGTAGATCGACGCCCGAATCAAATCGTGCGAGAATGCGTGCGCGGGACGCTTGAGATGCGTGCCGGCGCGTACGATGCCGTGATCGAGCAACACGTCGATTGCGTCGGACACCTCATATTCGTGCCAGCCCCCGGCCTCGCGCAAGGCGTCCAGGTCGAAGGCGCCGCCGAATACCGCGGCGACTTGCGCCACAGCGCGCGCGTCGTCAGGCAGTCGGCGGATTCTGCCGGCGATCATGTCGACGAGGGTAGCAGGAATGCA
>JBHEMQ010000009.1:530-47320 GCA_046262475.1 Candidatus Velthaea sp.
CGGATCTTCCGCGTCTGCGCGAAGCGCCTCGCTAAGGAAAAGCGCGTTGCCGCCCGAGACGTCGAAGAGCCGCTCCGTCCGTCGTTCCACATCCGTCGTGTCGCCGCGCACTCGCGCGACGATCACGCGAACGTCGGCACGCGACAGGGGGCCCAGCGGCACGCCGATCGCAACATCGTCGCCTTGCAGGCGTCGAAGCGTGCGCTGGATATCGCCGGGGACAAAAAGGTCGCGGTATGTCGCTACGACGAGCAGCGGCAAACCCGGCGCGAGGCGCGCGATGCTTTCGAACAACTCGATGGTATCGCGACCCGCCCAATGGACGTCTTCAAGGGCGAGCAGAAGGGGACGCGACCGCGCCAGCGTTCCAAGCGCCTCGCCGATCGCCTGAAAGAGGCGCCGGCGCTCGCCGGCGGCATCGAGCCGCGGCGGACGGCGCAGTCCCGGACAACGCGCGGCAAGATCCGGCAAGACAATCGACAACACGCCCATCCATAGCGGCGCCACGTCGTGCGAAAGCAGCGACGGGAGCGCTTGGCGAAGCGCATCGATCACGGCCTGATACGGCTGCGTCTCTACGGGGCCGGTCCCTCCGATGAGAACTCGACCGCCTTCCGCCTCAACCCGCGTGGCGATCTCGCTGAGGAGCCTGCTCTTTCCGACGCCCGCATCGCCGCCGATCAGGGCGGTCGTTCCGTCGCCTTCGCGCGCCGACTTCCAAGCATCCATGAGCCGTTCGATGACGCCGGAACGTCCGACGAAGGGAAGGACAACGCGTGCAGATTTGTGGCCGGGCGCAACAGGTTGCACACGCAGGCGTGAATCCTGCGAAATCAAGCGCTGCAGCGCTTGGGTTTCGCCGGCAGGCTCGACGCCCAATTCATCGTGCAGCCGTCGCTCGAATGATGCGTACTCTGCGAGGGCGCCGGCGCGGTCGCCAAGCTCGTATCGAGCGGTCAGGATCAATCGCAGTGCGTCCTCGCGCCATTGATCTGCCGCCAACAAACGCTCCGCGTAGGCGATCGCCTTTTCGAATTCGGTCGCAGCGCGCGCATCGCGCGCGAGTTTCCAAAGAAGCTTCAGGTACGCCGCATGAAGTCGCTCGCGCTCCGGCGTCAACCACGGCTCGTCATAACCCTCTAGCAGGTCGCCGCCATAGAGATGTGCAGCCTGTTCGAGCCGGTCCAGAGTTACCGCCCGCTCGAACGCATCAATATCGAGCCATGCTTCCGCGGCGGCATTCCACGCAATCGTCGCGCCGCTGCTGACGATCCATGGCTGCGAGCCGGGGCTCGGCGGTAATGCGAGCGACGCGCGATGGAGATGACGGCGAAGGTTCGCGCGCGCGTCGTCTTCGGAATGGTCCGGCCACAGCGCACATGCGACGGTCTCGCGACGCAACGAAGCTTCACGGTTCAGCAGGAGGTACGTCACCAGCGGCAGCGTCTTCGGCGGCGCAGCGAACGTCCACGGCCGGCCTTGCGCAGAGATTCTCGGGGGACCGAGGAGGCGGAACTCGACGGTTCGTGCCACGCATGCAATTTCGCTGTCGTAGCACCGGGCTCATCCGCGCCTCCACGCGTGAGGGGCTACGTCCGATGCGCGATGATGATCGTTTGCGGCGACGGCGCCGCCGGGAAAACCCGCAGATCGGCGAAACCCGCGTGCTTCAGTACATCTTCGAATTCCCGCAGCGTGTATGCGTCGCCGGTCGTTGCGGTCAGCATCGTCATGCTGAACATCGCGGGCCACGGCGGCGTGACGCGATCTTCGTTGGGTACGAAATCGACGATCGCAACGCGGCCCTTCGGCTTGAGCGCGCCGGCCACTTTGCGCATGAACGCCTGGACCTTGCGCAACTCGAAGTGGTGCAGGAAGTTCGGCAGCAGCACGACATCGTACGGCCCGCCCAGATCGACATCGAAAGCGCTCCCTGCGATGGTCGAGTAGCGGCTATCGAGTCCTTCGGCGCGCGCGCGCTGTGCGCCGACGGCGATCACGCGCTCGAAATCGAGACCGACGATGTGCGCTTGCGGATTCGCGCGCGCGACAGCAAGCCCAAATTCGCCATGACTTGCCGCCACATCGAGCACGCTCATTGGACCGGCATCCCGCGCATTCAGCGCGCCCGCGACCGCCGCCGCGACCGGTGCTGCGAGCGGCAGCATCGCGTGCGCGAAGGTGACCCAATCGTCGACGTCATCGACGACATCGCGAACGCACGATCCTTTTCGCACGCTTTCGAGCAACGTCGCGCTGCGCTCTGCGTTGTGCCGATGCGCCATGAACTGCGCGACGCTACCGAGGTACGCCGGGGAATGCTTATCAAGGAACGTTCGCGTGTCGGGCGTGAGGGCGTACTCACCGCCTGTTTTCGTCAAAAACCCGTTCACGACCAGGAAATCGCAGAGCGTCCGGATGCCCCGCGACGCCGCGGCGCACCGTTCGGCAAGGGACACGGGATCTCGCGATCCTTCGGCGATCGCGGTGAACAGGTCGAGCTCGATAGCGGCCTTCAGCGCCTCCGCACGCGCGTAGCTATAGAGCAGCGTATCAAAGATGCGGGCGGGGTTGGGTTGAGATTGCGCGGGCCCGGCGAGGTCGTCGCCGCGCTGGGCGTCGAGTAAGTGCATTCCTATCTCCTAAAACAGCGGGTGTATCACCACGGTACGTGCTCGGCGTCCACTCAGCGTCCAGGCAACGGTTTGTAGGGGGCCCATCGCCCGGTGGCTGGACTATCGTCGCCGTCCACGAGTCGAAGGAGAGTTGGAGCGCTTCCGTGACGCTATCTTGCTTCCGAAGATACAGCAGGGCATCCAGGGCGGCCTTGTCGGAGCGCCTCAAGAGACGGCCATCGACGTATACAGCTCGTGCGATAAGACACGCGCGGGGTGAGCACCGCTCGGTCGATGGAGACCTGACACAGCGAACCCGGCGCTAGATGCTTCGACTGATCTTAAACTGAACGCACGTGTACGTCTCATGGCGGACGTCCACTTCTTCAACACGTGGATCGTTCAGGAATTGGCGGGCAACGCATTCGGCGTTTCCCGGGCCGGCACGCGCCGCATCGACAATGCAACTCGCCCGCATCATATGCACGGAGAATCAATTCCCGCCCGAGAAAATCTTCGGGAAAGGTCGATGACGCGCTGTACGGCGCACAATCCCGCGCGTGAATAAAGACCGGACCGACCTCCGCGTAAGGATTACGATCGGCAAGCGGCCGATACGACAAGAGGAACATGTCCTCGGCTGAGCGCGCGATACCCAGGCAAACCCGGCATGGCCTTGCGCTCTAACGATGCGGATCGCGTGCCCAAACTCGTCCGTGCGCGTGCGTCGCGCTCGCTCCGCCACTTCGCTCGGCATCGCTTCATATTGAAGCGGTAGAATGTGCAGAATCATGTCGCGAGGGTATCACGTGCGAGCCCGCTTCGCGTTCCGAATCTTGCGTTGCAATTCTAGCCGATGTACCATTGTCGATGACGGTTGAGGACCGTTCGGGCCGTTCCTCAAACAAACCCATAGCGGCCAAGTGACGCGCGCCATCCTATTGTTATCGAAATTCATATTCGGCTGCTGAAATCCGGCTGCGCCAGACCGCAAATCGCCCTGACGGCGGACTCCATGCTACCTCGGCAGATGTGGGAATCATCATACCGTCAATACGCTGGTAGTCGGTGTAATCTCCACTCCACGGTGTCGGGACGGGCGTACCATCAATATCCCGATAGCGCGTCGCATTGATACGAACGAGCTGGCCGCTCTCAGCAAACGTCACCTCCATCGTGACGGACGTACCAGCATTGTTGAGTGTGGCGCGTGCATGAGTATCATCAATACCGGTCCAGTACACGCCCGACTGCGGGAGCAGTGCGGTTGGAATCCAGGCTGATTCCGCGAGATAGCGCAAAAGGGATCCGGATGCTACTTGCGGCGTACCACCTTGCTTCCCAACCGAGATGAGCCCGGCGATGCTCGCCTCGGAGGCGCCCACGCCATCAACGTAAGCGTCACGAATGCTAACGGACAGGAAGGGCATCATAGCGGACTTGGCGTCCCAAACGAAGCCGACTGGGTTCGTCAAGAAATGCTGCACCGCGGTGAACGGTTTCCGGTCCGCGCCTGCTGCTGCGCGTATGAGACCATTCTGCTGAAGGCGGGCCTTATAAATCCACTTCTGGCTCGGCGACAGGGCGTACTTGAAGTAACGCTCAACCGGCACGGGAAGCGCAGCGTATTGGTCAGCAACCACGTTGGCTTGCGCGCGTTCCGGATGGGATGATCGTTCGAGCTTTCCGGCTAAACGCGAGGTCACGCTGCCCCAGCGGATGGACCCAGCCACAAGCGCCATACCAACAACCGCAACGGCTCCCGCGAAACTGAGTCCAAGCACGGCGCGGATATTCACTTGGGCATGATGGTCTCGTCATAGCCATTCGGCGCGCGGCCTGTGCTGTGCCCGCCTACACAACACGACGCCGACGACAAGAACGTAAAAAACCCCGCGAGCGCAATGCCCCGCGGGGTTTTTCACGATGGTGCCGAGAGCCAGAATCGAACTGGCGACACCAGGTTTTTCAGACCTGTGCTCTACCGACTGAGCTATCTCGGCGCGACCGACGTTGGTTCGTCAGCGCGGGTTGCGCCCCTGCGGAAAGGCTGTCAGCGTGCTCAGCGCGCGCGGCGCCACGGAATGACGCGCCGCTCCAGCGCGTCCAGGCCGGTCGATAGCAAGAAACCGAGCAGCGACACGGCCGCGAGCGCAGCATAGAGGCGTTCCACGTCCAGCAGTTGCTGGGCGTTGACGATGGTAAAGCCGAGACCCGTCTTCGTCAGTTGAAACTCCGCCGCAATCGTCAACACGATAGCGATGCCCAGGCTGAGCTTGATGCCGGCAAAAATATTCGGCAGCGCTCCGGGCAGCAGCACGCGGAAATAGAACGACCAAGGACGGATCCGATAGGCGCGCGCGACGTCCAGATAAATCGTTTCGATTTGCCGCACGCCCGCCTCGGTGTTGATCGCCATCAGAAAGAAGACGCCGAAGGCAACCACCGCGTACTTCGCCTGTTCGCCGAAGCCGAAAATGAAATAGAAAAGCGGGAGAATCGCAATTTTCGGTATCGGATACAACAGCGCGATCACCGGCTCGAAATACGCGCGGATCCAGCGGTTCATGCCCATGCCGAGGCCCACCAGCGTGCCGGGAACGCCGCCGATCACACATCCGACGAGCAGCCGCTGCAGCGTCCAAAACGCGTTCAGCGCCAGTTCACCGCTGATCGCGTACGCGAGGAAGCTGGCGACGATGGCGCTGGGCGCCGGAAACAATCCAGGATTGAGCAGCCGGAGCGACACCGCGGCCTGCCACAGCAGCACGATCGAGATGGGCGCGGCCACCCGCACGATTCGCTCGCGCCCTTTCATGCGAGCAAGTCCCAAATCCGCACGACGTATTCTCCGAAACGCGGATCGCCGCGCAAGCGCACGGCATCGCGCGGGCGCGAGAAGTCAATGGGAATCACCGCGCGCACGGTGCCCGGGCAACGCGTGAGCACGACGACCCGGTCCGCCAACGCGACCGCTTCTTCAATGCCGTGCGTCACGAACACGACCGTCTTGCGCGTGCGTTCCCACAGCGCCATCAACTCGTTTGCCAAACCGACGCGTGTCTGCTCGTCAAGGGCGCCGAACGGCTCGTCCATATAGAGTGCCGGCGGATCGACGGCAAACGCGCGCGCGACGGCGGCGCGCTGTTTCATGCCGCCGGAGAGCTGATGCGGGTACGCGTGCGCGAATGCGGTAAGCCCGACGAGCTCCAACTCCTGCGCGACGCGCCGCTGCACGTCGGGGCGCGACACCCCGAGACTATCGAATGCAAATGCGACGTTCTCCGCAACGTTCATCCACGGAAAAAGCGACGCTTCCTGAAACACGAGCGCGCTCGCGAGTTGGTGCCGCGAGGACGGTGCCGCTTCGCTCACGATGCGTCCCTCCGTTGCGGTATCCAAACCGGCCATGATGCGCAGCAGCGTCGTCTTGCCGCAACCGCTCGGGCCCACCACGGCGAGGAATTCGCCGTGCTCAACCTCGAGATTCACGTCGTCCAGCGCAAGGGTCCCCGAAGCATGGCGCTTCGAGAGGTGCTCGACGGTGATCGCAGCCACGCGCGCCGCTTCGTGAAAACAGAACCGCCGGCCCTCGCTCGAGGCCCGGCGGTGAAACTGGCGACGCAGAAGGGGCTCGAACCCTCGACCTCCGCCGTGACAGGGCGGCGCTCTAACCAACTGAGCTACTGCGCCAGAGTCGGTGTTCCAATGGTGGGCACGGTTGGGATTGAACCAACGACCCCCCGCGTGTGAAGCGGATGCTCTCCCACTGAGCTACGCGCCCGATTGGCGAACTTCGGGATTATACAGATTCCGGGGAACGCCTGTCTAGTGGAATCTCCCCTGTACACGCTCGGTCACGGCACCCTCGACGCCGTCGCCTTTGCAACGCGCCTGCGCGCCGCGGGTGTCACCTGCGCGGCCGACGTACGGCGATTCGCGGGCAGCCGGCGCAATCCGCAATTCGGCGCAGACGCGCTGCGCGCGTCGCTGCGCTCGGCGGGCATTTCCTACGTCGAGATGTCCGCGCTCGGCGGTCGGCGCGAACCGCTGCCCGATTCACGCAATGTGGCGTTGCGCAACGCCGGTTTCCGCGGCTACGCCGATTATATGCAAACACCGGAATTTGCCGCCGGACTCGAAGCGCTGCTGGCACAGGCCGCGCGCGAACCGACCGCGATCTTTTGTGCGGAGACGCTGTGGTGGCGGTGCCATCGGCGGATCGTCGCCGATGCCGTCGTTCTGCTCCACGGACGCCGCGTGCGCCATCTGGTCGGCGCCTCCGCCGCAACGCACACGCCGACGCTGGGGGTGCGGGTGACGGACGGTACGCTCCTCTACGACGGCGGGGTATAAGGGCAGCCGTGATAGCGAGCGAACCGGTCGAGTCGGCGAAGGCCGCCGGCCTGCGGTACATCACCGACGACCGGCCCGGCATCCGCCGCGTGAAGCGGCGCGGCGGCTTTGCGTACGTCGGCGTCGACGGCATGCGGATCGCCGACGACACAGAACTCGCGCGCATCCGCAAGCTCGCCATCCCGCCCGCCTACAGCGATGTCTGGATCTCTCCCGACCCGCGCGGACATCTCCAAGCGACCGGTCGCGACGCGCGGGGGCGCAAGCAGTACCGCTATCATGCGCGCTGGCGCGAAGTGCGCGATGAGACGAAATTCGACCGGATGATCGCCTTCGCCAAGGCGCTACCCGGCATCCGGGCTGCCGTCACGCGCGATCTCGCGCGGAACGGTCTGCCGCGCGAAAAAGTCCTCGCGACGGTGGTATCGCTGCTCGAAGAAACGATGATCCGCGTCGGCAACGAGGAGTACGCGAAGGCGAACGACTCCTACGGCCTCACCACGATGCTCGAAGACCACGTGCGGATTACGAGCGACACCGTCAAATTTCACTTCCGCGGAAAAAGCGGGCGCGAGCACAGCGTGAGCGTGCGCGACAAGCGTATCGCACGCATCTTACGGCAGTGCAAGAATCTCGAAGGCGAGGAGCTCTTTCAGTACGTCTGCGAGGACGGCGAGCGCGCGTCGATTTCATCCGCGGACGTCAACGGGTACCTCCGCGACATCGCGGGCGACGACTTCACGGCGAAAGATTTCCGCACGTGGGAAGGCACGCTCGCGTGCGCCTTGGCGCTCGCGGCCGAACGCGTCGAAAGCAAGACCGATGCGAAGCTGCACGTCACCTTCGCCATCAAAGCGGTGGCGGAGCGTCTCGGCAACACCCCGGCCGTATGCAAGAAATCCTACATCCATCCCGGCGTCATCGACGCCTTCCTCGAAAACGGCGCGCTCGAACTGGTCGACCGCAAACTGCGCAAGGCCGCGCGCGATCCGCACGCGCTGCGCCCTGACGAGGCGCGCGTTCTCGCCTTCATCGAGAAGCTTATCACGCGCGACGAGAACAAGCACTTGAGCGACTTGCTTGCGAAATCGGTGCGGCGCGCGAAGCGCAAGCCCGCCGCGTAGCTACTCGAGCCGCGAAGCGAAAACAATCAGATTCCCGCCCGGTTCGCGCACGCCGATCTCGTGCATGCCGTACGGCGTCCTGCGCAGGGGCAGGACCACGTCCGCATCGGCAACGGTCGGCACCATCGCCTCGACGTTGTCGACCGTGATGTACACCGACGCCTTGTACGGCCCGGGCACATAGCTCTCGCCCGCGTCGTCGCGCACGCTGGCGTCCGACTGGATCATCACCATCACGCTGTCGCGCTGAAGCATGCAGAATCCCGGCGCTCCCCGATGCTCGACCTCGGCGATCACGTGAAAGCCCAAGCGATCGCGAAAGAACCCGCGCGTCGGCACGACGTCGTCGACGATAAAGACGGGAGTGAGTTCCTGAAAATGTCCGGCCATGCGGCAAGCTTCCTCGCGGGCCCGCGGGCGCCTCGGCTCGCTGCGCGTAGCCACGACCCAGGAAACGAGCCGTGCAAACCCGTATCCGAAACGGTCGAAATCGTGGGCGGTTAGCTCAGTGGGAGAGCACTACATTGACACTGTAGGGGTCGCAAGTTCAATCCTTGCACCGCCCACCATTCGTGAAGGAGCGCCGCTCGCGCGGGCGCTCCTTTCTCATTTCTTGAGCCGGATCAAGCGGCGCCATGGGGCACTGCCTCCGAACGCCGGCGTGCGGCGGGGCGCAGAAGGACGACGGCGAGACCCGCGCCGCAGAGCATGATCAGTGCGAGCCAGGACGGGACTTTGCGCGCGATGTCCCATGGCGACATACCCTTCGCAGCCCGATCGCGCCGCAACGTCAGGCCGTCCTCGGTTGACGCGAGGTTCGGCCGCAAATGATTTTGCGCGACGAACGTCGTGGGCGGCGACGCGAAGACCACCGGCCGATGCGACGTATGACCGAGCGCGGCCAAGCCAAGGACGTACGCCGCTAAGGCGGGCATCGTCGCGAGCAGCGCGCGGCGGTCGCTGAACCCCTCTCTCGCAGCAAACCATGCGGTGAGAACGCCCAGGAACAGACCGTCGAGCAGCAACAGGCTGCGGCCGATGCTTTCCTCCCAGTAGGCGCAGAGCGCGAACAGGCTGGCGAAGGCCACGAGCCGCACGTTGTGCCGCTCTGGAACGACCGCAAGGAACAGCGCGCTCGGAATTGCGACGGCAATTTCGGTGTGATGCATGAACACGCCGCCGAAAACCGCGAACGCCGGGGGCAACAGAACGATGCCGGCCGGCGCGGCTCTCCGCCGCGCGACGAAGCCGGCAACGACGATTCCCGCTGCGGTCATGACGACGTAACTGAGCATACCGAGCTTCGCCGCGCGGCCATCCGGCATGCCGAAGTAATGGAGCACAACGGAAAAACTAAACTGCGCGCGTGTCGGCAGCTCGGCAAGTGCGTGCGCCGGCAGCACGTCGCGAAAATATTCGATGTTTGCGAATGGCCCGATGGCAGCCACGGCGAGTGCTGCTGCGACGAGCGCCGCCGCACCCAGCGGCGCACGGCTGCGCGGTTCCCATACGAAGAGCGCCGCGCAAGCCGGTAGGCCGACGTGCGGTTCGATCATCGCGAAGGCCGCGGCAACAGCGGCAAGCACGACCCGGCGAAGTGCCAACGCGTACGCACTGAGGCAGAGCGCCGCGATGATCAGCGGCACAACCTGGCCCCACACGGACGACTCGTACAGATCGGTGAGCATGAGCGCAACGGCCGGAACGTAATACGGCAGGCGTAGTAATCGCGCGAGGGACCACACGGCCGAAAGATACGCGCAGATGAGTACGAGCGTCCAACACAGCGCCGCGGCGACGTACGGCGGCACAGAAAACAGCGCGAAGAGCGCCATGTCGTAACCGGGATGCGGCGCGGGCCGCACATCGACGTCGGGATGGCCCAGCGCGCGGCCGATGGACTGTTGGCACGCCGCAAGCGGTGCCTGCAGGTACGGATCGACGTGTTCGCGCGTCGCTTGCCCCGCGCAGTAAAACGCGCGAAAGTCCGTTGCGAGCAAAAACCGTTTCACGTTCGGAACGATGGCAACCGACGCATACAAAACAAAAGCGGCAGCGACGACGCCGAGTAACAACGTGGAGCTGGTTCGGCCGGCACCAAACCAGCGGTTGTGATACATGTGGAAGCCCAAACAAAGAGTCGGTGAACCGCGCCAGATGCGGTTTCCGAGCGAGGCATCCCTGCATTGTGAGCGAACGGGAAATATCCATGTCGGCAGCCGAGCAAACCCACACTTCTTCGAACATCGATTCACTTCGCCACACGGCCGCGCACGTGCTCGCGTATGCGGTGCAAGATCTGTTCCCGGACGCCAAGCCGACCATCGGCCCGTCCATCGAAAGCGGCTTCTACTACGACTTCGCTCGCAGCGACCCGTTCACGCCGGACGATCTCGCGCGGCTGGAGAGCCGGATGCGTGAGATCGTGGCGGCGAACTACGCGATGACCGGCCGGCGCGTGACTCGCCAGGAAGCCCTCGAGCATTTCCACGGCAACGAGTACAAGATCGAACTCGCTCGCGACATTCCGGAAGGCGAGCCGATCACGCTATACACGATCGGCGACTTCACCGACTTATGCCGCGGCGGTCACGCGGAACGTACGGGTGAGCTCGGCGCCGTCAAGTTGATGAGCGTCGCGGGCGCGTACTGGCGCGGCGACGAGCACAACCCGATGCTGCAGCGCATCTACGGCACCGCTTTCCCGACGCAGCAAGAACTCGACGGCTATCTGGCGTTTCTCGAGGAAGCCGCGAAACGCGATCATCGCAAACTTGGCGCCGAACTCGACCTCTTTTCCGTCCAAGAAGACGCCGGCGGCGGTCTCGTGTTTTGGCATCCGAAGGGTGCGATCGTGCGCGCCATCGTCGAGGACTTCATCCGCGGCGGCCTCCGCGAGCGCGGCTACCTGCCCGTCATCACGCCGCACGTCGTGAGCGAGAAACTGTACGAAACGTCAGGCCACCTCGAGAGCTTCGCGCACGGCATGTTCGGGCCGCTCGAAGTGGAGGGTCAGCGCTTTCGCGTAAAGCCGATGAACTGTCCCGGCCACATCTTGATCTACCGGGCGCAAGGCCGCTCGTATCGCGACTTGCCGCTGCGCTATTCGGAATTCGGGACGGTGTACCGGTTCGAGCGCAGCGGCACGCTGCACGGCCTCACGCGCGTGCGCGGCTTCACGCAGGACGACGCCCATCTCTTCTGCACCCCCGAGCAATTGCAGGCGGAATTCGAGCAAACCGTCGATGAAGCGCTGCGCTTGATGGAAGCGTTCAAGTTTTCCAATTTCGAGTATTTTCTCTCGACGCGCGAGCACCGCGGCGATACCGATCCCATCGCCGAAGACGCGATCCGGCGGGCGCTCGAATCGCGCAACTTGCCGTACGCGGTCGACGAAGGCGGCGGCGCGTTCTACGGCCCGAAGCTCGACATCAATCTGCACGACGCCATCGGACGCAAATGGCAGCTCGGCACGGTGCAAGTCGACTTCCTGCTGCCGGAGCGCTTTGCGCTCAAGTACCGCGGCGCCGACGGCAGCGATCATCGGCCGGTCATGATTCATCGCGCGCTCGCCGGCTCCATGGAGCGTTTCTTCGGCGTGCTCATCGAGCACTTCGGCGGCAACTTCCCGGCGTGGCTCGCGCCGGTGCAAGCCGTCGTGACGCCGATATCGGAGCATCAGCTCGATTACGCGTACGCCGTACGCGACCGGCTGCGCGACGCCGGTTTTCGGGCCGATGCCGACAGCTCCAACGAAAAGCTCGGGTACAAGATCCGCCACTGGAAGACGCAGAAAATTCCGTACATTCTGGTCGTCGGCAAGAACGAGCTCGCCGAAGGCACGGTCAGCGTCAACGAGCGTGGCACGGAGGAGAAGCGTCCGGCCATCGCACTCGACGCCTTCATCCAGGAGTTGCGAGCGGCGGTCGCCGCGCGCCGCTGAGCGGCGGCCAGGCCGACACCGCGAGCACGCCGATGGCGATTTGCACCGCGAAGATCAGTGCGACAGTTGCCGGCCAGCCGCCGTACGTCCACGCGGCCGCGGGCGCGAGCGCGCCGATTCCGCCGCCGGCGTAGTACGTCGCAATGTACAGCGCCGCCGCGGACGAACGCTGCGCGGCCGCAACAACGCCCACGTAGCCTTGCGAGGTCGCCTGCACGCAGAAGGTTCCGCTGGCCATCAACGCGAGCCCGAGCAGCACCGCGGGAAGTGTCGGCACGAGCGTCAGCGTGATGCCGGCCGCCGCCACGGCCGCGCACAACAGCGCGGTCGCGCGATGGCCGACGCGGTCGACGAGGCGGCCCGATAACGGAACGGCCACCACGCCGGCGAGGTACACGAAAAAAACGTTGCCCAGTGCGGCCGTTCCCAGTGCGAACGGCGGCGCGGCGAGGTAGAACGTGGCGTACGTGAATGCCGCGACGATCGTGAACAGCGAGGCGCCGCCGATGGCATACGTCGCCAGCAGTACCGGGTTGCGCACGAAACGTGCCATGGCACGAAACGCAGCCGCGAACGACGTCGCGCGCGTGAAATGAGCCGCCCGCGGGAGAGCGGCGAAGACGACCGCAGCGCCAGCGAAATTCAGCACGCCCAGAACCACGAACGAGACGTGCCAGCTGCTGTGCGCGGCAACGAGCGCGCTGAGGTAGCGGCCGGCGAACCCGCCGAACACGTTGCCACCCACGTACGCGCCGACGGCGCGGCCGCCGAGGTTTGCCGGGAACTCCTCCGCGATGTACGCGAGCGTTACCGTGAAGATGCCGGGCATGAAGATGCCTTGCACGAACCGCCATGCGACCAGCGCCGGCAGCGACTGCGCCGTCGCGGTGGCGAGCGTCGCGACTCCCAGCAGCGCGATGGACGTCACGATGATGCGCTTGCGGCCGATGCGGTCCGCAAGCGGCCCGATCGCAAGCGCGGCGCACGCGGTGGCGAAGATCAATGCCGACACCGTGGCGCTCACCTCCGCCTCGGACGCCGCAAACGCGCGGCGCAATTCCGGCAGCAGGGGCTGCGTCGCATACATATCGATGAATGCGCTCGCGCCCGCCGCGGCGACGGCAAGGTAAAGGGAACGTCGCGGAGGATGCGAAGCGTTTCGTTCAACGTTCACGCCGAGGGAATGCCTGTGTCCTCCGCCGGCCGCTAGGCCCGCTTCAAATTCGAATGCGCGATTTGTCGCGCTCGCTTTTCGATTGTGGAGATTACACTGGTGCAAGCACAACGACTCCAGTCGTTTCTGCGTGAATCGGTTCGTGCGCGAGCGGAGACGATCGCGAGCGGGCCGTTCGAATGCTTTTTCGACCGGCACGACCCCCTCGTGTATTTGAATTACGCTATTCCCCTGAAAACCGCACGAGGCGACGAGTTGGCCGGCGCCCTGCGGCACCTGGAAGCGGTGTTCCGCACGCACGAACGCGTGCCGCGCTTCGAGTTCGTCCCGGCGGTGACGCCGGCGCTCGAGCCAGCGCTGCTGGCGGCGGGATATTGCAGTGAATCGCAGGCGACCACGATGGTGTGCGACCCGTCCTCGCTGAAGACGGCCGGATTCCCGCTGCACGCGGTCGCCTTCCACGACGAGCGGACCGCCGACGCGGAGATCGTCGAAACGCTTGCCGTCCGCGCGCGAGCCTTCGGCTTGGAAACGCCCGCCGACGCGACCGCGGTCGCCGCATACCGCGCGTCAGCGAAACGTTCGCCGCATGCCGTCGTACGGGTCGACGGGCGGATTGCCGGCGCAGGCATGCTGACCAGCGCCTACGACGGCGTGGCGGAAATCGGCGGCATCGGCGTGCTCGAGGGGTACCGCCGGCGAGGTTACGGCGGCGCGCTGACCGCGGCGCTTGCGGCACGCGGCTTCGGCGGCGATCTCCGCATGATTCACTTGACGGCCGGCAGCCGCGCGGCGGCGAGTGTCTACGCCAACGTCGGATTTCGGGAAAGCGACGTGACGGTTGCGGCGTACATCAAGCCGCCGGAATCAACATGATGTTGCTCGCTATCGAAACGTCGTGCGACGACACGGCCACCGCGGTCGTGCGCGACGCTCGTACGGTCCTCTCGAACGTCTCCACGAATCAAGATGCATTTCACGCGAAATACGGCGGCATCGTCCCGGAAATCGCGAGCCGGATGCACGTGGCACTGCTCTCGGCGGCGGTCGACGACGCGCTCGGACGCGCCGCGGTCACGCTGGCGCAGGTTGACGGCATCGCGGTGACGGCCGGGCCGGGTCTCATCGGAAGCCTCGTCGTCGGCGTCGCAGCCGCCAAAGCGCTCGCGTTCGCCGCCGGGAAGCCGCTGTACGCCGTAAACCATCTGCACGGCCACATCTTTGCGGCGTTTCTCGACACCAACGCGGAGCCCGCATATCCGTTTCTCGCCCTGCTCGTGTCGGGCGGCCATTCTCAACTCGTTGCGGTGGAAAGCGCCACCGCGATGCGCATCATCGGAAAAACCCGCGACGATGCAGCCGGCGAGGCGTTTGACAAAACCGCGCGCCTGTTGGGGTTGCCGTTTCCAGGGGGGCCGGCTCTGGACCGCCTCGCCCGCGAAGGCGATCCGGGCGCGGTCGCCTTTCCGCGCCACAAACCCGATGCGGGCACCTTGGACATGTCATTTTCCGGCGTCAAAACGTCCGTGCGCTACTTCCTCGAGTCAGACGCCGGCGGCACGTCGCACGCCGACGTCGCGGCGTCGTTCCAAGCCGCAGTCGTGGACGTCCTCATCGATCGCGTCGGTCGCGCTCTCGATACCGCCCCCTACCGCGCGATGGTGCTGAGCGGCGGCGTCGCCGCAAATTCGGCGCTGCAACGGGCGTTCAAAGAACTGGGCGCGGCGCGCGGCATTCCGGCGCTCGTGCCGCAACTGCGCTACTGCACGGACAATGCGGCGATGATCGCGGCCGCGGCGGACCGGCGGGGCAGCGCCGCGCTCGCGGACCCGATCACGTTATCGGCCGATCCGGGGCTGCCGTTTTAGCGCGTTGAGTAAAGCGGCCTTCATAGGCGAGAAGATCGAGCCGCTGGCGGGCTCGTTCGATCCATCGGCGATGACGCGCGCGAGGCGGTCGACGCGCACTGACCACGGTGACGTTTATCTCGCGCGGCACTGGTATGAGATCGAATGTGCGGACGGCCGCCGCGCAGTCGTGTACTTCGACCGTCAGGCGCGCGCCGGCGCGGCGCGCTGGTGGCTTTATACGCTCGAGGAGAACGCTTAGCGCTCGAAGGCCCAGCGCCGGATCGCGGCGAGTACCGCCGCATGTTCCACCGGCCGCAGCACGCGCACGAAATCGTGTTCGCTGGAAATCCCGTCCGTACGGAACGGCGTACGCACCAGGATCGCGCCGCGATCCGTGCGGTTCGTCACGCGATGCACGCTCGCACCGGACCACGCGGTGCGGGCTGCGAGAGCGGCGCGCACGGCGTGCGCCCCGCGAAACGCCGGAACCGATGTGCCGTCCGGCACGACGACGACGTCGGCCTCCGTATCGAAGGGCAAGAATGCGGGATGCAGGTTCAAGATATCCGGGAAGTTTTCGATGAACGCGGGCGGCAGCAAATGCATCCAGCCGAGCAGTAGGACCAGCTCGGGCTCGTGCGCGGCAACGGCATCCATGACGCGCGCATCGTACGCCGCCCGCGACTCGCGCGCGCGGTCCCAGATCAACGACTGCTGTGCGATGCCGGCACGGCGGGCGCGCTGCAAGGCGAACGCGTCGCCCGCGTTCGCGAGCAGCGCCGCAATCTCGAGCGGCACCCGGCCTTGTGCGACGGCGTCGATGACGTTTTGCGCGTTCGTGCCCCCGCCGGATGCGAGGATGACCGTGCGGTAGCGCCGCGGCGCGTCGTACACGAATTCGTCGACCACCTGCGCGCCGGCGCGTTCGCGATACGTGGTTACGAGCCGGTCGCCGGAGACGGCCGGAATCAGCGCGCGCGCAAACCCGGCACGCTGCAGCGATGCGAGTGCGGCTGTAAGCAGCGCGTCGCCGATGCCGGTGCCGCGATGTGCCGGCGCGATGCCGTACGGTCCAAAAATGCCGACGTCGGTGCGCTCGCAATACGCGCGCAGCCACGAAAAGCGAAAGCCGCGGACGTCGAATGCGGCGAACCCGGCGATGTCGCCGTCCGCCGCCAGCGCATACCAAACTTCGCCGCAGCGCGCTTCCGACGACCACCAGCTCGCGGGAAATTGCCAGTCGATCCACGCCGCCAGCCGGTCGTCCGCGCACGGGGCGTGGACCACGCGGTATCCGGCATCCTGCGCGGCCCGCAGAGCGTGCGGCAAGGCGTCGGCCCCAAACCGGTCGCCGGCGAAATCGACGAGAAGGTTGACGGGCAACGCTTACGTGCGCGCCGCGTGAACGACGACCGGCACGTCGCCTTCACGGCGGTGCTCGATCCACCCGACCACCGTTGCCCCGGGCGTCGCGCCGACGGCTTTCGCGGCGTCTGCCAAAGGCACGATCAACGTGTACCCGATGCCCATGTTGAACGTGCGATACGCTTCGTCCGGCGCGAGTTGAGCACGCCGCACGAGTTCGCGCATGATCGGCGGAACGTTCCAGCGCTGCTGCTCGAAGATCGCCTTGCATGCGGGCGGCAGCGTTCGCGCAACGTTGTCGAGCAAACCGCCGCCGGTGATGTGCGCCATCGCCTTCACATGTGCAACGCGCTGTATGGCGCGGACGGCATCGTAATACGACGGATGCGGGGCGAGCAGCGCATCGCCGTACGTCGCGCCCTCGAACGGCGCGCGGAATTCGTCGGCGGCGATGAGCGCGCGCGCGAGCGTGTAGCCGTTGGTGTGCAGGCCGATCGAGGGCAGGCCGACGATGGCGTCGCCGGGCACCACACGCGCGCTGTCCGGCAGCGCGTCGACGTCGACGATGCCCACGATGGTGCCGGCCAAATCGAAGTCGCCGGGACGGTACATGCCCGGCATTTCGGCGGTTTCGCCGCCGAGGAGCGCCATGGCATGCGCCTTGCACGCGCGATGGCAGCCGCCGACAATCTCCGCCGCGACCGCCGGATCCAGCTTGCCGACGGCTAGGTAGTCGAGAAAAAAGAGCGGCACCGCGCTCGCGACCAAGATGTCGTTGACGCAGTGGTTCACGAGGTCGGCGCCGACGCCGTCGTACCGCTCGAGGGCCGCCGCAATCAAGATCTTCGTCCCTACGCCGTCAGCCGAACTGACGAGGGCTCGCTTGTCGTCGCCCGGCAGGCGAAACAGCCCGCTGAATCCGCCAAGCGTCCCGAGCTGGTTCGGGTGCACCCAATCCGCCGTTATCGCGCGGTAGCGCGCGACCGCGTCATTGCCGGCGGCGATATCGACACCGGCGCGCGCGTACGCATCGTTCGGCGCGGTCACGACAGGGCCGCCGCGACGCGTTGCGCAATCCGATTCAGGTTGTCCATTTGGTCGCTCGACCGTTCCATTCACCGAAAGGGACCTCATGCAAGTTCGCATCGCGACGGATGCTCTCACCAACCTGACTGCCGACGCGCTCGTGATTCCGGTGTTTACGGACGCAAAGCTCGACGGCGCAGCCGCCGATGCGAACGCCGCGCTCGGCGGTACCGTTGCCGATGTCTTGAGCAGCGCGGAGATCGGCGGAAAAGCCAACGAGGTATCGTTGCTGCACGCGAAAGACGCGCCGTTCCGGCGCGTGCTCGTCGTGGGCCTCGGCGAACGTGCGAAATTCCGCCCGATGATGCTCGCGAAATATGCCGGAACCGCGCTGCGGTATCTCGGCAAGCGGAACGTCAAGTCGATCGCGTACGCGCTGCCGCTCGAAGCGGCGGCCGATCCCGCGCGCGCGGCGTCCTTCGTCGTTGAGGGAGCGCTTGCGGGCGCATTCGACACGACAACCTATCGCACGGAGCCCGATCGGCCGGTCGTCACGGAGTCGATCGTTGTCATCGCAAGCGGATGTGACGAAGCGGCGGTCCGGCGCGGAGCCGCACGCGGCGAAATCCTCGGTGAGGCGATCAATCTGGCGCGCGTGATGGCGCTGACGCCGGGCAACGACATGACGCCGACGCACCTCGCCGCGCGCGCGAAGGACGTCGCGTCGGAGGTCGGTCTGGACTACCACGTGCTCGACGAGGACGCGATGCGTGCCAAAGGAATGGGCGCGCTGCTCGGCGTGTCCCGCGGTTCGAGCGAACCTGCGACGCTCAGCGTGATGCGCTATCAGGGCGATCCGTCCTCGAACGAGGTGCTCGCGCTCGTCGGCAAAGGCTTGACGTTCGACAGCGGCGGCATTTCCATCAAACCTGCGGAGAACATGCACGAGATGAAATACGATATGTCCGGAGGTGCGGGGGTGATCGGCGCGATGCGCGCCATCGGCAAGTTGAAACCGAAACTCAACGTGATCGGACTCGTGCCCTCGAGTGAGAATCTCCCGGGTTCGAAGGCGATGAAGCCCGGCGACATCTTGCGCGCGATGAACGGCAAGACGATCGAAGTGCTCAACACCGACGCCGAAGGCCGGCTCATTCTCGCCGATGCGTTGTGCTACGCGAAGGAACTTGGCGCGACGAAGATCATCGACTGCGCGACGCTCACGGGTGCGTGCGTCGTCGCGCTCGGGCATGCGGCCAGCGGCACGATGACCAACGACGACGCGTGGGTGACGCGGTTCCTCGACGTCGCCGCTGAATGCGGCGAGCGCTACTGGCGCCTGCCGCTCTACGACGACTACAAGGCGCAGATCAAGAGCGACATCGCCGATCTCAAGAACACGGGCGGCCGCGCCGGCGGCGCGGAAACGGCCGGCGCGTTCCTCGAAGCCTTCGTCGGCGACACGCCGTGGGTCCATCTCGACATCGCGGGCACGGCGTATCTGGACGGCGAATCGCCGTTTCAGGCGAAGGGCCCGACCGGTACGCCCGTGCGCGCGTTCGTCGCGATCGTCGAAGAACTTGCCGGCGCCGGCGTTTCCAGTGCGAACGGCGCGGCGAAGGTCGCGTCGGCGGTGTAAGCGGGTACACGGCGATCATGAACCCGCAAGAGCCCGTCCGGCCGGAGCCGGACGCGCCGCAGCAAAACCCGATCGATAGCGTCGACGATCCGCCGACGAACGACGGCTTGGACGACTACGACGTCACCGACGCCGACTCGTTCCCGGCCAGCGACCCGCCGCAGCAGCCGTAACGCCAGGCACGTCGTCCAGGGAGGTTCTGATTTAGCCGAGATCGAGGAGCCAACGGCCGATGTTTACTATGGTAAATGAGGTCGTTGGCGACGAAGAGATCGGCTAAATCAGAACCTCGCTACGGTTCTTCTTCGGGGCGGCGGCGTGGCAGCGCGTACCAGGCGCCGTCGCACGCCGCGCGGTCCGCGTCGTCGAGCGTGATATCGAGCGCGCGCAGCGAATCGCGCAGTTGTTCGGCACGGCTCGCGCCGACGATCGCGCAGGTGACGCCCGGCTGCTCCAGCGTCCAGCGCAGCGCGACGTGCGTCAACGACTTGCCGCGCGACGCGACGTCGGCCGCCAGTCGCTGGACCACCTCCAGCTGTGCGTCCTGCCAATAACGTGTCTGGTACATTTTTGCGGCCGTCCCCAGGGCGAACCGCGTGCCTTCCCGCGGCTCTTCGCCGGGTTTGTACTTGCCGGTGAGCACGCCGGCCGCGAGCGGGTTGAACACGACGGCACCAACGCCGTGCGCTTGCGCGGCCGGCAGCAGTTCCGCCTCGATGGCACGGTACAGCAAATTGTAGCGCGGCTGTACGGCATCGAAGCGGATCGTGCGGGCGCGGTCGGCCGTCCATAACGACGCCATCAGTTGCCACGCCGTGACATTGCTGCAGCCGGCGTAACGGATTTTGCCGGCGCGCCGTAAGTCGTCGAAAGCGCCGAGCGTTTCATCGATCGGCGTCTGCGGATCCCAACGGTGAATGTAGTACAGGTCGATGTAGTCGGTCTTCAAGCGGCGCAGCGATGCATCGCACGCCGCGATGACGTGGCGCCGCGAGGTTCCGCGGTCGTTCGGCCCAGGGCCCATCGGGTTGTACGCCTTCGTCGCGACGACGAAGCGGTCGCGTTTCCCCGCGAGCCAATCGCCGACGATTTCCTCCGTGCGGCCGACGGTTTCCAGCGTCCCGCCGACCGGATAGACGTCCGCGACGTCGATGAAGTCGACGCCCGCTTCTTCCGCGGCATCCATGATCGCGAACGACTCGCGGCGTTCGGTTTGCAGCCCAAACGTCATCGTTCCGAGACAAACGTGCGAAATTTTGAGCCCAGTACGTCCGAGCGCCACGCTTTGCATGGCGGCTACTTCAGCGCAGGTTGCCGATCCCCGTCGGGAAATGCGAAGGCCGGCGCCATCGGGTAATCGCCCGTCAAACACCCAAGGCAGAAGTCACTGCGCTGCCGGCCCGTCGCGTCGACCAATCCCTCGCGCGAGAGATAGCCGAGCGAATCGGCACCCACTTTGTCGCAAATCTGCTCGACGGACAAATTCGCCGCGATGAGCTCGGCGTACGTGGCCATGTCGACCCCGAGGTAGCACGGGTGCACGATCGGGGGCGACGTGATGCGCAGATGCACCTCGCGCGCGCCCGCATCGCGCAGCAGGCTCACGATGCGCGGGGTCGTGGTGCCGCGGACGATGGAGTCGTCGACGACGACCACGCGCTGCCCGCGCAGGTTCTCAACGATCGGGTTGAATTTTAAATGAACGCCTTGATTGCGCATGCGCTGGTCGGGGCTGATGAACGTTCGCCCGATGTAACGGTTCTTGATGAGCCCTTCGACGTACGGCAAGCCGCTTTGCGCCGCGAATCCGATGCCGCCGGGAATGGCCGAGTCCGGCACGGCCATTACGACGTCGGCGTCCACGGGATGCTCGCGCGCGAGCGCACGCCCCATCGCGTAGCGCGCCATGTAGATCGAGCGTCCGGACAGCACGGAGTCGGGGCGCGCGAAGTAAATGTACTCGAACATGCAGAGCGCCGCCGGCTTTGCGGCGCCCGTGCGTTCCGTGCGGATGCCGTTCGCATCGATGGCGACGATTTCGCCGGGCTCGATCTCGCGCAAATACTGCGCCCCGACCGTCGCCAGCGCGCACGATTCGGAAGCGATCATGTAGCCGTCGTCACCGTACGTCCCGATGCAGAGCGGCCGCACGCCCCACGGGTCGCGGAACGCGTACAGGGCGTCGGGCGACGCGATGACGACCGAGAATGCGCCTTCGGCGAGCTCGATCGCGGTGCGGATCTTCTCGACCATCGAGCCGCTCGCCGCTGCGATCGTTTTGGCCAGTACCTCGGAGTCCGACGTCGCGTCGAGCGGTGTCCCGGCGGGGAGCGCCGCGAGCATGGAGTCGGCGTTGGTCAGATTACCGTTGTGACCGAACGCGAACGGCCCTGCATCGCTGTGCTCGATGAACGGCTGCGCGTTGCAAACGGCGGAGGACCCGCTGGTCGAGTAGCGGGTGTGACCGACCGCGACGTGTCCGTGCATTCCGCCGAGGATCGATTCGTCGAAAATGCCGCCGATCAGGCCCATCTCGCGGTGGCTGTGCAGCCGTGCGCCGTCGCCGACGGCGATGCCGGCGCTCTCTTGCCCGCGGTGCTGCAGCGCATAGAGACCGAAATACGCCAAGCGCGCAACGTCCGCGCCGTGCGCGAAGATGCCCGTGACGCCGCAAGCTTCGTGAAGGACGTCGCCGGCCGGTTGTCCCGCCTGCTCGTCGTAAGCGCGCGCCATACTGGGCCGTTAGTTTCGGCTGCGGTTGCCGAAAATCTGCAGGAACGCCAGAAAGATATTGATCGCGTCCAGATAGATGCTGACCGCGAGCTGGACCGGCGATTCCCAGGGCTGCGCCGCGCGGATCCGGCTGAAATCGATGAGCGTGAGCAGCGTGAAGACGGCGAGCGTGAGCCACGCGATGACGCCCGGATGCAAGAAGTGCGTGAAGGCGGCGATGAGACTCACGACGATGAGCGCGAGCAGCGCGCCGAACGCCACGCCGCTGAAACGGCGCCAGTCGAGCCCGAAGGTGAATGCGATTGCGCCCAGGATGAGCATGCCGAGGCCCGTCGTCGTCGCCGCATCGACCACGACGCCGCTCCCGTCGAGACGAATGTAGGTTGAAATCAGCGGCGCGATGCCGATTCCCTCGACGAACGTGAAGGCATAGAACAGCACGAGCCCGAGTGCGGGATTGCGTTGGGCGCCGGACATGGCGAACAGCAAGACGAGGCCAAAGATCGTGGCGCCGAAGCCGACGACGTACGGCACACCTTGAAACAAATACGCTGCGCACGCCGTGATCAAGAAGCCGACCGCCGTCAAGCCGAGCACTTGACCGAGCAGCATCGGTGCGCTCGTGGTCCGCGCCGGAGAATATCGCTGATACATCACCCTGCATGTACCGCCACCCGCGCGCCGGGTTGCAGTGCAGGTGCGCCGTGCCGTGTATCGAACGTATGTTCGATGCAGGTGGTGCGCCGCGCGAGCGGGGTCCGCGTCGTCGAGATTCACGCGAAGAGCGTCTTGAACCGCGTCGCGAACATGCCGTTCGACTGGTCCATCAACCCGTACCAGGGCTGCGCGCATCAATGCGTGTTCTGTTATGCGCGCGCCACGCACGCGTACCGCGAACTCGACGGCGTCGATGACTGGGGCGCCGTCATTTACGCGAAGGTCAACGCCCCGGCCGTCGTGCGCGCCGAGCTTTCACGCCGCGGGTGGCGCAACGACGAGGTCGCAATCGGAACAGCGACCGATCCGTATCAATCGATCGAGGGCCGTTACCGCCTGACGCGGGGCATTCTCGAAGAGCTTGCACGCGCGCGCACGCCGATGCACCTCATCACGCGTTCCGGCTTGATTTTGCGCGACCTCGACGTTCTCACCGCGTATGCGGCGCGCGCGGACATTTCCGTGTGCGTCAGCATCCCAACGCTCGACGCGGCGCTGGCACGCGAACTCGAGCCGACGGTTGCGCCGCCCGCCAAACGTCTCGAGACGGTCCGCCGGCTCGCCGCCGCCGGCATCCGCGTCGGCGTCGGCGTCGCGCCCGTACTCCCCGCGTTGACGGACGATGCGGCTCAGCTCGCCGCCGTCATCCGTGGGGCTGCCGCTGCCGGCGCGGCATTCGTGTGGCACGCCGTCCTCAACTTGGGCGACGTTCCGCGCAGCGCGTTCTTCGCGTATCTGACCGAACGGCAGCCCCGCCTGCTCGCCCGGTACGGCGCGATGTACGCGACGCGCTATCCACCCCGGTCGTACGCTCGTTCGGTCGCGCAACGCTTCGAGGACGCGAAGCGCGGCATTGCTTTGCAGCCGCACGAGCACATCCAGGCACCGCCCGCGCCGCGCGAACTCACGCTGTTCTGAGCGGGCAACCGCCGCGTGTTCCTTGAAACGCAGGGCTTCATGTCGATCGAATCCATGGGCAGGAAGGCCGATCGCAGCCTTCCCAGCGGGACGGTCACCTTTCTCTTTTCCGACATCGAAGGCAGCACGCAGCGTTGGGAAGCGCGCCCCGTGCAGATGCAAGCGGCGCTGCGCCGCCACGATGCGCTCGTTCGCGCGGCGATCGAAACGCATGGCGGCCACGTTTTCAAAAGCATGGGCGATCAGTTTTGCGCCGCGTTCGCGCGCACGGCAGATGCGATCGCCGCAGCGTTCGACGCGCAGCGCGCACTTGCAGCCGAGGATTGGAGCGACGTCGACGGATTGAACGTCCGCATGGCGCTGCACCACGGGGCGGCCGACGAGCGTGACGGCGATTATTTCGGCACGACCCTCAACAAGGTCGCGCGCATTCTCTCCGTCGCCCACGGTGGACAAGTGTTGGCGTCTTCCATCGTCGCGGATCTCGCGCAGAGCGTCTTGCCGCCGGGCGGGACGCTGGCCGATTTGGGACCGCACCGTCTGAAAGATCTCGCGCAGCCGGAACGCATCTTTCAGCTCACCGCTCCGGGGCTTCGCGCCGACTTTCCGCCGCTGCGTTCCTTGGACGCGCTGCCGAACAATCTGCCGCGCCAGATCTCGAGCTTCGTCGGACGCGACGCGGACATCGCCGAAATCAAGAAACAACTCGACAAGACGCCGGTGCTGACGCTGGTCGGTGCGGGCGGCGTCGGCAAGACGCGTTGTGCATTACAAGCCGGCACCGAGCTTCTGCAGGCGTACGCGGACGGCGTGTGGTTCGTGGATTTTGCGCCGCTCGGCGACCCGGCACTCGTGCCGCACGCGATCGCATCGGCACTCGGCGTGCATGAGTCGCCAAATCGAGCGCTCGTCGAAACGATCGTCGGCTTTCTGCGCAACCGTCAAGCACTCGTGATCCTCGACAACTGCGAACACGTCGTGGTGCAGGCCGCGCACTGCGCCGAGGCGATCGTGCGCGCGTGCACGCATGTGCGGATCGTCGCGACCAGCCGCGAACCGCTCGGCATCGGCGGTGAACGCACGTATCGCGTGCCGTCGCTCAGCGTTCCGCCTCGCGGCGCGGCGGCCGGACTCACTGCAGCGGAAGCGTTGAGCTACGGTGCGATCGCGTTGTTCGTCGAACGCGCTGAAGCTGTGGAAAGCCGCTTCCGACTGACCGACGCCGCCGCGCCGATCGTTGCGGGCATCTGCGCGCGCCTCGACGGCATCGCCCTGGCGATCGAACTCGCTGCGGCGCGCGTCAACGTGCTCGCGTTGCCCGAGATCGCTGAAAAACTCAACGAGCGCTTCTGGATCTTAACGGGCGGAAGCCGCACGGCGCTTCCGCGCCAACAAACGCTGCGCGCGCTCATCGACTGGAGTTACGACCTGCTCGCCGCCGCCGAACGCGCCGTCTTTCGACGCTTGGCGGTTTTCGCCGGCAGTTTCGCCCTCGAACGCGCCGGCGCGATATGCGCCGACGATGCCCTCGAGGCGTCCGCGGTCTTCGACATACTCGCATCGCTCGTCGACAAGTCGCTCGTCCAAGCCGAACGCGACGCAGCCGGCGGTACGCGTTACCGCCTCTTGGAATCCACGCGCCGTTACGCGTGCGAGAAACTGACCGATTGCGGCGAACTAACCGCCGTTGGGCGCCGCCATGCGGAAGCGATGGCGGCGCTCGCAGAACGACTGCACGCCGCATGGGAGACAATGCCCGAGCAGACGTGGCTCGCGCAGACCCAGCCGGAACTCGAGAATTGGCGCGCGGCGCTCGAGTGGGCGCTCGAACAGCGCGGCGACGTGCGCATCGGCCAGCGATTAGCCGGTGCGCTGCAGCGAGTCTGGGGATCGGCCGCATCAGAAGGGCGCCGCTGGGCGCGCGCGGCGCTCGAGACGACCGACGAGTCGACACCGCTGCTGATCCGCGTGCGGCTGCACGTGACCGAAGCGACGGCTGATGCGAAGCTCGTGCAGTACAAGGCATCCCTCGCAGCCGGTCAGCAGGCGCTGGCGCTCTGTGCGGACATCGACGATCCGTTGGAGTTTGCGAACGCCCTACTCGTGACGGCCCGCGCCCTCTTGTTCACCGGCAGCGTCAGCGAAGGCGAGGCGCTGTTCGAACGCGCACTGGACGCGGCGCGCCGGCATGGAGCCCGCAGGCTTGCATCGTTCGCGCTCGAGGGGCTCGCGGTCGTACGATCCAGCAGCGGGGATCTGCGCGCCGCGCGTGCGTTGTTCGCCGAGGCGCTTGCACTCTTGAAAACGACCGGAGCACAAGGTCGGGTCGCGACGATCGCCGCGAATCTTGCCGAGGTCGAATTTCGCGGCGGTCATCCGGAGACCGCGCTGTTGCTCGGGCGCGAAGCGATCGCGGCGTGCCGCGAACGCAACGATCGCCACGGCCTCGCGAGCACGCTCACCAACGTCGCTGCGTACCACGTTGCGCTCTCGCGCTTCGACGAGGCGCGCGCACATGGCCGCGAGGCGCTGACGGTCGCACGTGAGCTGCAGCTCGCCGTGCTCGTCGCCAGCGCCCTGCAGCATGTAGCGGCGGTCGCCGCGTTGCAGCCAGCCGGCGACGGCGCCGAGCGCGCGGCCCAATTACTGGGTTACGTCGACGCACGTCTCGCGGAGCTCGGCGCTGCGCGCGAGTATACCGAACAGCAGGAGTACGACCGCATGTGTGCGGCGCTTCGCACCGCCTGCGGCGAGGCCGAGCTCGAACGGCTCGTCGCCGGCGGCCGCGGCTGGAGCGAAACAGAAGCGCTCTTCGAGGCTGGGCGCGTATGAACGTGCGCACCCTTCTTTCGTGTGCATGCTTCTTTCTCAGCATGCTTGCGGCGGCGGGCGCGCAAGCATTGCCGGATTCTGCGACGCTGCGCGACCGCATGCGCGCGGCCGCCGGCCCGCTTCCCGCGGCGTATCATGAAAAAGTTGCCTTTACGTCAACCGCGGGCGACGGAACCATCGAAACGTTCCGGCGCGGCGCGGATTATCGCGAAGTGACGGTGACCGGGCCGTTTCGTACCGAGCGCGGTGCGCTCAAAGGCGAAGCGTGGCATCAAAACGCGAACGGGATCGTCATTTCCGACGCACCCGACGCCGGCATCGCGCGCACGGACAGCTTCACGACGACGGTCTCGCGCGGCGCACCTCCGGAAAACTATTACGTGATCTCAACGCTGAATGCGGCGAACTTCGGCTCGCGGCAATCTATCGATCCGGCCACCTACCGGCTCGTTCGCGCGGAAACGATCGGTGCGAACGGAACGACGACGACGGTGTACGACGCCTTCAAGAGCTTCGGATCGCGCACGCTGCCGGCACACTGGACCGTGCGCAACGAGGCGAACCGCACGGTCACGGAGGCGACGCTCGTGGAGTACTCGACCGACGGCGTGCTGCCGAAAAACCTCGAGATACCGCCGCTCCGTGAGGTGGTCGAATTTCCGGCCGGGCTCGCCAGCGTCGACCTTCCCGTCAAGATGTACAACAACCGCGTGTACGTGCGCGTCGACATCGCCGGTCGCGGTTTGGATTTTCTTCTCGACACGGGTGCTTCCGGAATCACGATCGACGAAAGCGTCGCGCAGGAACTCGGCTTGGCCGCCCTCACGAGCCAAAGCTCGGTGACCGCGCAGCGCTTCACCCTCGGGCGCACGATCGTTCCGGAGATGCACGTCGGCCCGCTCGCCATGCGCAATATCGCGGTGGCGCGCATTCCCCAGCCGCCCGAGCGCTTCGCGGACGTACGCGTCGCCGGTCTGCTGGGCTTCGACTTTCTCGCCGAACTCGGCGTCACGATCGATTACGAGCATCGCTCCGTCACAGTGGTACCGGCGAACCGGTACCATCCGCCGGCCGGCGCGCCGCAGTTTCCGCTGGACGTGCGCATGAATACGGGGCAACCGATGGTGACGGTGCGGCTGAACGGCGTGCCCGCGGAGCGTATGCTGCTCGACACAGGCGCATCGGGAACGTTTCTGCTTTTCGAGTACTTCGCGCGCCTGCACCCGGAGGTGCTGCGCGACCGGGCCGGCGCAGCCGGCGTTGCCGGGCCGCGCACCTTTACGGGAGTCGGCGGGACGTTCACCGCGGAGCCGTACCGTATCGACGAGCTCACGCTCGGCGGCATCAATTTCCAGCAATTCGTCGGATACCGTGTCACATCCAAAGGCGCGTACGCCGTCGCACAAGACGGTTTGATCGGCACGGACTTCCTGCATCTCTTCACCGTCGGTCTCGACTACGCGCACGGCCACGTCGATCTCGTGCCGAACGGCGAAGGCCGGCGCGCGATGCGACTCTCCAAATAGCGTTACGACGTGCGCCCTCGTATGAGAGAGGCGATATCTGAGCGGTAGCCGAGCGCGATGCCGCTTGGGAACTGCGCTTTCAGCCCGTCGATCGCGGCGTACGCGCGAGCGCGGGCTGCGAAGAGATCCGCCGCCCGCGCCGTCACGGTCATTACTCGGCCGCCCGGCGACGACACGCGCGTCCCCTCGGCAGTCGAGTTGCCCCAAAACACCGCGGCACCGTCCGGAAGATCGAGCCGCGCCGGCAAACCGCTCAGCGGCGTGTTCTCGTACGGATACGAGCGCGTCGCCAGCACGACGCCGACGCATGCGTCGGTGGAAAAATCCGCGGCCCCCGCATCGAGCGCGCCGTCCGCGCACGAGCGCAGATAGCGCGCGAAATCCCCGGTGACGAGCGGCATCAACACCTGTGTCTCCGGATCGCCGAAGCGCGCGTTGAATTCAATGACGACAGGGCCGCGAGCGGTCCACATGAGCCCGCAATACAGCACGCCGCGGTACTCTTCGCCCTCGGCCGCGAGACCGTGCTGCACCCGCGCGACGATCTCTTCATTGACGCGCTCGAAGAGATTTGCCGGAAAATCCGCAGGCGGTGAATACGCGCCCATCCCGCCGGTGTTCGGACCCGTATCGTTGTCGCCGGCGCGCTTGTAATCGCACGCCGCGGCAGCGATTCGCATCGTACGCCCATCCGCGAACGCAAACACGCTGACCTCGCGGCCGGAAAGCCGCTCTTCGAGCACGACATCCACCCCGCCGCCGGGCAGCGACTTTCGTTCGTACCACTCGGCGAGCACCACGAGCGCCGCCGGAACGTCGTCGCACACCACAACGCCTTTGCCCGCCGCGATACCGTCGGCTTTCACCACCACACCGCCGCGCCAATCTTCCAGCGCCTTGCGCGCTTGCCCCAGCGAGTGCACGGCCTTGAAGCGCGCCGTCGGTATCCCGTGGCGTTCCATGAAGCGCTTCGCGAAGACTTTGCTGGTCTCGAGACGTCCGGCGGCGCGATTGGGACCGAATACGGCGATGCCGGCGTCCCGCACGCGGTCGCCGACGCCCGCGGCGATCGCCGTTTCGGGACCGAGCACGACAAGGTCGATTTTGTTCGCCTTCGCGCGATCGACGATCTTGCGCGCGTCGGTCGCACTGACGTCCGCCAAATTGTCGCCACGCGTCGCCGTACCCGCGTTGCCGGGCGCGTGAAAGAGCGCGTCGCACGACGCCGACTGCGCGATGCGCCACGAGAGCGCGTCCTCGCGCGCCCCGTTACCGACGATTAGAACGCGCAAGCGGCGCTATTCCCACTCCACGGTGGCCGGCGGTTTGGTCGTGATGTCGTACGCGACACGGTTGACGCCCGGAATTTCGTTCACGATGCGCGCGCTGATGCGCTCGAGCAATTCGTGCGGCAAACGTGCCCAATCGGCGGTCATTCCGTCTTCGCTCGTGATGGCGCGCACGGCGACCAGGTTCGCATATGTGCGGCCGTCGCCCATTACGCCGACGCTGTTCAGCGGCGTCAGCACCGCGAAGTACTGCCATGGCTTGGGCGTGAGCTTCGCACTGGCCGCGTCGATCTCGCTCGTAACGATCCAATCCGCCTCGCGCACCGTCGCAAGCCGTTCCCGATCCACTGCGCCCAAAACGCGCACCGCCAATCCCGGGCCGGGAAACGGCTGACGGTCGACGATCGGCTTGGGCAAGCCGAGCACGCGTCCCGCCGCTCGCACTTCGTCCTTGAAGAGCGCGCGCAGCGGCTCGATCAGCGCAAAGTCCATGCGCTCCGGCAGTCCACCGACGTTGTGATGCGATTTGATCTTGTGCCCGGCCTTGGACGTCGGCGTCTTTGATTCGATGACGTCGGGATACAGCGTGCCTTGCACCAGATACTTGACGTTGGGAATCTTCCGCGCTTGCTCCTCGAACACGGCGATGAATTCGTGACCGATTCGGATGCGCTTTTCTTCGGGGTCGACGACGCCGGCGAGGCGCTCGAGAAACCGTTCCTCCGCGTCGACGGCGATTACGTTGAGGTGCAGCACGTCGCGGAACGCGGCGAGCACGTTATGCGCTTCCTGCTTGCGCATGAGACCCGTGTCGACGAAGATACAGGTGAGCTGCTTTCCGACCGCGCGTGCGACCAGCGTTGCCGCGACCGCCGAGTCGACGCCGCCGGAAAGCGCGCAGAGCACGTTCGCATCGCCCACCGCGTCGCGGATCTCGGCGACCGACCGTTCGACAAACGAACCCATGTCCCAATCGCCTTTGAGCCCCGCGATGCGGTGCAGAAAGTTTTCGATGACGGCGGTGCCGTAGTCGGTGTGCATAACTTCCGGATGAAATTGCACGCCGAAGATGCGCCGCCGCTCGTCGCCGATCGCCGCGACCGCACAACGCGCCGTGCGTGCGAGTGCGGTGAAGCCCGCCGGCGGCGCTATCACGGAATCGCCGTGCGACATCCAGACGCGGCTTTCGGGCGGGACGCCGAGAAACAGCGAACTTTCGGGGTGCTCGACGGCGAGCGTTGCGGGGCCGAACTCCGCGTGCTCGAGCGGTACGAGCTCGCCGCCGAGGTCGCGCGCGAGCAGCTGCATGCCGTAGCAGATGCCGAGGATCGGCAGACCGCTTTCCCATACCGCGGGATCGAGGGCGGGCGCGTCCGGTGCGAGCGTCGACTCAGGACCGCCGCTCAAGATGATGGCGGCAGGTTTGTGCTTCGCGATCTCCGTCCACGGTGTGTCGTAAGCGAGCAGTTCGCTGTATACGCGCGCCTCCCGTGCACGGCGTGCGATGAGTTGCGAATACTGCGCGCCGAAATCGAGAATCACCACGCCGCCGGTTGCCGCGCGCACTTGAACCGCCATTAACGGCGACTTGGCGCGGAAGAACGATTCGCCTTCAGCGCGTTCACGTCAGCACGTCGCTGAGACGGCCCCCGTCACGCGCCATCACGACTTCCATCGCAATGCGCTCGCCCACCGAGACGTCGCGTCCCCACCGGTAGGCCGAATACGGCGTGTAGCGCGTGCCGGGAGAACCCGGAATGCGGAGCGAGACGTCATACACGACGAAATCTTTCGGCGGCCCGGCGACGATGATGCACTGCAGCGCGAACGGCCCGATAATCCCGGGTCCTCCAGCGGACTGCGTCGCCGCCACGAAACGCTCGCCCATGGCAAATGCCTTTTCCAGCATGGATTCCGTCAACGTGGCCGCGATGTGGCCGGCTTCCTCAAGCCGCACCGGTTCGTCGGCGAGAACCTGTGCCTGCGCGAACGGCAGGTTCTTGAGGCCTTCCAAATTCGTCTGCCGGCGCGTGTCCGTTCCAAGCAGTTCGAGTTCGCCCAGCACCGGCGAATAAAAGAAATTGAGGTTGATGCTCGGACCGAGGGCGTATTCCTCGATCACGGCGCCGCGCAAGCCGGCTTCATCCAGGATGCCGGCCGCGGTGAAGTGCTGCGACTGCGCTTCATATTCCGCGAAGGATCGGGCGAGAAAGAACGCGCGCTCGAACGACACCTGCGCGTGCGGCGCCTTCACGATGGCCAGCCGGTCGATGTCGCGCGGCCGAACGAACTGTTTCGGAAAACGGACGCCGGCCGCCGCGAGCAACGCGTATTGATTGTCGGTTTCGTCGCGCTCTTCGGCACGCAGCAGCGTGCGCGATCCGAAGAACGGGACGCGCATTCGCGCCTCGATTTCCGCATACGTGTAGCGCTGGCGCAGGTACACCTCGAACGACCGGTTTGCGACGAACAGCACGTTCTCGGCGATGAGGCGTTCTTGCACGGCGTCGTCGAGGATCGCCGCGAAGCCGGCGATCTCCAGCGTCGCGTCGACGCACCCCCGGGTGGGACCGGCCTTGCGGGCATAATGGTCCGCATAGGTTCGCTCGCGCCCGCTCTCCGTGACGATGAGATTGCGCAAGCCGTGGGCGCGGGCGCCCGCCGCAACGTCCAGCGCGGAGTGGCTGCCGATCGAGCACAACGTCAAACGCTCGCGGTCGTAACCGGCGAGCGTTGCGGCAAGCTCCGAATTCAGCGGCACCTTACATGGCTACGACGCGAGCAGGCTGCGTGCCTCGGGCGAGGCGTTGTACTCGACGGTGAGCACCTTGCGGACTTGCGCCTCCGCATCGTGCGCCTGCGGGGAGTTGATGCGGTCGAGCGTCTTGTACGTGCTCAGCAGAAGCCGCGGCAGCTCGTAGTCGCGCGGATATTGATGCCGCCAGTCCTCGAGGGCATCCACGACGTACAGCGCGTCGCCGGTCATGTTGTTGCCCCACCCGATGTCGAGATACTTGCCGATGCGCTGCAGCTCGTTGCGCACGCCGATCGGCGAAAGCTTCGTGTGCCCAAAGTATTCGTCCGCGGGGGCCGTGATGACGAGATACGCTTGGTGCGAGAGCACGCGCCCGATCAGCGGAATCGTGCGTGCCGACGCACGATGCGAAAACATGGCTTTCGCGGCCTCGGCGTCGCTTGTGGTGTAGCCGAAGGTGCCGATGCGCGCCGCTTCCCCGTACGCGAACAGATCCTTGCCGATGTCGTCCGGGATGCTGCCGACGGGAAAGGACGGTTGCGCGGCGCGGTGCAGCGCGAGCGACCGGTAATGAACGTCTTTCGTAATCTTGTACGCACGGATGTCCGCATCGACCTGATCGAGCAGTGCTTCCACGTCGCCCGGATACGCCGCGACGTTCGCCGTGGCATCCGCGTCGGCGTCGCGCGCCAGCGTCGTCGGGTTTGCATCGTCCGCATCCAGCTTCGCAAGCAGACCTCGCGCCGCGGCGCCGCGTGCAGGGTCGTTCTTGTACGCCTCGGCCGCGAGCCGCACGTACCATTCCGCGGCGTCGCGGTTGGTAAGCGGATTGTAGTTCAGCCGCGAGGTGAGATCGACGGCGGTGGCTTTGATGCCCATGCCGTCCGGATCGTCGCGCCGGCGCAGCTCGTAGGCGCGTCCGGCATCGAGCACCGTCGAAAGATAATACAGTTCGTCCGCCAGATGCCAGCCGTTGGCCGCGCCACGGTCGTACCCCGCCTTCATCGTGCGGTACAGCGCGAGCGGGTCGGTCTGCAGCTCCGCACCGCCGGCGCCCGGCAACGCGAGGAGTAGCGCGGCGGTAAACGCCGCAAGCACGCGCCTACGCCAAGCCGGAATCATCGAGCACCGCGTGGAGGGAATTGGTCAGCAAAGCGTTCTTGATTTCGCGTGCGATCCGGCGCCCGGTCGACATGGGTTCGCTGTAGTTCAGGTACGAGTACGGGGAGCCATCGATGAACAGGTTCGTGCCCGCGACGATGCGGGCCGACACCTCCATTACGTAAAACTGCGCGTCGGGCGTGATGATCGTCTCGATGCAGAACGCACCGAAGAGCCCCTTCGGGCCGCAGATCTCTTGGCTCACGCGCACGAGGTCCTCGCCCATGCGATACGCCTCGGCAAGCATCGATTCGCGCAGACTGAGCGGCGAATTACCGACCACCACGTAGGATGGGTCGATGTCCATGCCTTCCTGCGCCCGGGACGGGATGCGCCCGAGCGAGTCAACGTTCGTTTCGTACCGCCGGTCCATCGACATGATCTCGAGTTTGCCGGTGAGCGGCGAATAAAAATAGTGAATGTAGAGCGGAACGCCGATGATGTACTCTTGGAGGATGTAGTTTTGCCGGGCCAGCAGGCCGGCGCGCTCCTCGAAATCGAACGCGTCGCGCAGAAACATGTATCCTTTGCCGCCCTGCGCGCCGTACAGCTTCACGATGACCGGCCGGTCGATCTCGGCGCCCGTGCGGAACTGGCGCGGCACGCGCAGACCCGCGCGGGTGAGCCACTCGCGCTGCAGTTCGCGGCTCGCTTCCCAGTCGAGCACCGCCTTGTTGCCGAAGTACGGAATGTTCATCTTCTTGTGCTCGTCCAGCGACAAGTACGCAACGAACGAACCGTGCGGCACGATGATGATCTTGCGCTTCTCGAGCTCCGGCACAAGGCCCATGAAGTCCGCATAGCGCTCGATCGCGATCACTTCGTCGACGAAGGCGAAGCTGCGGTACAGGCGCTCCGTGTCGCGGTTGGCGATCGCCAGCGTGCGAAATCCTTCGTCGCGCGCGCCTTTCAGAATTTGCAGCGCACTGTGCGAGCCGAGCGTCGCAACCGTGTAAAATCCGCCGCTTCCGGCATGCTCCGGAACGAGGTGCGGGTGCGGTTCGACCATCATCGTCATCGTATTGCCTTCTGAAACGCGGGATTGCACAAGAACGTCTCGACGGCGCGGTCGAGCATCGCCGGATCGACGTTCGCGCCGCCGGCCGCCATGAGCCGCCACGCGACGCGGCGCCGGATCGCGCTCACGCCCGCGATCGCGCGTCTGCCGATGCCGCCGGCGCCGCGTTCGTCGTGCGGCGCAATCCACACTTCCCCTTCTCGCGGGTGCGAACCGGCGCGTTCTTCCAGCCGGTGCTTGTTCGGGTTGAAGATCGATTCCATCGTCGCGAGCGTCGAACGGAGCGCCGCGGCGTGCACCTCGTCGATGGTGAACGTCCAGATGTCTGCACGCTCCACGTGCGCCACCGGAATCCCGAGGCGGCACAGCGTCTCACGGGCGGTGAACGCTTCGTTGTCCGGAATGGTGAGCGTCACCGCGAACGTTTTCTCCACCTATCGCCGCGCCCCGGCAACGCCGCGCAGCGCGCGCGCAAACGCCTCGAACACCATGATACCTCCGGACGGGCGCATCGCCCTCGCGGTGTCCGTGCCGGTCGGATCCCGGCCCGCGTCACGGTGCATATACGCCCAGGCATCGCGTTCGGGGTGCGGCATCAGCGCGAGCACGTTGCCCTGCGCGTTCGTGAGACCCGCGCAGTCCAACGCCGACCCGTTCGGCGCGGCGATGCGATTGCCGCGCGCGTCGCAGTAGACGAATGCAACATGGCCGCCGGTCTGCAGCGCGTGCAGTTCCTGCGGTGCGGCCTGCAGCCGCCCTTCGCCGTGTGCCATCCACATGGGAATGACCTCACCCGCGGCGAGCGCGCCCAGCACGGGGAGCCGCGCCGGATCGACCTCGAGGCGGACGTGGACATGCCGGCAGACGAACCGGCCGCCGGTATTCGGTGTAAATGCCGCCGTCGGCCGCCGCAGCGGCCCGGTACCGGGCACGAGTCCGGCCTCGACCAGGATTTGTGCGCCGTTGCAAATGCCGAGCACCAACTTGCCGGCGTGCGCGCCCTCGATGATCGCATCCGTCAACTCGTCGTGCGCGGCAACGGCGCCCGCGCGGACGCGGTCTTCGTACGCGAAGCCGCCCGGAACGACGAACGCGTCGTAGTCGCGCAAGGTGCGCGCGCCGCGGCTCCAATGCACGATGCCGGCATCGACGCCGACCGCATGCAGCGCGCGCAGCGTCTCGTGCTCGCTGTTGGTGCCGGGAAACACCGGCACCGCAACGCGCGCGCTCAGGCCGCGCCTCCGTAAAAATCGCGCAGCGGCGCAGACCACGCTTCGTGAACGCGGTGCATGTCGATCTGCTCGCCCGGCTCGAATTGACAGTTTTCGAGAACGAGCACGGGGCTGTCGCTCGTGACGCCGATGTGCGCAAAAGCTGCGCCGTGCGCGCGGCAGATCCCCTCGAACGCGGCGCCGTCGGCCGCCTCAATGACGAAGCCGCCGTATTCGGCGAAAAACGTCACCTCGTCGCCGTACGTCGCATCCCACGTGTCGGGATGGTGCAGCCGCGCGCCGACCGGTGCGAACGACAGCGTCGGAAAGATCATCTCCGCGATGGCTGTTATCAGACCGCCGTCGGAGACGTCGTGCGCGGCGAGCACGATGCCGGCTTCGTATGCGGCAAGCACCACCTCGACGTAGCGCCGCGTCGCGGCGTAGTCGGGAACCGCCAGCGCGTTGCTCGTAAACCCGATGACCTCCGCGTAGACCGAGCCGCCGAACGCCGGCTGTGCGGCGCCGAGGAAATATAGCGGCGAACCGGCGCGCTTGAACGCCGACGTTGCGGTCTTTGCGATATCGGCGATCGCGCCGACGCACGCGACGATCGGCGACGGCGCGACGGAGCGGCCGGACTTCGACTGATTATAGAGGCTCACGTTGCCGGACACGAACGGCGTTGCGAGCATGCGCGCGGCATGCGCCAAGCCGTCGATCGCCGCGACCATGTCGCCGAGTTGCCGCGGCTCGGTGGGATCGCCGAAGTTGAGGCAGTCAGTCATGCCGATCGGGCGCGCACCTACCGCCGCAACGTTGCAAGCCGCTTCCACGACGGCGAGTTCGGCCGCACGTTGCGGATCGATTTTTCCATACCGCGGGTTGCCGTCAACGGCCAGTGCGACGCCGAACGGCGCGTCCGCGATCGGAACGATGACGCCGGCGTCGGCGTACCCGCGCGGTACCGCGGTCGTGCCCCGCACCACGCCGTCGAAGCGTTGAAAGATCGGCTCGCGGGAGCACACGTCGCGATGCGCGACCACCGCTTCGAGACAGTCGCCCGTGCTTCGCCCGCCGTTGAATCCGCGCAGCGGCGTTCCGGCGCGCCGCCAGAGATCGTCGAACGATTCCGCATCGGGCAGCGCGACGGTGTACGGACGATTGTACCGCACGCCGTCCGTGAGAAGGCGCAACGGCACGTCGATGACCGTCTCGCCGCGATACCGCGCGACGTAACGCTGGGTCGCGGTGACCGTGCCGACGGCAGCGGCGCACGCACCCTTGGCGATGCGCGGCAGCCAGAATTCATCGTTATAGATCGCGAGCAGTCGGGGCGTGAACGACGGCGGAACGATCCAGCACAGGCGCTCCTGCGTCTCGCCGATGGCGATGACGGCCGGCGGCAGTTCGGGGTCCGTTACGGGTGCCTTGTCGAGGTCTATTTCGGCGCCCATCCCGCCGGAGGCGACCAATTCCGCGCTGCAGCCCGTCAAGCCGCCGGCACCGAGATCTTTGAAGCCGGCGACGATGCCCTCGCGCCGCAGATCCTCGAATACGCGATACGACGCACGCATGATCACGTTTTTCAAGAACGGATCCGGAACTTGCACCGCGCCCTTGTTGGTCTCCGCGTCGGCTTCGTCGAGGGTCAGTGACGAAAACGAGGCGCCGCCGAAGCCGCTGCGGTCGGTGGCTTTGCCGACGAGCACGATGTCGTACCCCTCCGAGCCGGGCGGCGCTTTTGAGTGGATGATGTCGGGCTCTTTCACGAGACCGAGCGCGACGACGTTGACGAGCACGTTGTCGTCGAACGACTCGTCGACGTACACGTCGCCCGCGATCGTCGGCACGCCGATCGCGTTCCCGTATGCGGCGATTCCATCCACGACGCTCTGTGCGACGTAACGGCAGTGCGGATCGTCGAGCCGCCCGAACCGCAGCGGGTCGGCGAGCGCGATGACTTCGGCGCCCATGCAGAGCACGTCGCGCACGATGCCGCCGACGCCCGTTGCCGCGCCCTCGAAGGGTACGACTTGCGAGGGATGATTGTGCGACTCGTGCGCGATGACGACGCCGTAGCGCGCGCCCTGCCACTCGCCGAGATGCAAGATCCCCGCGTCTTCAGCGGGGCCTTGCATGACGGTCGGCCCATCCGTCGGCAGCTTCCGCAAATGCCGGCGGCTCGACTTATACGAGCAATGCTCGCTCCATTGCGCATCGAACGCGTAGAGTTCGGTGTCCGTCGGCCGCCGGTGCAATACCTCCGCGATGCGGCGCAGTTCGTCGGCGCTCAATGCAAGCCCTAAAGACTTGCCGCGCGCCTCGATTGCGTCGTGTGCGGCGGTTTCAAGCAAGGTTCGCCCCGGGGGGTTGCGCCTGCTGCTGCGCCGCTTGCAGCTGCGCGTCCGCTTGCATCACGGCTGAGCGCACGTTCGCCTGCATCAAGAGAACGCGGCCGTAGACGACGGTGTCTTCGAGCGCGAACGATTTGGCGCACGCAAAGGCGATCGCATCCAAATCGACGCCGCTCGTTTCCACGCGGAGCACCGGGTTCGGCGTTGCGCCGTCGACGAGGCCGAAGAGCGAACCGCCCGGCACCGCGACCGCCACGAGCATCATGCGAGCAAACGTCGCATCGAGCTGCGCGAGCAGCTGCAGCGCGTATCCGGGCGTGCGTTCAACGGAAACGATGTGGCGGACGGTCGGGAGACCGAATTGGCCGACGGCGCGGGCGATGTTGGCGGCGGCCTCCGCCAGCGGCTGACCGTCGACGAGGATCGCGACCATTCCGGGGCGCATCTGCGGAAACGAACCGGTCTGTTCGGCGACTTTTTCGTAGTTCTCGCGCAGCAGGAGCAAGTCTTCCGGCGTCACCGTGTCGAGGTTGCGATAGAGCTGCTTGTCCAGCATCAGCCCTTCGCGGCCCTGCGGCCAGATGCGCCACGAATCGTTGTCGATCACGTCGGCGATGAGGAGCGACCCCTTCGCCTCGCCGCTCGCGATGCGCCCGAATTCGAGCTTTACGTCGACGAGCAGCGTATCGCGCCGCCGCCACGCGTGCGCGAGAATCTCGTAGGTCATGCGCGCCAGCTCGGTCATCGTGCCGAGTTCCGCCGGCGTCGCGATGCCGCGTCCGACGATGTCGTCCGGCTCGATCATCGGATCGTGATTGGCGTCGTCCTTGAGAAAGAATTCGATTACGCGCGGCACCAACAGCGTGCCGCGCGCGATGCCCGGTTTGCGCGTCACAAACGAACCGGCGGCCACGCCGCGCACGACGACTTCGAGCGGAATCATCTGCGCGCGCCGCACCAGCATCTCGTTGTCGTCGTCGTCTTCGCCGCCGCTCAAATAGTGGGTCGGCAGTCCGCACAGGTTCAGCAGCCGAAAAACGCGCGCCGTCGTTTTGGCCGCAATGCGGCCTTTGCCCTCGATGATGTCGCGCCGCGCGCCATCGCCCGCCGAGATGTTGTCAAGTTGCGAAACAACGAGAACATCCGGCTGCCCCGGCGACTCGTGCAGCACCTTGGTCTTGCCGCGCGCAATCTCATGCCCTTTGTTCACAGGCGCTCCGCTCCCGCTGCGCGCCCCCCGCCCTGCGCGCGGGGGCCCCGGGTTCGAGCTCGCGGCTGACCTGACTGCAAAAGCGACATATCTACTGCGCTCGCTCCATCATCTCGAAAGGCGCTCCGCTCACGCTGCGCGCCCCCCACGCTGCGCGCGGGGCCCCCGGTCCGAGCTCGCAGCTGACCTGACTGCGAAGGCGACATATCTACTGCGCTCGCTCCATCATCATTTGTTTGATACCGTTTCTTTGATCCGAGTTACGAGGCGGCGGGCGCGGTCGGCGGCGTCGCCGGTGTGGATGGTCGGGTCGAGCTGCGCGCGGACTTCGGCAGGATCCACGTAGCGTGAAATGCGCTCGTCATCCGCCAACAGGCGCGCGAGCGGATTCGATTCGCCGCGGCCGAGCGCGGCGTATGCCGTCAGCGCACTTTCGCGAATCGCTTCGTGCATCGCTTGACGGTCGGCGCCGGCTTTCGCCGCGGACATCATGAGGGCTTCCGTACCCGAAAACGGACCGTACGTGCGTAAGTTCTCCGCGATACGGCGCTCGTCGATGCGCATGCCGTCGATGACCTTGCGCGCGAGGGATAGAAGTTCGTCGCTGCACAGCACCGCTTCGGGCAGGATCGTGCGGCGGTTCGCGCTGTCGTCCAGCGTCCGCTCGAGATAATTGGTGGCGGCGTTCTGCCAGGCCACGTCGGCGTAGGCAGGCAGCAGCCGTGCGAGCGAGTCGATGCGCTCGCACATGACCGGATTGCGCTTGAACGGCATCGCCGAACTGCCGACTTGCTTCGCGCCGAACGGCTCGAACAACTCGCCGAACCCCGGCGAGCTCAAGATGCGCACATCGGCAGCGAATTTTGAGAGCGACGCGCCGAGGCCGGCGAGCCCCGTCAACAGCAGATAGTCGAGCTTGCGCGGATACGTTTGGGTGGCAACGTCGCGCGCGGTGAGATCGAACGCGGACAGTACCTCCGCTTCTTGATCCGCCGAGGAACGGCCGCTGCCGTCTAACAGTCGGACGTAGGCGGCAGACGTGCCGACCGCGCCGCGAATGCCCTTCGCCGTCAATTGCACCGACGTCGATTCGAGCGTCGAGCGGTCGATGAGCAAATCTTGCGCGTAGACGGCGAGGCGGTAGCCGACGGTCGTCGGCTCGGCCGGCTGCAGATGCGTGTAGCCCATGCAAATGTGATCCGCGTAGCGTTCGATCTGCGCGGCGAATGCCGAGAGAAGCGCGTTTAGCGACTCAAGCAGGGTGCGCAGCGCGGTGCGCAGGCGAAACATCTCGACGGTGTCCTCGATGTCCATCGAGGTGGCGCCCAGGTGCAGCTTGCCGCCGCCGACCGCCGCTTGGCGCGCGAACACACGGATCTCCGCCATCAGATCGTGACCGATTTCACGTTCGATCGCCAGCGCCGCATCGAGATCGACGTCGTCGGCGTGCGCGCGCAAATCGTCGAGTTCCGCCCGTGTTACGAGGCCGCTGCGGGCTTGCGATTCCGCGAGCGCAACCCACACCGCGCGCCACAACTTCCGCCGCGTTCGTTCCGAAAACAGTTCGCGCAATTCCGAGCGTCCGTACCGCCAAGAAAAGGGCGACGCGTAGGAAGTTCCGTTCATGTATCACCGGGCGGGTTCGCGTCACCGTGAAATCGTGCCTCGTCGGCGCACAAAAGAACGAGCCGGCTTTTGCCGGCTCGTTCCTCACACGAGACCGTGGGCGCGATTACTGAAGCAAGTAGACGTTGTCGATGCCGACGGTGGTCGTGCCACCGGCCGCGGGCGGCTGTGCAAAACCGAAGTCGAAGTAAATTTTCGTGGCCGACGGCACAAACAAGCCGGTCGCACCCGGATTCACCGCTTCGGGTCCGGTGGTGTTCGTCGCGGGAAGATTCGCGAAAGCGGGAATGGCACAGGTGAAGCGGGCAAACGTCGCCGCCAGCGTCGCCGGTGCGCACGCGACACGTACGTCGAATCCGTTCGTGCCCGTGCCTCCGACGAATTCCGCGCTAACGGACGTCGGCGGGGTGCCGCCGTTGAGTGCGAAGTGCGCGACGAGCGTCGAAAAGGTGAACAACTGACCGCCGAACGTGTACGTGAGATTGTACGTCTGGTTGCTCGTGATAAGCGCCTGCGTCGACGTGATGTTGCTAATGAGGACCGAATGCGATCCGAGATCGCCCGCGCCGCTCGGATTGGGAGGCGGCGTGAACGCGGGCGCGGGCGACGCGGGATCGGACGGCGATTGAACGGCGCTCTGCGTATCGACGGCGTTCACGTTGAAGCCCACGTACGTCGCGGCGGGAGCGACGGCGCCGAGCGTTCCGTTATCCAGAAGCACCGGCCGAGTCGTGTTGGCGGGAACCGTGATGCCGCCGGTGCCGCCGGGGCCGGTCGTGGTCGTTTGCGGGTTGCCGGCGCCGGACTGGCCCGCGTTCGGAAGACCGGCGATGGGCGCAGACGTGCCGGTGGATCCCACGCATCCGGTGATCGCGACGGCCACCACGCAGAGCCCGGCCAGCCGAGTGAGTAGACTGCGCATGAGGTGCGAACTCCTTACAAGTTCCTTGCCAATGGACAAGCGACATGGCAGGTGTAGCTGATGCCAGATACCCCGCGACTGCCGCGACCTTGGCCCAACGCTTGCGCGAATCCTCTGCTTGAGGAAGACGCCGCCCGGCTAGCCGCCGCGGCGCGTGATGACCTTCGACGCAAGCTCGGCGGTGAGAAGTTCGACGGCGCCGCGCGGGTCGTCGAAACGTCCCATGACGAGCGCCTCGAAGCCGCGCACCGCAGCCTCGTACCCGACGCGCGCGCGCCCCGCGCCGATGCGCCGGGCGACCGGGGCCAGTTTGCCGGCGCGCCAGCGGTGGCGCGGTTCGATCGCCTCGCCGCCGCCCGGCCGCGCCAGTTCCCAAATGAGCGCCATATCCGTCGCGATCGCGCCGGCGAGCGGAACGCCCGCGCCGCGCGGATCGCTCGCGAACAGCTCGAAAGCGATCGCGAGTGCTTCGTCGGGGCGTCCTTCCACCAGCGCCTGCGCGTACTGCCACGCCTTCGGATCTTCGATGGTGAGGCTCTCGGCTTCCAGAGCAGCAAACGTGATTTTCTTGCCGGCGAGCGCGAGTTTTTCCAAGTCGTTTTGTATCGATCCCAAATCGCCCTCGCTCGCGGCGAGCTCCGCGATGACGCGGGGCTCAGCAGTCACGCCGAGGCGCTCGAGCGTTTCGCGCGTGAATCGGTCGCGCACTTCGGCGTTCACCGTCGTGTCGATGCGCAGTGCCTTGCGGCCGGCAAGCGCGCCGAAGGGCTCGGGGCGCGTCGTTTTCGCCGCTAAGAGATCTTCGAGCACGAGCGTGTTGCCCGCGGGCAGCGCCTGCGCGGCGGCCCACACGTCGCGCCGCGGCTGCGCGCGCAATTGGTGGCAGTTGCGCACGACGACCACGCGCCGCTCGGCGAGAAAAGGCATCGCGCTGCTCGCATCGGCGACCGCACGGCCGACGTGCTCCGTCTCCGGCGCCGCGATGATGTCCAGATTCAACGCGCGCATGTCTTCGGGCAACGACCGTTCGATGAGCGCGTCGAGCGCGCGCTGCGCGAGGACCGAGTCGGTGCCCTCGACGATGACCAAGCCGTCGATCTTCGGCTGCTTTTCGAGGAATTCGTAGTACTTCATATTAACGCCGCTCGTACGTCATTTCCGGTAAGAGCCGCGGGCGCAGTTCGAGATCGGGAATTGCATCGTGATACGGCGGTTGCAGCAGACCGTACTCGGTGATGAACGCGGCGATCAGATGCGCCGGCGTCACGTCGAAGGCGGGATTGTAGACCGCGTCGCCCTCCGCCACCCGTACTTCGTCGGGCCCGCGTTCTTCGATGGGGATGGCGTCGCCGCTCGCCAGCGACAAATCAAACGTCGAACGCGGCGCCGCGACGTAAAATGGGATGCGATGGTGCGCCGCCGCGATGGCGACGCCGTACGTGCCGATCTTGTTCGCCGTATCGCCGTTGCGCGCGATGCGGTCGGCACCAACGACCACCGCGGCGATGTTCTTGCGAAGCATCGTCACGGCCGCGGCCGCATCCACGATGAGCGTGCACGGCACGCCGGCTTCGCGCAGCTCGAACATGGTCAGCCGCGCGCCCTGCAGCAGCGGCCGCGTCTCGTCCACGTAGACGTGCAGTGCCTTGCCCGCACGCTGCGCCGCGACGAAGCATCCCAGCGCGGTGCCGTCACCGCCCGTAGCGATCGGTCCCGTGTTGCAGTGCGTCAGCACGTTACCGCGTTTGGGAAACAGTTCCACGGCCGCCGCACCGATGCGCCGATCGATCTCGCGCTGCTCCGCATGCATTGCGCGCGCCGCCGCAAGATAGTCGCCGTCCTCAGCGCTCAGCACGCGCCGGACGGCCCACGCGAGGTTGACGGCCGTCGGCCGCGCGCCGCGGATGCGCTCGGCGGCATGCGTGAACTCCGCACCGGCATGCTGCCGCGCCGCGAGCGCGATGCCGTACGCAGCGAAGACTCCGATCGCGGGGGCCCCGCGCACGGCGAGCGTCGCGATCGCATCAACGACGTCGTCGACGTTCTGCGCACGCTTGCGCTCGACGCGTGCGGGCAGCGCGCGCTGATCGAGATAACCGACGGCATCACCGTCGAACCACACAGACTCCACGCCGCATTCATTCGGTGCCCGCGGACCGCAACCATGGAGCGCCCGGCGCGTGCGCTCCACGGCCGCCCTGCGTCAGCGGGAGGCGACCGCGCGGACGGCGTTCATCGACGTGTAGCAGTCGCGGCAATACACCGGACGATCGCCGCGCGGTTTGAACGGCACCGTCGTTGCCGTCGAGCACTGCGCGCACACGGCATCGAACATTTCGCGTATTCCGCTCGCATACGACGTGCTCGTCGCCCGCTGATTCTTGCGAGCGGTACGGCAGTCGCGGCAACGCTGCGGTTCGTTCTCGAAACCTTTCTCGGCATAAAACTGCTGGTCGCGAACGGTGAACTCGAACGAATTACCGCAGTCTTTGCATAGCAGAGTCTTATTGTCCAAAGATATTCGGCCGAATGCACGCACTCGGCCCTCCCTGGTAGAAGAGAAGGTAGCCGCCGCCTGTGAAGACGCCGGTACGCGGAGTATACGCGAAGGCTGCTTTGCTTGCAAGGCGAGCCCGCCCCAGCCAAAAGACCTAGGCTTTCTACCGAAAGCCGACGCGCGGTTTCGCGAGGCCGGGATCGAGCGCCGCGATCGTCACCGCCGCGACTGCCGCCTCGTAGCCCTTGTCGAGGCGGGCCGGGTCGGCGCGTTCTTCGGCTTGCGCGAGATTCTCGGTGGTGAGGATCCCGAAGCCGATCGGAATTCCGGTCGACAGTTGTACGCTCATGATTCCGCGGGCGCACTCGCCGGCGACGAAATCGAAATGCGGCGTATCGCCGCGCACGACGACGCCTAGCGCCACGATGCCGTCGTAGTCGCCGCCGTTGATGAGGCGACTCGCGGCCAACGGAATCTCGAAGCACCCGGGAACCGTAAACACATCGACTCGATTGTCGGCGACGCCGCACTCGCGCAGCCCGCGACGCGCGCCGTCTTCCAGCCACTCGGCCAGCTGAATGTAGAACCGCGCGCTTACGACGGCAAACCGCTTGCCGCGCCCGTCGGGAAGCCGCGCCGCGGACGCGCCCTTCGTTCGGCGCGTCACTCTGCCCCCACCGGTCGGGGTGCGCCGAACATGTGGCCCATCTTCTCGCGCTTCGTAGCGAGATACTGCGCGTTGTAGGCGTTGGGATCCGTGTGCAGCGGCAGGCGCTCGACGATGCGCAAGCCGTAGCCGTCGAGGCCGGTGATTTTGCGCGGGTTGTTCGTCAAGAGGCGCATTTCACGCACGCCGAGATCGACGAGAATTTGAGACCCTATGCCGTAATCGCGCTTGTCGGCAGGCAATCCGAGCAACACGTTCGCCTCGACCGTATCGGCACCGGCATCCTGCAGCGCATACGCGCGCAGCTTGTTGGCGAGCCCGATGCCGCGTCCTTCTTGATGCAGGTAAAGGAAGACGCCGCGTTCCTCACGCGCGATCGCGGCGAGGGCGGCGTCGCGCTGCGCGCCGCAATCACAGCGCAGCGAGTGCAAGCCGTCGCCCGTGAGGCACTCCGAATGCACGCGCACGAGCAAATTCCGGCCGTCGGCGATCTCACCCATGACCATCGCAACGTGCGCGATCGAATCGATCGTCGATTCGTACGCCACGCCGCGAAACTGTCCGAACGCGGTCGGCAACTTGAACTCGGCGATGCGCCGCACCAGCTTCTCGTGGCGCAGCCGGTACGCGATCAAATCTTTGACGGTAACCAGCTTCACGTCGTGCTTCGCGGCAAATTCCCGCAAGCGCGGCAGGCGCATCATGGTACCGTCGTCGTCCATGATCTCGCAAATGACGCCGGCGGGCTGCAGCCCCGCGAGCCGCGCGAGATCGACGGACGCTTCCGTTTGGCCGGCGCGAACGAGCACGCCGCCGTCGCGCGCGCGCAGAGGAAAGGTGTGCCCGGGGCGCAGGAAGTCCGCCGGCGTGGACGCCGGGTCAACCAGCGCCGCGATCGTGTTGGCCCGGTCTTGCGCGGAGATGCCCGTGGAGATGCGCCCCCGCGCCTCGACCGAAACGGTGAAGGCCGTGCCGAGCGGCGTTGTATTGTCCGCTACCATGGCCGGAATTCGCAAGGCGTCGAGACGTTCGCCCGTCATCGGAACGCAAATGAGGCCGCCCGCTTCCTTGCGCATGAAGTTCACCGCGGCCGGGGTGACTTTCTCGGCCGCCATGACGAGGTCGCCCTCGTTTTCCCGGTCCTCGTCGTCGAGCACGACGACCATCTTGCCGGCCTTGATGTCGGCGATTGCCGACTCGATGGAATCCATGCTTCTCCGTTCCGAGTCGAGACGCGCCGCGAGCTGCGGCAGCACGGCGGAAAGCGCGCGGATGGACCGGAACGACGGCTCGCGCCGCCCCGACCGCAGGTACGAGATGGCGCCTTCCGTCAGGCCGGAGCGTTGAGCGAGCTCGCTCGCGGTGACGCCCGCGGCGTTCATCGCCGCGCGCAGGTCCCCGGCAAAACTCTCCATGCGTTCACACTAGAAGCCGAGTTAACAGCTGTCAAGGCTCGAAATGACGCCGCGCCCGCATTGAACTCGGCCGGTTTCCTCTCAGGCGGGCAAGCGACCACCGCGACGGCGGCCGGCGAGAAACGTCAGGCATCGCAGGAGGAACGCTTGTTCACGCAAGTCGGCGTCTTGGTCGTCCTCATGGCGATCGCCGCGGCCGTCGAGGTCGTTGCCCCCTGCCAGCGCACGCAACCACCGCTCGGCTAGAATCGAATCAAATCTTGCGCTGACGCTCGCGTTCTTCGTCGAAAATTTTGTGCTCGGCGCCGGTGCAGTGCCTGGGCACTCGGACCTGCCGGCCGGCACCGTCGCGATGTATCGCTTGATCTGCGCCGTAAGTGCGGTGTTCGAGCACGCAACGTGAAATTGTGGCAGCCAATTGATTCGCTGCTGTCGTGGATCTACGTAACGCCGAATATGCACAAGGTGCATCATTCGCGCCTGCAGCGGGAGACTGACTCGAATACGGCAACATATTATCGGTATTCCACCGACTGTTTGCGACGTTTACTCGTACCTCGCGCGCGTCAGCGGTTCACTACGGCCTCGACGGATTCGACCCGCCTCAAAATCCAAGCTTTCGCGCGTTGATGCAACTTCCGTTTGCTGCACGGCGCTCACCGTAGCGAACGCACATTCGTTAGTCGAGTTTCGCCCGTTGCACCGGCGCCGGCCACCCGCCCGAACGTGAAGGGAAGCCGAGGCTTCGCCTCGTGACACACCCGTAACTGTACGCGTTAGTTGTACCAGTCGCGCTGGCGGTAAACAGCCATGCCGTGCGACACTTGAGCGGAGTCCCTTTGCG
>JBHEMQ010000010.1:0-27852 GCA_046262475.1 Candidatus Velthaea sp.
CATTCCGAGGCCGAAGCGGCCGCCTCTTCGGCCGCTAAACAGGCCGTAGGGGGCATCTTTTCAGACTTGGAATGGACGCGCACATGGATCGCCGCCCGGCAGGCACTGCGGGCCACTCGGAGGCCGGACTCGACGTGCTCGTGCGAACGCTGCGCGGGGCGCTCGGTTTGCTCGATGTTCTCACCGAGGGCATCGCGCTTTATGCAACCGACGGCACGGTGGTGTTTTCCAACGCCGCAGCATACCGCTTGATCGGCGCGCAGCGCACCGGCCGGCGCGGTGGGCACTTTTCCGAGCATATCGACGCCTCTGAGCGCGAGCGCGTTCAGCGTCAATTCGACGCCGTCGTGAGTTTGATGCAAACCGCCGACTTCGAGACGGGCTTCGCGCACGCCGATGGCTCGCGCGTCGACGTCGCCGTGCGGCTCGCGCCGGCGTTCGCGCGCGACACCGTGGTGGGCGTGTACGGCATCGCCGCGGACATCACCGCGCAAGCGGCGGTCGAACGGCAGCTCCTGCGCAGCCAACAGCAGTTTCGTTCGCTCTTCGAGCATCATCCGCACCCGATCACGATGGTCGGCAAGAACGGCCTCTGCGAACGCATGAATCGCGCAGCGGAAGCGCTCACCGGTTTCTTGAACGAAGAGCTCGTGAGCAAACCGACGTGGCTCATCGTCACGCCGGATCGCGCCTTCGATGCCGACACGGTTCGCACGAAGACGGCACGCGGCGAGTCGACGAGCTTTCAGACGACGATCGTGCGCAAGGACGGCGCGATCGTCGACGTTGAGGGCGTCACGATTCCCACCGTCGTTGACGGCGACGTGGAAGGTTACTTTTGCGCGATGCGCGACATCACCGAAAAGCGCCGCACCCGCGAGCGCCTCGCCGTCCAGTCGCAGCGCATTCACGAACTCTATCGCGTCGCCTCATCGCCGGGCGCGAGCACGGAGGAACAGGTGCGCCGCGCACTCGCGCTCGGCATGGAGCAGCTGGGCTTCGAATGGGCGTGGGTCGCACGCGTCGACGGCGAAGGTGTGACCATCGTCGAGAGCGTCGGTGCCGACGACCGCATTCAGGTAGGCTTCGAGGCGGATTACGGAAGCAGCTTCCTGCGGCACGCGATGGACAGCGGCGATATCTTCTTCGTCGAAGATTTGCGGCAGCCGCCGTGGGATGCGGTCGCGCATCCCGGCGGCCGCGGTTGGATGTCGTACTTGAGCGTTCCCTTGACGGTCGCATCTCGGGCATACGGCGCGCTCGGATTCACGAGCAACGCGCCGCACACTGCGCTCGCGCAAACCGACCGCGATTTCATCATGGCCATCGTCGCACTGACCGCGTCGGCAGTCGAGCGCGGTCTGCAGCAGCAGCGCTTGGACGCACTCGCGCACTACGACGGCTTGACCGGTTTACCGAACCGCGTGCTGCTGATCGATCGCCTCGAGCAGTTGATCGAGGCCGCGAAACGGCACAGTCGCACATTCGCGGTGCACTTCATCGACTTCGACGCCTTTAAAAGCGTGAACGACGCGTACGGCCATGCCGGCGGCGACAAACTGCTGCGCGCGATGGCCGAGCGGCTCGCGTCGGCGATGCGCATCACCGATACCCTCGCGCGGCTGGGCGGTGACGAATTCATCGTCTTGCAGCCCGACGCCGGGCATCCCGACGATGCGCGCGAGTTCGCGGAACGCCTCGCGGCGAGCTTCGAAGCGCCGTTCACGACGCTCGGCGATCCCCTGACCATGACCCTCAGCATCGGCGTGAGCCTCTATCCCGGCGACGGCGCGAGTGCGGACGACGTGCTCGCGCACGCCGACGCGGCGCTGTATCACGTCAAACATAGCGGCCGGCGCGGCGTGCGATTATACGATGCCGCGGACCGGGACGGCGCGACTCACTTCCGGCGCTGACGCACGGCTTCGTAGAGGAGGACGCCGGCGGCGACCGACGCATTGAGCGACGCGATCTTGCCGAGGAGCGGAATACGCACGAGATAGTCACATTCGCGCTGAACGAGCGGCGAGATGCCGGCGCCCTCGGCGCCGATTACGACGACGAGATCGCGGTCGAAGTCGGCGTCCGTATAGACGACGGCGGATTCTGCAAGAGCCGCGCCGGCGACCCACACGCCGGCTTTCTTAAACGTGCGCACGCTTTGCGCGACGTTCGCCACGCGCGCGACGGGCAAAAACGCGGCCGCGCCTGCCGCCGCCTTCCGCACCGTGGCGTTGATGCCGGCGGAACGGCGCTCCGGCAGCACGAGCGCGGTTGCGCCCGCGCACTCCGCCGTGCGGATGACCGCGCCGACGTTGTGCGGGTCGGTCACGTGATCGAGTATCACCCACAATCCGGGTTTGTCGCGCGGTCGCCGTGCGATCGCGTCTTCCAAGCTGACGTACGCGAACGGCGCGCCGAACGCGACGACGCTTTGATGCGCCTTGTACGGAAACGCCGCGAAAAACCCGTGGCTCTCGAAGCGGACGGCGACGCCGGCCTCACGCGCGCGCTCGAGCAGCCCGCGCACCGCCGCATCGCGCTTGCGGTCGTCGCCCACGTGAACGCGGCGCAGCACCTCGCCGGCGGCCAACGCTTCATCGACGGCATGAATGCCGTACACGACGTCGTCCAGATCGATACGCGGCGCGGCGCGCCCGTTACGCGGCGGAAAACGACGAGTGTTCATCGTGAAGCGGCTCAGGCCTCGAGCGCCCAGGTGGTCGTGCCGTCCTTGTTATCCGTCACGACGATGCGCTCGGCGGCCAGCGCTTGACGGAGGCGGTCGGCCAGCGCGAAGTTGCGCTCGCGGCGCGCCTGATTGCGCGCCGCGATAACCGCTTCCACCGCATCTTCAGGTGCACTGCCGTTCAAGTGCAGCGCGGCTCCGACCGCGGCGCGCAAACGATCCGCGCACGTGGGATCGAGCGCGGCGGGCGCCGCATCCGCACGATCCAAAACGCCGCCGATGCCGAGCACCCCCAGCGCCTCGCGCAAGAATTCGCGTGCCGGCGCGGCTTCAGCGCTGAACCGTTCGCGCGCGAGCTCGAACAGCACCGACACGGCGCCGGCGGTGTTCATGTCGTCGTCGAGCGCTGCGACAAAGCGCTCGCGGAAGGGCTCGACGCTCGCCGTACCCGCACCGGGCTGTAGCGCATGGTACGCCTTACGCAGCCGCTCGAGCGCCGTCGTGGCGCCGGCGATTGATTCTTCGGTGAAGTTCATCGGCTTGCGGTAGCCGGTTTGCAGGAACAACAGGCGGATCGCGAACGGATCGTGCCGGTCGAGCAGCGCGCTAAGCGGCTCGAAGTTGCCGAGCGACTTCGACATCTTCTGACCGTCAAACATCAGCAAGCCGCCGTGCATCCACATGTTCGCCATCGGCGGCGACGCCATCAGCGGCTCGCTCTGGGCGATTTCATTCTCGTGATGCGGAAAAATCAAGTCGAAGCCGCCGCCGTGAATGTCAAAGGGCTCGCCGAGGATCGCGCGCGACATCGCGCTGCACTCGATGTGCCACCCCGGCCGGCCCGCGCCCCACGGCGACGGCCACGCGGGTTCGCCGGGCTTGGCGAATTTCCACAGCGCGAAATCGAGGGCGTCGGATTTGCGCTCGTCAACCGCGATGCGCGCACCGGCGAGCAGCTCGTCGACGTTACGATTGGAAAGCCGGCCGTACCGCGGAAACTTCTTCACGCTGTAGTACACGCCGTCAACGGTGGCGTACGCGTAGCCCGCTTCGACCAGTTCCGCGATCATCGCAACGATTTGCGGAATGAATTCGGTCGCGCGTGGCTCGGTGTCGGGTTCGTCCAATCCAAGCCGCCGCATCGAGCGCTGAAACGAGGTGAAATGTTCGTTCACGATTTCGTGCCACGGCCGGCCCGTTTCGCGTCCGCGCGCAATGCTGCGGTCGTCGATGTCGGTGATATTGCGCGCGTAGGTCACCTCGTACCCGCGGTAGATGAGATACCGCCGAAGCACATCGAAGAACAGGAACGAGCGCGCGTGCCCGAGATGCGCCTCCGCCGACGGCGTCAGTCCGCAGACATACATGCGAACGCGCCGCCCGGTGAGCGGCGCGAACGGTTCTACGGTGCGGGTGCGGGTGTTGTACAGCCGGAGTGACATGCTGCGCGTTTCTTCGTCGGCGCGCCGCGGATTACCACTCAGCTCTTTTTTCCGGATTTCCCCGGAAAAAGTCCCGCGATCACGCCCTTCACGGACTCGGCGATGACGCCGCCCTCGTCGGGGTCGCCCTTCACGAGCGCCGACGTCAAGTTCTTGGCCTGCTGGAGCGAGATGTGCGGCGGCAACAAGGAGACGTTCGGATCGACGACCGCTTCGTACAGGAACGGCCGGTCCGCGGCCAATGCGCGATCCCATGCCGATGCGACGTCCTGCGGGCGTTCGACGCGCATACCGTCGAGTCCGAGCGTGCGCGCGAATTCAGCGTACGCGACATCCGGCAGGTCCTGCGACGCGGCGAATTTCGGATCCCCCGCTTCGATTCGCATCTCCCAGGTGACTTGATTCAAGTCCCGATTGTTGAGCACGAGGATGATGAGGCGCGGATCGCTCCAGCGCTTCCAGTACTTCGCGATCGTGATCAGCTCGTTGATGCCGTTCATCTGCATCGCGCCGTCACCGGTCATCGCGATGGCGACCCGGTCGGGAAACGCGAACTTCGCGGCGATCGCATACGGCACGGCCGGACCCATCGTCGCGAGCGATCCGGAGAGCGAAAATTTCATTCCGCGCCGCATCACCAAATGCCGCGCAAGCCAGTTCGTCGCGGTACCCGCATCGCCGCTGAGCACGCAGCGGTCCGGAAGCCGCGGCGACAATTCGGAAAACACGAGCTGCGGGTTGATGGGATCGGCGCTCGTTTCTTCGCGGGCGGCGTTGATGCGGTCCCATTCGCCGCGACCTTCGGCGATTTTCTCGCGCCAATGCCAGTGCGTCTTTTGTTCGAGCAGCGGGACCAGCGCGCGGAGCGTTTCCGCGGAATCGCCCATCAGGTTGACTTCCGTCGGATAGCGCAGGCCGAGCATCTTCGCTTGAATGTCGATCTGTACGCCGCGTGCCTGACCCTCTTTGGGCAAGAACTCCGCATAGGGGAAGCTGGTGCCGACCATCAGCAGCGTGTCGCAATCGCGCATCATGTCGGAGCTGGGACGCGTGCCGAGCAGTCCGATCGTGCCGGTTACCCATGGCAGATCGTCCGGCAGCACGGCTTTGCCGAGCAGCGCCTTCGCGCAGCCGGCGCCGAGCCGGTTGGCGACGGCGATCACTTCTTCTTCCGCACCGAGCGCGCCCTGACCGACGAGCATCGCGACGCGCTGCCCGGCGTTCAACACCTCGGCGGCCGCGCGCAGCTGATCCAGCGGCGGGACGACGCGCGGCGCAACGTAGCCGGCGCTGGAATGAATCGTATTGTGCTTGTGCGGCTGTTTCTCGACCGCGTGCATTTCCTGCACGTCTTTGGGAATGATCACGCACGTCACCGAGCGCGTCGCCAGCGCGATGCGCACCGCGCGATCGATCGCGTGCCGCACCTGCGCCGGATTTACGACCGTCACGCAATACTCGTTCGCGACATCCGCGAAGAGCGCCGGCAAGTTGACCTCTTGCTGGTAATCGCCGCCGAGGGTGCTCGTCGCGGATTGTCCGACCAGTGCGAACACCGGCTGATGGTCGCCTTTGGCGTCGTACAAACCATTCAGCAAATGAATCGCACCGGGACCGGACGTTGCGATGCACGCGCCGATCTCGTTTGTATACTTGGCGTGCGCGCACGCCATGAACGCGGCTTGTTCCTCGTGGCGCACTTGAATGAAGTCGATTTTGCCGCTGGTTCGCTCGAGGGCGCCCATCAGTCCGTTGATGCCGTCGCCCGGATAGCCGAAAATGCGCCGAATTCCCCAGGCGGAAAGGCGCTCCCACACATGATCGCTTACGGTCGTCATGTGCAAACTCTACCCAAATCCGCGCTTAGAGCGCGCGCGAAATGCCCGGACCTTCGAGTTCGGCGATGCGCCGTTCGAGCGCTTGAATGCGGGCGGCGAGTTGCGCCAAGAGCGGGGCGTTGGGGTCAGGTAAATCGACCTGCGGCCGCGCCGAAACGGCAGCAACCGGCTTGCCGTCTTGCAACACGACGCGGCCGGGAATGCCGACGATCGTCGCGTTCGGCGGCACGTCCTTAACGACGACGGAATTGGCGCCGATCTTCGCGTTGTCTCCGACGGTTATATCGCCGAGCACGGCGGCACCCGAGCCGACCGTCACGTTGTTGCCGAGCGTCGGGTGCCGCTTCGTGCGCTGCAGCGAGGTGCCGCCCAGGGTGACGCCCTGATACAGAGTCACGTTGTCGCCCACGATCGCGGTGCCGCCGATCACGACGCCCGTTCCGTGATCGATGAAAAATCCGCGGCCGATCGTCGCGCCCGGATGAATGTCGATGCCGGTAACGCGATGCACCACCTCTGCCAACAGGCGCGGCAGCAAGGGCACCTTGCGCTTCCAAATGGCATGGATGAATCGATGCGCCGTAATGGCATGGAAGCCGGGGTACGAAAGGACGACGTCAAGCCAGCCCTCCGCGGCGGGATCCCGCTCCACGGGGGCGCGCAGGTCGGCGAGCAACATCTCCCACGCTGAGCTGGTCACGTCGACTCGTTCAAACCGCGTGGCGGCCTCCGAAGTTTGCAGTCGGGCACGATTCGCGCCGGGCACCGGCGAACCCGCGTGCATGAGGCGCTTTGCGGCGGTCGTGCTCGCGATTTTCGCCGACGCGCCGCACCGCGTGATTTTTGTCGAGCGCGCGGCGCATCTGCGGGACCATCCGGGGCAAATCGGTTTGCCGGGCGGTTCCGTCGATCCGGGGGACGGCGACCGGCGCGAGGTGACGGCGCTGCGCGAACTGCATGAAGAAATCGGCGTGCCGCCGGCCGCCGTGACGCTCGTGGCGCGCCTTCCCGACATCGCGCAGCGCGTGAACAATTTCATCGTCACGCCGTTTGTCGGCGTGCTCGCACCGGCGACGAAGCTGACGTTCGATGAAACGGAAACCGCCGCGCTTTTCACGGTGCCGCTCGCCGAAATCCTCACGCCGGGGGCCGTTCATGCGGATATCGAGCTGGTTGGCGACCGCCGCGTCGATACGTTCGTGTTCGATTTCGGCGGGCGGCACGTGTGGGGGCTCACGGGGCACATTCTGCGTTCCTTCGTTGACGCATGGCACGAGCCGGACTCCGGCATTCAAGCTGCGCTCGAGGCCGCGTTGCTTTAGCGCGGCGGTGGAGCCGGCTGAATTGTTTCGAATGGAACGCCGCCGGGGCCGTACTTGATCGGCTCCAAACCGCGGCCGTGCAGCAGATGCGAACTCACTGCGCCGATGCGCATGAGGATGCGGTCGTGTCCCAGCAACGGAAAGACGAGCGTGAGCGGCGCGCCGTCGTGTTTTCCCGTCAGCGCCATGCGCACGGCGGCAAACGCGTCGTTCTTGGCGATGCCGAATTCTTCGGCGATCGCCGGCAGATCGTGCGCGAGCGGCAGACCGCGCAGTTCCGATTGGGCGTCGACGTATTGGCTCACCGCATCGAGGAAAAAGACAACCTGCCGGTTCCGGAGCTTCTCCAATTCCAGGGCGGGAATCGTTATCGCTTCCGCACGCAGTTCGGCGACGAGCGGAATCGCTTCACCCATCGAATCGATCTCGCTTCCGTGCGCGTCGAGAAAGGTGTCGATCCAACGCATCGCTGCTTCCGGCGCGGGGCTCTCCAACAGGCCCGTGCGCTGCATCGCATCCGCCAGCATCGCTGCAAGCGCCGGCCGCGCGAGCTTGCGCAGTTCGCGCGCGTTGAACGCGCGCAAGCGCGCTTCGTTGAAGGCCGACTTCGAGCGGCCGACACGGTCGAGCGAAAACTCGCGCACGAGTTCGTCGAGCGTGAATTCCTCGCGCTCGTCGCCCGGCGCCCAGCCCAGCAGCGCGAGATGATTGATCAGCGCGGCGGGCAAATAGCCCAAGCGCCGTAACTCAGCGACGGTGACGGTTGCATGCGCGCCGGAGCCCTTCACATCCTCATCCGGAACGATCGATCCGACGTGCGCATATTGCGGCGAGCGCAGACCCAGGGCATCTTGCAGCAGGAGCTGCCGCGGCGTGTTGTCGAGATGTTCGTCAACGCGCAGCACGAGGTCGATTTGCATCAGCGCGTCGTCGATGGCGGCCGCGAAGTTGTACGTCGGCGCGCCGTTCGATTTGACGATAACGACATCGCCGATGTCCGCGTTATCGTAGACGACGCGTCCCTTGACGAGATCGTCGAGCGCCGTTCGCCCGGGCGGGACGCGGAAGTGGACGGCGCCGTCGGCCTCATACGCGCGGCGCGCGGCGAGCAGTTCCGCGGCCCGCGCACGATACGTCTCCAAGCGCTCGGATTGCCGGTACGGGCCGTACGCCCCGCCGCGGTCCGGACCCTCGTCGTGATCGAGCCCGAGCCAGCGCATGTCTTCGTACAGTGCGGCTTCGCCTTCGCGATGCCGCTCGCCGCCCGCATCATCGATGCGCAGAACGACGCGACCACCCGTTCGCCGCGCCAGCAGCCAGTTGAAAAGCGCCGTCCGCGCCGCTCCGGCGTGCAGCATGCCGGACGGCGATGGCGCAAAGCGCACCCGGAGCGGTTGCAGCGCGTCGCGCTCTTAGCCGGGCTGCTCGCTCGCGCCGGGCATGCCCAGCGGGTCGCGGTCGCCGCCGTCCTCGGTGTTGTCCGGCTGCACCGCCTCTTCGGCGGTGCCGGCGTTCTCGTCGGGCGGATTCGTTCGAAAGACCGTCATGGGCTGATTGTATCGGGACGAAGCAGAACGGTCCTTTCATCGTGATCACGCCGGGATCGTTTGCCGCGATTTCATCGCACGAACATTCGAGTTGGAGATTCTGCGCTCGAACGGATTCGTCGCGTCGGCGGTCCCTGCGCTCGGCGCTTTCACCGGTTCGCCGAAAACACGCGCTGGTCGTCAACCGCGCACAGAGCGCCGAGGACGGTATGGACCTTAAACCCGGCCGGACCCGTAGACGGTCACGATGTACGAACCGTCGTAGCTGAACTTTTGAATTGTGGTCTGCTGGCCGGAGCCGCCGCTAAATCGTTCCAGGAAGACGTTACCGTATGCCAGTTCGAGGTCCACGAGACGTTCGTCGGGTCGATGGTCGGATCGATCACGACATCCGCCTGTTCGCTCACGTCGATGTGGTCGAACCGGCATCCCGGCTGCATACGCACGCGCCAGGTGTCCGAGCCGCTATCGGGCGCAAGCTGTACGTGCATGCCGGCCGAGCATGTGATCGACCAATTCACGATCGCGACCGGGTCGCACTAATAGCCTTCGCCGTCGGTGCTCTAGCCCGGGTGTTTCGCGTGTTGCCGCTGGCGCAACTCAGGTTCTCGACCATCGTGGAGACGTTCGCGACGCGCCGCCGGCTCACGAACACCATCGCGACGTCGGGAGATACTTTCGTCTGTCGCCCGGGGCTGGTGCGACAAGCTCGATCTTCACCGGCTGATCCGGTACGCCCGTCAGCGCGGGTACCTTCGCCGTCACGGTTTGGAGGGTCCATGACTGCACGACGAGCGAGATAGCCCCGTTGGGAAACGATCCGAGCATCTTCACGACGCCCGCGGTTTTTCCAAAGCACGACCCCGATGCGACGCTGGTGCCCCTGCGTGAGATCGCCGCTGACGCGCTCCAGTTCGAGCGGCTGGTGCGCACAGTAGTCCGCAAGGGCGAGACATCCATCCTGGCGCACGACACCGAATATCCGCACTTCCTGGTGCGCCGATACAGCCGCCACGCCGGCCAGGGCAGAGGGCGCGTGAAACGTGCGCCTGCGCTGGACGCTCAACGCGGCGACGTGCGCTTGAAGGGATGGATAGCGCCCGACGGCCCGAGCCGCGCCGGAAACAGGACGAACCTGGACGTCTGCCGCGGAAGGCGCAGCCCGCGCTGTTTGCCGACAACGACAGGACGGCGACGGCCGAGCTCATTGCGAGGACGCGCATTGTTCGGGCCGCGCGCTGATCGAGGAACCTCATCGTGCGCCGATCATGACGCACCGCCAGCCGGGTGTCGAGCGATGAGTACGACGACTAACTCGCACAAGCAGCTCGCCGCCGTTCAGGCTCAGGGTGTTAAGACACGGTGACGATGCCAAACGCACCCGGAGCGATTCAACGCCGGCGTTCCCGTCGGGCGGATTCGTGCGATAGACCGTCATGGGCTGATTGTGTCGGGCGGAAGCAGAACGGTCCTTTCATCGTGATCACGCCGGGGATCGTTTGCCGCGATTTCATCGGACGAACGTTCGAGCTGGAGTTTCTGCTCGAGCGGATCGGTCGTGTCCGCGACGGACGCGGCGCGACGCTCGCCGTAACGGGCAGCGCCGGCATCGGCAAATCCCGGCTGGTACGCGAAGCCGTCGCAGCGCTGCCGCGCCAGCGCATCGTCGTCGGTCAGGCGGCGTGTTGGGAAATCGGCTGCGCGCCGTACGCGCCGCTCATCGAAATTGCCGATGCGCTCGGCGCGGCGGACGCGGCGGCGCGTCTGCGAGCATCGGCAGCAGCGCCGCCGACGGAAATCTCGGGCGAGCGCACGCGGCGCTTTGCCGCAGTCGCCGCCGCTTACGCCGCGGTCGCGGCGGATCGGCCGCTGTGTATCGTCGTCGAAGACATTCAGTGGGCCGACCGCGCGACGCTCGACCTGTTGCGCTATCTTTCGCCGGCGCTGCGCGAGCACCGCGTTGCGCTGGTCCTCACGATGCGCGCGGACGACGACGCCGGCGATCCCGCGGCACTGCGCGCGTGCGCGGCGATCGAGCGCGACGCCGATGCGGTCCTCGCTTTGCAAGCGATGAACGGCGCGGACGTGCGCGCGCTGCTCCAGGCTGCCGCGCGTAGCGACGGCAGGCGCATCCCCGCACTCGTGCTGGACGAGATCGCGGAGCTTTCCGACGGTCGCCCCTTCCATGCCGAGGAATTGTTGCGCGGCGTCATCGAGCGCGGCGATACATCGAGCGCCTCGCCCGCCACGCTCGTGCCGCGCTCGTTGCGGGCGACCGTGCGCGAGCGGCTGTCCTCGCTCGTGGAAGCGGACCGCACGACGCTGGCCTATGCCGCCGTTATCGGCCGGCGCTTCAGCGCGGCATTCCTCTCGGATCTCACAGGCATCGGCGTTGCCGACATCTTGCTGACGTTGCGACGCGCTCGGCATTTGCAGCTGATCGAACAAGAGACCGACGGCGAACACTTCGCGTTTCGCCACGCGCTCACGCGCGAAGTCGTCTACGATGAGATCCTCTACGCGGAGGCGCGCGCGGTGCACGGCGAGATCGCGCGCAAATTGCAAGATGCGCCGGGCGGCGTTCGCGACGTGACCGCGGTCGGCTATCACGCGTGGCGCTCCGGTAATGCGGCCTTGACCGAACGCTGGAACGAGATCGCCGGCGACGCAGCCGCCGGCATGCTCGCGCACGTCGCCGCCATCCGCCACTACGAGCGCGCTTTCGGCGCGGCGCACGAACCGGCGCGGCGCTGCGCGATCGCCGAAAAAGCGGCCGCCGCATTCTACGCCATCGGCGACATCGACGGCGCGCTGCCGTGGTTTGCCGACGCGGCCGCGGAAGCCGCGGCGGCGGGCGATCATCGCGCCGCCGGGCGGATTGCGCTGGAGCGCGCGCGTGCCCTTTTTGAAAGCGGGCGTTTCGCCGAAGGCATCACGCTCGCATCCAAAACGACGGCCGCGCTGGCAGCGGTGAGTCCCGCCGCGCAATACGACGCGCACATCGTCACCGCGGGGCTGCTCGCCGCGATCAACCGGCCCGCCGAAGCGATGACGCAGTTGGACGCGGCGTTCGAACTCGACGCCGCCCCGCCGCCCCGCGAACTCGCACGGTTCTTGGGCATCCGGGCGCACGCGCTCGCGAAGATTCCGCGGCTCGCCGAAAGCCGCGTCGAGTTCGCGCGCGCCGAGGCGGCGGCCCGTGCCGTGGACGACCGCGAACTCCTGGTGCGAACGCTCAACAATTGGGCCGACACGGAATTCGCATGCGGCGAAATCCGCGCGGCATCGGAACGCTTCGAGGGCGCGCTGGAGCTTGCGGTGCAGCTACGGTCGGGCCGGCTCATCGCCTGGCTGAGCGTCAACGCGGCGCTGGCGGCCGTGCTGCTCGGCGAATTGCCGCGCGCGCGCAGCCGCGTGCAGCGGGCCGGCGACATCGACCACGGCGTCCCGCTCGTCCACGTGCTGCTGCGTGCGCTTTCCCTGCGCGTCGCAACGCTCACCGGCGACGCCGCCGGGCTGGCGCGAATCGATGAAGCGGCGTTGCTCGAGGAAGCGCTGGCGCTCGGCGAGCACAACACGATCGCACTCGTCGCGGGCGCCGTCGCGCAACGCCGGGCGCGCGACGGCGAGGATGCCGGACCGGTGGCCGCACGCGTGTTGCCGCAGTTGGCCGCGGCCACCGACGCCTATTGGCTCCTGGATGCCGTCGCGCGGTGCGGCGGACCGCACGTCACGCCGGCGCGCGCATTGCTGGCCCGCGCCGCCGCCGAACCGAGCGCCGCCGTTGCCGCGGCATATCTCGCACTCTTCGACGCACGCGTCGCGGCGCGCGAGCGGCGGCGCGACGACGCGGACGCGGCGGCGCGCACGGCCGCGGCGGCGATGAAGGCGCTCGGCATCGCGGTGGAAGAGGCGTACGCGCGTGAAGTCCGCGGCAACGTGAAGGACGCGCTCGATGCGTTCACGCGCATGGGCGCCTTCGGCGAAGTCGCGCGCCTGAGCACCCTGGTCGATCAGCGGACCGTGCGGCGGCGGGGCGAGCACAGCTTGACCCAGCGCGAACGCGAAATCGCCGCCTTGATCGCCGACGGCAGCTCGAACCGCCGCATCGCCGAGCTTCTCGTCATCAGCGAACGCACCGTCGAGACGCACGTCGCGTCGATTTTCGCGAAGCTGGGTGTTGCCAGCCGGCGGGATCTCGCCGCGTTCCTGCACGTGGAACGAGCCTAAGTACCCGGCCGGGCCAAGATACGTACCACCACGGATTCGAGGCGCAACCGGGACGCGCTAGCGTGACGGCATGGTCACACTTGAACCCGAACCTGAAGGCCCCCAGGAACGCGACGACAACGTCGCCGCTTCGCTCACGGCCGCCTTCAACGTGCTCTCCTCCATCGCCGACGTCCGCACGCGGCTTGCCACCTACGTGGTGATCGACCGCGACGGTCGGCGGGTGGTGACGCTCGGCGAATTCCGGCGCGCGCTCGGGCGCTGCAAGCGTTTGGAAGTGGCGCGCGGCGACACCGACGGCGACGTCTACGTGTGCTCGCTCTGATGCCGCCGCCGCTTCCCGTCTGGCCGCCCGTCTTCGTGTGCGTCGGGGCGTCGCTGCCCCCGCACGATGCGTACGCCGCCCCGGCCGTGCATCACGACGAGCAGGCCGCCGCGCCCGTCAGTGCTGCCCCGCCTTCTCCGTCGTGACGGTAGCGACGGCGTGCGCCGCAATGCCGCTCCCGTCGCCCGTGTAGCCCATCCCTTCGCTCGTTTTCGCTTTCACGCTCACGCAGCCGACGTCGATCGCCAGCGTCTCCGCGAGCCGTTCGCGAATATCCGCAACGAACGGCGCGAGCTTCGGCCGCTCCACCACGATCGTCGCGTCGATGTTCGCGAGCGCGAAACCGTGACGCACGATCAATTCGTGCACGGCGGCCAGCAATCGCATCGAATCCGCGTCTTTCCATTGCGGGTCGGTGTCCGGGAAATGGCCGCCGAGATCGCCGAGGGCGCAGGCGCCGAGCAACGCGTCTGCGATCGCGTGCGCGAGCACGTCGCCGTCGCTGTGCCCGAGCGGCCCGTGCGCGTACGGAATCGTGACGCCCCCCAAGACGAAGCGCCGCCCGGCAACGAGCCGGTGCGCATCGAAGCCGTGGCCGACTCGGATCACGCGCGCGCCGCGACGTGCGAGAGGTGCGAGGTGAAGACGGCGTCCTCGCCGGCGAGCGCGTGCAGCCGGCGCCCGAACCCGCGCAGTTCGTCCGGCGTGAGATAGGCGCGAATCGCGACTGCGGCCGGCAAATCGCGGTCGATGGCGTCGATGCGCGCGCGGCGCGATTCGAGCTCCGACAGCACGCCGTCGACGGCGCGCTCGCCGACGAAGCATTCGACAACCAGAATTTCTTCTTGATCGGTCGGCTGCGCGGCGCGTTCGCGCAGGATGGCTTCGGCGCGCACGAGATCCCCGGGCACCGTGACCTTGAAATTTTCGGGCGACGCCTCAACGACGAGCACATCCACGCCGGCGCGTTCGAGCAGGGCGGCATCATCGGTTGCGGCCGGCCAGCCGAGCCGCACAGCGTCCGCGTGCGCGCGCTGCAGGTCGCGTGTTGCAGCGAACTGCGGCGTCTGCGCCGCCCAAAGAGTACTTCGGTCGAGCGTGCGCGTAACTTTGTTCGCCGAATCCGCGGCCTTGACGGTGTCGACGACGCGCGCCGCGAGCAGCGACGCGGTTCCGGGCCGCACCACGCGCATGCCGGCGCGCACTTCGTACGCCCGTACGAGCGGGCGCGCGCCGTCGTGCACCAGCACGCCCGCGCAATGCTCCGGCAACGCTTCGAGGCCCGCGCGCACGCTGTTCTGACGCGTTGAACCGCCGGGGACAATGCAGACACCGAGCGCGCCCGCGCGCGGCGCGACGACGCTCTGCATCACGGCGAGGAATTCCGGCTCCGTAACCACGACGAGATCGACGACCTCGGGCATGGACGCGAACGTTTCGATGGACCACGCCACCATCGGTTTGCCGCCGAGTTCGAGCAATTGTTTCGGACGTCCGAAACGCGTGCCGCGGCCGGCAGCAACCACGACGGCGCCCCAGATCACGCGCGCTTGGTCCTGGCGAAAATCATGCGGCCGGCCATCGTCTGCAGCGAACTCGTCACGGACACGTCGACCGTTTCTCCAATCAGGCGCCGGCCATTCTCGACGACGATCATGGTGCCGTCTTCGAGATAACCGATGCCTTGATGCGGTTCCTTCCCTTCTTTGATGACGAGCACGCGCAGCTCTTCACCGGGCAGCAGCACCGGCTTGACGGCGTTGGCCAGCTCGTTGATGTTGAGCACGTCGACGCCCTCGACGTGCGCGACGCGATTTAAATTGAAATCGTTGGTGACGAGCTTACCGCCGCGTTCCTGCGCAAGCCGCACCAGCTTTGCGTCGACCTGCGCGACGTCGTCGAAGTCCCGCTCGACGATCTCCAGGGTCGCAGCCGACTGCAGCTTCGTCAGCACGTCGAGGCCGCGCCGGCCGCGCGAGCGTTTGAGCGAATCGCCGGAATCTGCGATCAGCTGCAGTTCGCGCAGCACGAAGCGCGGCAGCACGAGCGGGCCCTCGAGAAAACCGCTTTCCACGATCTGCAAGATCCGGCCGTCGATGATGACCGACGTGTCGATGATCTTCGGCACGCCGCCGCTCGGCACGGAGGCAACCGGCGCACCGGCCATGCGGCCGAGCGCGACCCGCTGTTTTGCGCCGACCCGCGCACCTAAAAATGCGGCGAAAATGCTGATTACGATGTACAGAACGATCGCGATGTAGCCGCCGGTGCGGCCCGCGAACGTGATGAACTCGAAGAGCACGCTCTTCGCGAGAAAAGCGATGATCAGTCCGGTCGTGAGGCCGATGGCGCCGCCGACCAGTTCTCCGGGAGCGAGCCGGTCGATGGCGCGTTCCACCGCGGAAAGTTCGGTCTCGAACAATGATTGCGCCGCGGGGACGAGCAGCACGCCGACGATGGCACCGGCGACGGGCGCGAGGATCAGGAGGACGAATTGCCACAACTGGCTCGCGACGTGGATCGAGATCGCGTGGAGATACGCTTCGCGCCCCAGCAAAAACCCCGTCGTGCCGAAGATGCCCGCGAAGACGACGCGCAACAGCGCGGCGGCTGCGCGCGCTCCCGGACTATGCCCGGGCGAGGAACGCGCCGCAGACATCGTTTGCCAAAAACCGCCCGCGCTCGGTCAACTGCACGCGCTCACCCGCAACGCGGATCATCCCGGCCTGCGCCAACTCGTCGATCACCGTGCGATACTTCTCAAGAAACTCAACCGCATACCGTTCGCGGAAGTCGCGCGTATCGACTCCTTCGAGCGTGCGCAGGGCGAGCATCGCCGCCTCGCCGGTCCGCGCATCGCCCTCGAGGTGCTCCGATTCGCCTGGAATCGACGCGCGCGCGAGCGCGGCGGTAGAATATTCCTCCAAATCGCGCGTGTGCGTCGAGCGGGTACCGTCCACGTACGATGCGGCGCCGACGCCGAGACCCACATACATGCCGTTGCGCCAGTAGTTCGCGTTGTGCGCGCAGCGAAATCCGGGCCGCGCGAAGTTCGATATCTCGTAATGCTCGAAACCGGCCGCGGCCGCGCTTTCGATCGCCGCCGCATACAACTCGGCTTCCGCGCCGTCGTCAAAAAAGGCGCCGGGCTCACGCTGGTACCAACGCGCGTACGGCGTGCCCTCTTCAACCGTTAGTCCGTACGCTGAGAGATGATCGACATTCAGGGCGAAGGCCGCGTCGAGGGAGGCACGCCACGAGGCGGCGGTCTGGCCCGGAACCCCGAAGATCAAATCGACGCTCACGTTCGTAAAACCGGCGCGCCGCGCGCGCTCGACCACCGTTGCGACGTCGGCCGCGGAGTGGCCGCGTCCCAGCGTCTTGAGTTCGCCGGCATCGAACGACTGCGCGCCGATCGAGAGCCGGTTGACGCCGGCGCCGCGCAGGTCGGGCAGTGCCTCGCACAGTGCCAAATCCGGATTGATCTCGAGCGAAATTTCCGCATCGTCCGCAAGCGCGAAGCGCGCACGCAGGCACGCGATGAGCCGGGTGAGCGTCGCGGCGTCGTACGTGTTTGGGGTTCCGCCGCCGAAAAACAGCGTCGTTCCGCGCACCGCCGGCGTCGCGGCGATTTCCGCCTCCAACGCTTGCATATAACGCCGCGCGGCGCTGCGCCGGTACGGCCATTTCGCAAAGTCGCAGTACGGGCAGATATACGGACAAAACGGAAGATGGACGTAGATCGCGGCGGCGTTCATCGATCCTAGCGCGGGATGACGAAGACGGCGCAGGCGCCGGCGCCCGCGTGCGTCGCCAGCACCGGGCCGGCCTCGAAGATACCGGCGTAGGCCGGCGTTCCCGTCATTGGGGAGCGCACCCGGTCGAACACCGAGCGCGCGAGATCGGGGACGTCGGCGTGGATGACCGCCAAATACGCGCCGTCACCGTCGCCCGCGACCGCGGCGGCGGACGCGATCATCGCCTCCTGTGCGCGCGCGAACGTGCGCACGCGCGCCTCTTCCTGCACTTTGCCCGAATCGATGCGCAGCACGGGCACGATCTTCACGAGCGAACCGATGAACGCTTGCGTGCGCGAAACCCGGCCGCTTCGGACGGCGTGGGACAAGTCGGGAATCGATGCGTATCCGCGCTGAACGGCGCGGTCGCGCGCGAGCGCGCCGGCGATCGCGGCGGCGTCCGCGCCGGCGCGCGCGAGCGTCGCCGCGTGCAGCGCCAGCAGTGCGAGACCGCCGGCGACGGTGCCGCTGTCGATGAGCCGGATGTCGGCATCGGGAAACTGCGCGGCGGCGGCTTGTGCCGCGTTGATGGTGCCGGAGAGCCCGGCCGTGATCGTGAGACAGACGATGGACCGTCCCGCCGCCACGTGCGGGCGAAAGACGTCCTCGAACATTGCGGCCGTAGGCTGCGACGTCGTGGGCAACGCTTTCTCACCGGCGAGCATCGCGTAGAAGTCGCGGTGCGTGAGATCGATCGAGTCGCGGTAGCGCCGTTCGCCGAAATTGACGAAGAGCGGCACGACGTCGATCCCGTACTCGCTCGCCAGCGCCGCCGGCAAATCCGCCGTGGAATCGGTGACGATGGCGACGCTCAGGAAGCGGCTCCGAGCTTCTCGACCGACGCCGCGATCGCGCCGACGAGGTCTGCACCGGCTTCCGCGGCCGCGGCCTTGATCGCGTTGCGAATGGCGTTGCGGTTCGAGCGGCCATGCGCGACGATGCAATTGCCGCGCACGCCGAGCAGCGGCGCGCCGCCGTACTCCTCGTAACTGAGCCGCTTCTGCATCGTCGCGAACGCCGGGCGGGCGAGCAGCGCGCCGATTTTGGCCAGCGGTGACGCGCACGTGAGCGCATCGGTCAGCGACGTCCGGAAGAAGCTGCCGGCGCCTTCCGCGAGCTTGAGCATCACGTTCCCGACGAATCCGTCGGCCACGACCACGTCGGCCGCGTTGTCGAAGACGTCTTTGCCTTCGACGTTGCCGATGAAGCGCACGGGTGCGGCGGCCAGCAGCTGCGCCGCTTCGATCGACTGCGCGTTGCCTTTGGTCGCCTCTTCGCCGTTGGAAATGGTAGCGACGCGCGGATTCGCGATCCCGAGCGCCGCCGTCGCATAGGCGCTGCCCATGATGCCGAACTGCATCAGCCACTCGGGCCGGCAGTCGACGTTCGCGCCGGCGTCGACGAGTACGACCGGACCGCCTTTGGCGGGCAGCACCGCGGCGATAGCCGGCCGCGCGATGCCCGCGATCGTGCGGAGCCGGATGTGCGCGATCGCGAGAAATGCGCCGCTGTTGCCGGCCGACACCACCGCGTCGGCGCGGCCGCTGCGCACGAGCTCCACCGCCTCGCCCAAGCTGGTTCCCGCGGCGTTGCGAACCGCGTGCGCCGCGTGCGCATCCATCGCAACGGTGCGGGGGGCGTGCACGATCTCGATTCCGTCCGCTCCCGCGCCGACGAGCAGCGGCGCCAGTGCGGCACGGTCGCCCACGAGCAGCATGCGGCCGAGTCCGTCGGCATTGGCGAGTATCGTTCCGGCGACGATTTCCGCCGGCGCGTGATCGCCGCCCATCGCATCGACGGCGATGACGGGTTTCGTGGCGCGTTCCGCCTCAGCGTTCAAGCGACAACCAATATTCGATGCCGCTTTGGCCGCCGTAATAATATTCGACGGTTACTGCGGCGAAATGCTCGCCGATCTCGGCGGCGTAGCGCTGTGCGTCGCGCTCGCGCTGCGCACCGCCGTAGTACAGCGTGACGAGGCCGCCGTCGTCGCCCCCGAGCCGGCGCACGACGTCCACGAGCAGCGCGCCCAGCGTCGGCGCGGTCAGCAATTCGCCGCGCGCCGAGGCCGCCGGCGCGCCCTTCGCGACGGCGACCCCGCCGAGCGTGCTGTTCTTGCCCGCGAAAAACAACGAAGCAGCGTTGACGGCGCCGATGCCGCCGGTCAGCGCTTCGAGCGGTGGCGGCGTTTCGCGTGCGCCGAGTTCCAAAAGCACGGCGAGGCCGGCCACGATGTCGCGCGTCGGCAGGACGATCACCGTCTTCGTGCTCAATGCGGCGGCTTCACGTGCGGCGAGTGCCACGTTGGCGTCGTTCGGCAGCAGGTACACCGTATCGGCGAGCGTCGCGTTGACGCCCACGAGCAAGTCGCGCACGCTCGGATTCGCACCGGCGTGCGCCGCGATCGTGACCTCCGCGCCCAACTCCCGCGCGATCGCCTCGAAACCGGCGCCCGGCACGACGGCGGCAACGGAAAACGCCTTGTGCGGCGATTCGATGAGCACGTTGTGCTGTTCTTCCATGTTGTCCACTTTGACGCGCGTGAGCGTGCCGTACTTCGCCGCGAGCGCGCGCACGCCGTCGGGATCGCCGGTGTGGAGATGGACCTTGATCGTCGGCGCCGCGCCGACGACGATGAGCGATTCGCCCTTCGGCACGAGCAGATCGCGCAGCCGGTGCGCTTCGAGCGTCGCATCTTCTAAGATGAATTCGGTGCAGAAGCGGTGCTCGCCGACGCTTTGCCGTCGCGTGAACACGGCGGAGCGTAGCGGCCGCCGTGGAAAGGCCGTTGCGCGAACCGCGGCATCCGGCAAAAAACGCAGCACGCCTTCCAGAAAATAACAGAACCCCGCGCCGCCCGAATCGACGACGCCCGCTTCTTTTAACACGGGCAGCTGCTCGGGCGTGCGTTCGAGCGCGTCGTTGGCCGCACGCAGTACGGCGTTCGTTAGGCGATAGAAGTCGGGTTCGCGCAGCGCGAGACGATAGGCCTCGTCCGCGGCCGCCGATGCGACGGAGAGAATCGTTCCTTCGAGCGGCTTCGTCAGCGCAGCGCGCGCTGCGGCGACGGCGTCCTTCATGGCCACCGCCAGTTGAAATGTGTCGATGCGTTCGCGGTGCCGTACGTTGTGCGCGAAGCCGCGCAGCATTTGCGACAGAATGACGCCGGAGTTCCCGCGGGCACCGAGCAGGCTGCCGTTCGCGGCGGCGGATGCGACGACGTTGAGCGGCTCGCCGCACACCCGGTGCGCCTCGCGCAACGCGGCCTTCGCGGTCAGATACATGTTGGAGCCCGTGTCGCCGTCCGGGACGGGGAAGACGTTGAGGTCGTTCAGGACGCCGCGGTACTTCCGTAAGAAATACGTGCCGGCCGCGACGAATTTCTCGAAGGCCCGCCCGTCGAGGGAGGTGACTGGCATGGAGCGCTCCTCGCGTTCCTGGGCGAGGGCGTCCCGCCCTGCGCATGGCGCGAACGTGAGCGGCCAGGCTGCAAGCTCTTAACGATGGCGGAAGGTTCAGTGCTTGGTCGATGCCTCGCGACCGAGGAGTCGGCGCTCGCCGCACTGCCCGTCGTGCGTCGTCAACGAGACGGCGCGGCAGTCCGCCGCTGGGACGAACCCGGAGTCGACCATACCGCCTTGTGGGCCTCGGGCCGATTCTGATACACTCCCTCCGTTATGGCCAAGAGATGCGACGTGTGCGGCAAGGGCCCGATGGCGGGCAACAACGTCAGCCACGCGATGAACAAAACCAAGCGCCGCTGGCTGCCGAACCTTCAAGCCGTTCGGATCGACGACCGCGGCACGCATCTTACGGCTCGCGTCTGCACGAGCTGCTTGCGCTCGAAGCGAGTCAAGCGAGCCTAAGCCGCACCCGCGGCCCGGCCACGCCTTACGCGCGGATGTGATCCCACCCGCGCGGCTCCACGGCTGCGCCGTCCACGCCGCGGAGGCCGGCCGGTTGGCCCATGGTGCCGACGCGCAGCAAGTCGCGAGCGAATGCGGCGCGATACCGTCGCGCGAGATGCAAAAAAGCGCGCGGCGCGACGGCGGCAATCAACTCGAAGTCCTCGCCGCCGTCGAGCGCGGGCTGGCGGCGTCGTCGCCAGACAGCGCCGCGACGGCGGTCGCCGAGCGATGAACGGGAATCGTTTCGATCGTCGCGCCGGTGCCCGACGCGGCGCACATGCGCGAGAGATCCGTCGACAAACCGTCGGACGAGTCCATCAGCGCGTGCACGTTGCGCGACGCGCCGAGCCAGCGGCCCTCGCCTAGGCGCGGCTGCGGCCGGCGGAACGCCGCGACGGCGCCGGCGTATTCCGCAGCAGCGGCGTGTTGTGGAAACTCGCGCAGAATCTTCAAGCCGGCGTGGCTTCCACCGAGCGGACCGGTAACCGCGATGACGTCGCCCGCGCGCGCGCCGTCGCGGCGTTTCAGATTGGATGGCCGGACCTCGCCGACGACGGTGATCGCGAGCGTGATCGCCGGCGCGCGCGTGATGTCGCCGCCGGCGATGGCACAGCGCGACCGCGCGGCGAGTGCGACCATCCCTTCATAGCAGGCACGAATCCATGTGTGGTCGCTGCGCGCGTTGACGCCGAGCGCGATGGTCGCGAGGACCGGCCGCGCGCCCATTGCGGCGATGTCGGAAAGATTCGCGGCCAGCGCGCGGTGGCCCACGTCTTCGGCCGGCGTGGTTTCCAGCGTGAAGTGCACGCCCTCGACCAGCGCATCGGTCGTGATGACGCTGAGGTTCGAGCGGGACGGCCGCCATGCGGCCGCGTCGTCGCCGATGCCGAGCACCAGATTGTTCGGCGCGGCCGCGGCACACAGTTCGCGCAGATCCGCGATCAGTTCGTCTTCGCTGCGCGCGCTCACCCGCGCGACCGCTGCGCGCGCTCGCGCATGTCGCGCAGCGCTTCGGGCGGATCCTCGGCGCTGAAGACGCTGGAACCCGCCACAAGAATGGTCGCACCCGCAGCGGCGGCGCGTTCGATATTGTCCAAGCCGATGCCGCCGTCGACTTCGACTTCGCAGCCTGCGCCGCGCGCGTCGACGAGCGTTCGCGCCGCGGCAACTTTCGCCAGGGCGCGCTCGATGAAAGGCTGGCCGCCGAATCCCGGATTGACGGTCATGACAAGGAGCAGATCGAGTTCCTCGATGATGTCCGCGAGCATCGTGACCGGCGTTGCCGGATTGATGCCGATGCCGGCCTTCGCGCCGATCGAACGGATGTGGCGCAGCAGGCGGTGCTGATGGGGCGTCGCTTCGTAGTGAAACGTAATGTAGTCCGCACCGGCCGCGCGGAAATCGTCAACGTACCGTTCGGGCTCCTCGATCATCAAATGGCAATCGAACGGCAGCGGCGTCAGCTTGCGCAAATCGGCGACGATTTTGGGGCCCCAGGTCAGGTTTGGTACGAACCGTCCGTCCATCGAATCGAGGTGCAGCAAATCCGCGCCGGCGCTTTCCACCATGCGGATCTGGTCGGCGATCGCCGCAAAGTCGGCCGACAGCAGCGAGGGCGCAATCTTGACCGCGCGGCTCACGGCGCGGGCGAGGCCTTTGGGCCTTTGCCGGGCGTCGGCGACGGTCGCGGCGCTTCGACGCCGAGCTTCGTATGATTGAGCAGCTCGTTATTGATGTACGTGTCGAGCTCGGCCGTTCCGACGACGGTAAGATTGAAGTCGAGTTTTTGACCGCCCTGCGCGTACCCGTTGTACACGTTCCACGTACCGGTTTCGTCGCGCACTTCGATGCGGACGTTGGCGGCGCTGTCGCGCGCGGGTACCGTCGCGGTGGCGTGAACTTGGCGCACGAGATAGCCGTATTCGCCGGGGCCTGCACTCACTTGTAAGGACACGGGCTCGAAGGGATCGATGTCGCCGCCGCTCGGCGATTGCCGCACGATGCGTCCACGCGGCGGGCCATCCGGTCCGAACGGCGTCCACACCACTTGGCCGAGATGAATCTTCGCCTTCGCCGCGTTCGCGCGCGCCTCGTCGATGAATTGGCCGACGAAGTTCGGCACGCGCACCGACGTCGGCGGACCTTTGCTCAAGGTAAGCGTCACCTTGGTGCCTTGGCGCACGCTCGAGAGCGGCGGCGGATCCTGCGCCAAAACGTGATTGGCCGGGACGTCGTCGTTTGGGACGATCGTCGTCTTCGCCAGCTGCAGTTTGTTGCGGCCCAACTGCAAATTCGCTTCGCGCAGCGACTCGTAGCGCAGGTCGGGCATCGCGAAGATGTTCACGCCCGTGCTGACGATCAGCGAGAGCTGGCGGCCTTCACGAACCCGGCTGCCGGCCGCAGGCTGCTGGCCCATCACGACGTCTTTCGGAAAACGGTCGCTGGGCTGATTCGCGATCACGACGGAAGTCAATTTCAACCGCTGGACTTCCGTCTGCGCGTCGGTGAGCGTCTGACCGCTGAGCGACGGGACGAGCACGTCGGCGGCGCTCGGCCCGAAGAAGTCCTTGACCGACCGGCCGAACCAGACGACGACGCCGACCGCAAGTGCCAGCGCCAGCGCAAAGAGCCAATCGCGGTCGAGAATAGAGCCGCGCCGTTTCCGCCGCGCCGAAACGTTTTGGGAGCTCTGCACCTGCATCGAACGACCCGTGTTCGCCCTTCCCGGTCAGGCTCCTTAGTTACGCGTACGCTTCGAGTTGGGCGTCGTCGAACTCCGCGTTGCTGAACACGTTCTGGACGTCTTCATGTTCCTCGAGTGCGTCGAGAAAGCTCAGCACGCGCGCGCCCGCATCCCCCGGCGGGTGCACCGTTTGCTTCGGTTCCATCGCAAGCCGTGCGCCGCGCACGCGCACGCCGGCGGCCACGAGCGCATCTTTCACCGCCATCAATTCGGCCGGCTCAGTCACGATCTCGGTCGCTTCGCGATCGAACCGAACGTCGATGACGCCGTCGACCAGCGCCTTTTCCGTGAGCGCATCGTCACTAAGCCCGGCGGGCGCGACGTCGAGCACGCCGCGCTGCTCGAACATCCAGCCGACGCTGCCGGTCTCGCCGAGCGTTCCATCGTTACGACTGAACACAAAGCGCAACTCGCTCGCCGTGCGGTTGCGGTTGTCGGTCGCGGCATCGATGATCACCGCGACGCCGGCGGGACCGTAGCCCTCGTAGCGCAGTTCTTCGATCTCCTTTTCGCCGGCGCCGCCGCTCGCGCGCGCGATCGCGCGCTTGATGTTGTCGACCGGCATGTTGTTCTCGCGCGCCTTCTCGACCGCCATCTTCAGCCGGTAATTGGCCTCCGGATCCGGCGACCCGTTTTTCGCAGCGAGGATGATCTCTTTGCTGAGCTTCGTGAACAACGCCCCGCGCTGTGCATCGACTTTGCCCTTACGCAGCTTGATATTATGCCACTTAGAATGTCCTGACATCTTTAAAGGCGCTCCGCCCCAGGCTGCGCGCCCGCAGACCGAGCTCGCATCGAACCTAATCGCAAAGGCTTCATATCTACTGCACTCGCTCCATCATCATTTCCGTATTCAGATAATCCAGCTGGGAAACCACATGCGGTCGTGCCATTGGTTCCAGGTCATGTCCAGTCCGGCCAGCACCGGGAAGAAAAATGCGAACGCGACCACGACCACCGCGAGGTACGCGATGATGCCGATGCGAGCGGTCGTGAACGTCATGCGTCCGGCGGCGGGGGCGGGGGCCTGCCAGTTCCAGATGCGCTGCAGGATGATCGCGTTGGCGAGGACGATGATCGAGAGATTCGGATAGAAATGGTATTCGAAGGCGATGCGCGGCGAACCGATCCACGGCAGCCATTGCAGCACGTACGCGCCGACGAGCAGCGCGTAACCTTTGTTACGTTCGATCCACGCGAGCGCCGCCACGGCAGGAACGCTGATGAGTCCCAGCCACCACACGAACGGGTTCGGCAAGGCCAGTATCTCTTGCAGGCAGCAGCGGGTGGGGTCCGCCGTCGCGGCTCCGACGCGAAAGTCGTGGTAATAATAGGAGATCGGCTTGATCAAGAGCGGCCATTGCCACCATTTCGACGCGTACGGATGCGTCGCGACGAGCGAGGCGTGATAATGATACATCGCTTGCTGCAGCGCCACCATGTCGATCAGATTGTGGCCCAGGGTGAAATACGGAATGTAGCAGGCGGTGTACACCGCGCCGCCGATGCACAGCATTGTCAGCACCAGCACGTCCAGCGGCATGCCGAACGGGTTGCCGAATACGGCAGGCCGCCGGAACCAGCGCTGCGCGAACACGGCCGCCGCCAATCCCCAAACGACGAAGAAGTCGAAGAGCCCGTTCCACTTCGAGGCCGCGAGCAACGCACCAAACGCCGCTAACACGAAGAGCCAGCGCCGCCCGTCACGCGCGTCGATGCGGACGCCGCCCACGCTCAGGATGCCGGCCGGCGTGAACGTCGCGGAAGCGTCACGCGTCTCGTACGTGAGGGTCCCGTCGCGGTCGTAGACGCGCGTTGCGCCGTCGTCGCGCAGGCGCTGCGGCTTGCCGGCAAGCGCGATGCCATCGAGCGTCCGTCCCGTCACCTCACCGTCCGCGACGCGCACGACGGTCCCCTCCGCGTAAACGGCGCGGTTCCCGCGATTGATAAGGATGCGCGGCAAGAGCGTGCGGGCGGCGAGATAGCACAGCGCCTCGAAGTATAGGAACACGACGGCGTAGGTGATGCTGCGGAACTCATATCCCGACGTCGGCGTGCGCCAGTTCGTCAACAGCACGCTGAGGGACACGGAAAGCAACGTCCCGGCGGCGATGACGCCGGCGAATGCGCGCCGATATACGCGTGCATCCACGACCGGCCGGCGGGCGACCTGGGTCGCGAGCCACAAGCGGTAGAACGCATACAGCGTGCAGATCGAAAAGAACGATACCGTAATTTCCGGCGTCGCGATGCGCGACTGCACGTAGTGGAAGCCGTCGAGCAGCAGCAGGCCCGCCGCCACCGATGCGAACAGCGTCGATGACGTGAGACGTTTCGCGAACGCATAGAGCACGCCGACGGTCAGCGCGCCGAGAACGATGTTCAGAAAACGCCAGCCGGCGCCGCTGTTGCCGAGTGCCGAGAGCCCGTCGCCGTGCCCGACGAGAATCATCGACAGCGTGATGATCAGTTTCGTGAGCGGCGGATGCGTGAACTCAAAAATTTCCTTGTGCTGCAGATACTCCTCGCCCGCACGCGGATAATAGACTTCGTCGAAATAGCGTTCCGCCGGATAGCTGTAGCGCACGATGCACAGCGCGAACGACGCGACGGTGAAAGCGACCGCGAGCGCCCAGTCCCAGCGGTGGAAGCACGCAATGCCTTCGCGCGGGTCGAACCAGGTGCGCGCACGCAGCCATGCGCGCTTGGTCGCGGCACCGGCACGCGCGCCGGCCGACGACGTCGCAGCGCCGTCTGCGCCCGCCCATTCGGTGACCGCCCCGCCCAAGAACACATAGCCGAGGAAGAAAAACAGTGCGACATTGAGCGCCGACAGCGGATGTGTGACGAGCGGCCACAGGTTGCTGGCGTCGACGCCGATGACTTTTTGCTCCATGACCGTTTGGTAGTGCAGCGAGTACGCCAAATTTACGAGTAACGTGACCGAAATCGCAGGCGCCGCCCACAGGTAGCGCCGGCCGAATGCGACCAGCGGCATCATCAGCAGAAACGCGCCGTACACGTAGCGTTCGTGCATGCGCGTCGCGAGCACGAAGAATCCGAAGGATACGAGCATCGCCGCTTCGAGCAGCGCCGCATCGTCTTTGCGCTGGACGTAGCGGGCGACGACGAGCGCCGCGGCGCCGGCCACGAGGATCCAGCCCCACACCAGCATCGAACCGGCCGTCACGTGCAGGAACAGCAGCGATATCGTGAGCGGCCCTTGGTCCGGCTGCCAAAACGGCTTCGCGATGGCGTACAGGTTGAACGCGTTGATCGTGTTGTAGGGATACACGGCGCTGCCGTATGCGTACCGCCCGAACAGCCACGTGAAATCCGCGACCGGATTGAGCGTGCCGTGAAAGAGCGCCGCGGCCACGAACGCGAGCGCGAACGCGCCCGCAATACCCGCAGCGGTGCCGAGGACCCGCCTCCGGCGCTCGCCCGGCGTTGCTGCCACGGCGGCAAACGCGAGGAACACGAACGCGACGAACGTGCCCTGCGGCTTCATCAAGATCGAGAAGCCGAGCGCGAGCCAAGCGCCGGCGATCTTGACGGCGCCGCCTCGCACGTCGCCGCGCGCGCTCAAGAGCAGGTTCAAACCGAGCAGGATCAGACCCCACGAGACGCTGTCGACTTGACCCCAGTACGCGGACACGTAAATGGCCGCCGGGTTCAGCGCGAATAGCGCCGCGGCGGTGAGCGCGAGCGGACGCGCCGCGACGCGGCGCACGATCGCGTAGATGAGATACGCGTCGACGAGGTCCATGGCGATGGCAGGCAGTTTCGCAAGCATGCCGAGCACGCCGTAGGCGTCGCGCGCGACGACGTGCAGCGCGACGAGGCCCTTGAATATCCAGCCGACCACGAGCAGCACGAAGAAATATCCCGGCGGATAATCCGCAAACGACGTCGACGCGTAAAACTGGTTCAGCGGATGCTCGGTGAGGGTGAGCGCCCAGGCCTCGAACGCGGAGATGTCGTTGTGAAAGCCGCTGCCGCCGATGAAGG
>JBHEMQ010000010.1:27862-28264 GCA_046262475.1 Candidatus Velthaea sp.
CGCGCCAAAAGTCCGAGACCAAGAATCGCAAGCAGCGGGCCGCTCCCAGAAAACTCGGACGTTGCGTCGGCAACGCCGACGCGCGCGCGCGCGGAGCTGCTCACGCGGCGCTCGCGGCAAGCGCGCCGAGCTCGCGCGCCGCGTCGACGAGCGGGTCAACGCGCGGCTCGGCGCCCGAGGCCGACATGCGTGACTGGCCGGCGCACATCTCCAGCGTCGCTTGGTGCAGCCGCCGCGTCATGCCGACGGTTCGCTCGGGTGCGCGCGGGCCGTCCGGCACAAGCAGCGTGAGATAACTGAGCGCGCACATCGCATCGCCGGCGTTGATGCCGTGCGCCATGCCGTATGCCGCCCAGACCGCCGGCCGGCCGAAACGCGTCGCAGCACCGGTGGACACGTCTT
>JBHEMQ010000010.1:28274-45253 GCA_046262475.1 Candidatus Velthaea sp.
GATCAGGCTGGACCTCGGTAGGACACATCCTCCCCGCGCCCGCACCGGGCCGACCGGAGAATCGCGTCACACAGCTCCGTTGCGCGGTACCCGTCCTCGAACGTGGCGCCGTGCTGTTCGGCTGCGCGCAACACGAGGCCCGCATGCCGCCGCTCGCGCGCCGGCCGGTCACCGGCGCCCGCATCGTAGCCGAAATGATAGTGAATCATCGCCGCGACGGGCGCCGGCCCGTCGTAGCGCCTTACCGCCGCTTCGAGCGCGCGCTCGAAGCGCTCACCGGCTTCGGCGCCGTCAGCCGGCGCGACGGCTGAGTGCATCCATTCGATCCGCGACCTCGTCGACGAGCCAGCCCGGCGTCGACGCGCCCGACATCAAACCCGCGGTCCGCACGCCCGCGAACCACTGCGCCTGCAATTCGTCGGGTCCTTCGATGTGATACGCGTGCGCGCCGTGCCGTGCCGCGAGTTCGGCGAGATGCTTCGTGTTCGCGGACGTCTTGCCGCCGACTACCACCATGACCTCGACGTCACGCGCCAAGCTTTCCGCCTCGGACTGGCGGTTGTGCGTGTCGGTGCAGATCGTGTTGACCGCGCGAACTTCGTAATATTTTTCGCTCAGCTTGCGCACGATGTCGGCGAAGCCGGCACCCGACCACGTGGACTGGACGACGACGCCGACGCGGCTCGAACGCGGCAGCGCGTCAACATCCTCGGGCTTCGTGATGCACCACGCGCCGGGAACGTGCGAAAGCGTGCCCTTGACTTCAGGGTGGTCGGGGTCGCCCACCACGATGATCTTGTAGCCGTCGGCCTTGAGCTTCTCGGCTTGCACGTGAATCTTTGTAACCATCGGGCAGGTCGCGTCGATGACCGTGAGGCCCTTGGCCTTTGCCGTCTCGACGACACCCGTCGGCAAACCGTGGGCGCGCACGAAGAGCGTGCCGCCGGCGACCTCGTCCACGGAGTGCGCGTTCTTGAGCCCCTTGCGCTCGAGCGTCGCGACCATCTGCGGGTTGTGCACGACGTGGCCGAGCGTCGTCACATCGGCTGCGGGCTGAGCAACCGCTTCCTCTGCTTTCTTCACCGTGATGGCGACGCCGAAGCAGAACCCCTGCGTCTTCGCCCGTTTAATCTGCACCGATTGACTCCTCGAGGGCGCGGATGCGCCCCATAATCTCCGCTGTCCACTTCTCCAAATCGTCGCCGTCCGCTTTCCGGTTCCGCACGACGGTGACGGGCGCACCGTACACCACACGAATCCGGGCCAAGCGCTTCGCGTCCTTCGTTCCCGCAATCGCTGCGGGTACGACGGGTGCGCCCGACAGCGCCGCGAGCAAGGCGGCGCCGCCTTTTTCCGCGGCAGCGCCGCCCACGTTGCGCGTGCCCTCCGGAAAAATGCCGACGCACTTGCCCTGCTTCAACACGCGCAGCGCGGCGCGAACGGCGCCGACGCCGCCGGCTTCACGGTCGAGCGGGTAGGCGCCGCAGCCGCGAACGATCGGCCCCAACAGCGGGATCGCGAACAGTTCCTTTTTCGCAAGATACGTCAGCGCGCGCGGCAACCCGATTCCCAGTGCGACCGGGTCGAGGTACGACACATGATTTGCCGCGACGATCACGGGGCCGCCAGCCGGCACATGCTCCGCACCGCTGGCGCGATACCGCCATACGATGCGAAAGATCAGTTTGCTCAGCGTGTACGCGAAGCGATAAAACGGCGTCATCGGCCCTCGATCGTCGCAAGCATGCGTTCCACGACGGCATCGATGCCGATGTTGGTGGAATCGATCGGAACCGCGTCGCTTGCGGGCCGCAGCGGTGACGTCGCGCGCGAGCCGTCGAGCCGGTCGCGTTCCGCGAGCTGTGCGGCGACTTCCGCCTCGCTCACCGCGATGCCGCTCGCGGCCAACTCGGCCTGACGCCGTTTCGCGCGCTGGGGCAACGCGGCGGTGAGGTAGAACTTGTACCGCGCGTCCGGCAGGACGACCGTGCCGATGTCGCGCCCCGCCATCACGACCGGTTCGGTCGCCGCGATCGCGCGTTGATGCCGCACCAGCGCGTTGCGCACTTTCGGCGCCGCGGCGACGGTCGAAACGGCCGATGTCACGTCGGGCTTCGTCAAGGCGTCGCTGACGTCGGCGCCGTCGATTATGACGCGATAGCCGTTCGGCGCCGAATTGTCGGCGGCCACGCGCAACGGGTGCTGCGCCAGCAACTCGGCGAGTCCGGTTTCGTTATCGAGGTCGACCGCGTTGCGCAAGGCCAGATAGGCGACCGCGCGATACATCGCACCCGTATCGAGATACAATCGGCCCAAGCGCACAGCCAACGCCCGCGAGACGACCGTCTTGCCGGACGCCGACGGTCCGTCGATCGCGACGTGACGATTGGCCATGCCGGTCCAGCGCTTTCGCGCTCGTACGTTCCGCCGGCCTTCCCCCTGCCCGCCTCAGCGGGTGCGAACGTCCAGCGTGATCGTCACGTCCGTGCCGACGAGGGCGTCGGCGCGCGTGACCGTCATGCCGAAGGCGTGGCGATCGACGTGCGCGACCGCATGGTACGCCGGGTCGGGTGCGCCGCGCACGAGCGTCGTGGCGAGCGTCACGGGTACGCCCGTGCCGTGCAGCGTGAGCACGCCGGCAATTGTATAGGCGCGCGGGCCGGCCGGCGCGACGTTGGTGCTCTTGAACGTCCACCGCGCGAAGCGCTTGGTATCGAACCAGTCGGGGCCTTGCAGGTCCGCGTCCCGGTCCGCGTCACCGCTGTCGACACGCCGCGCATCGAGCGCGGCCTCGACCGCGACCGGCGTGACCCCGTCGGCAGCGACGCGCACCGTCGCCGCGACGATCGGGACCGTCCCCGTCACGCGATCCACGAGCGCGTGCTGCACTGCAAACGTCGCGCGCGACTGGCGCACGTCCACGGCGCGCACGTCGTCCGCCGCGGCACACGGGCGCGCCGCGAGCAGCGCGGCCGCCACGGCGCACGCAAGAACACGCCCGCGCATCAATAGCCCGCCGTCAGCTGCGCGTTGAGCCGGTGGTGTGCGGCCGGAACGTGCGTGACGACGTCCTCGATGGTGAGCCGTGCGTTGCGCGCGACCCGGTAGCCCACAAGCGCCGTCGTGGAGCGAAAGAGACCCTCGGCATCGCTGGTTCCGTCGTACCGCACCAGTCCGAAGAGCTTCGGCGTGAACGCGTAGCGCAGTTGCGTAAATCCGCCGCTGCTGCGCACGGCGGTGCCCGCGCCGTCCGCATTCGTGTCGGCGTTCATCTGGATCACGTTTTCGCTCGTCCAGCGGCCGCGCTCGTAGCGCAGCCCAAAACCCGTGCGCGTGAACCGGTCGCTGCCGTCGGCGGTGCCGGGCGCGATGTCGCGCCGTCCGGCATAGCGGTACGCGGTCACCTCGAAGCGGCCCAATGTTTGATGCAGTGCCGTCATCAGATCCGTACCGGCCGCCGGCAAACCGCTTTGCACGTCATGCCCCCGCAACGCACTCACGTCGAGGCTCAAGCCGCGGTCGAAACGGCCGGCGTGCACCGAAACGCCGGCTTTCGGCTCGAAGAACCTAAACGGATTGCGGCCGACGGTTTGATCGAAGACGGCGTAGTGGTTGGCGGTTTCGCGAAAGCTCTCGGGATCCACCGGGAGCGGCAAGGTAAACTGGCCGGCGCGCACCGACATCGGAATGCGTGCGGCGTCGGCGCCGATCCAATAGTTGACCCACGCCTCGCGCGTAGTGCCCGGTACGCCGCCGTCGACGGCGTAGTGTTCCAGGAAATAGTTGACGCGCGATCCGATCCGGCCGCCGGTCAAAAACTCGATTTCGTCGACGGCGGCGCGCGGGAGGCCGGGATCGGGTTCGCTCGTGTAGGCGAGATTGATCTTCAGCGAAACCGGAAACGCCGGACCGGGCTGCACCTTCTCGAGGCGATAACCGGTGGCAAGAAACGCACGGCCGAACTGGTTGAGGGCCGGAATCGCGGAGTGGCATTTTTGGCACGACAAGCCATACTCGTGCGCGAACAACGGTAAGGCCGCCGCCGGCTGGCCGCGGAGTGCGGCAAGCGTGATCGAGAAAGCGGTGAGGAGTATCCTGATGCGGCGCGTCATGACATTTCATTCAGTACGGCAAGTACGAAGTAGGCTTCCCTAAGCATTTATTTAGGAGGGCCTATTTCCTTTCGCATCCGAAGCGCCGCGCGTGGCTAAAGCCAAGAGCGTCTTCTACTGTACCGCGTGCGGATTCGAGTCGGCGCGGTGGCTCGGCCGCTGTCCGACCTGCGAGGCGTGGAACACGTTCGAGGAAGCGCAGCGCACGGCGCCGCGCGCTGGGGCGCGTATGGCGGCGTCCGTCACGAGCTTATCGGCCGGGCCCGTGCGCCTCGCCGATATCGACGAGCGGCGCGTCCTCCGCGTGCACACCGGCATCGCCGAGTTCGATGCGTGCATCGGCGGCGGCATCGTCCCGGGCAGTCTCATCCTGCTCGGCGGGCCGCCAGGCGCCGGGAAATCGACCTTGCTGCTGCAGATCGCCGAGAGGCGCGCGGAAGCAGGCGCCGTCGCCGTGTATGTGTGCGGCGAAGAATCCGCGGCGCAAACCAAGCTGCGTGCCCGGCGCCTCGGCATCGGCGAGTCGCTACTCGTCTATCCCGAAACCAATTTGCGCACGATCGTCGACGATTTGGAACGCCGCTCGCCCGATCTCCTCATCGTCGATTCGATTCAAACCATGTGGCTGCCGGATGTTGAGTCGTACGCGGGCAGCGTGTCGCAAATTCGCGACTGCGCGCAACTGCTGATGGAATTCGCCAAGCGCACGAACTGCGCAACATTCCTCGTCGGCCACGTGACGAAGGACGGCGCAATCGCGGGGCCCCGGCTCCTGGAACATCTCGTCGATACCGTCTTGTACTTCGAGGGCGATGCCAGCGGTGAATATCGGATCGTGCGCGCCTACAAGAACCGCTTCGGCAGCGCCGACGAAATCTGCGTGTTCTCGATGACCGACCGGGGATTGCGCGAAGTAGCCGACCCGTCGGCGCTGTTTCTTGCCGGCCGCGGACAACGGCCGAGCGGATCGTGCGTCGTTCCCAGCCTCGTCGGGACGCGGCCGGTACTCGTGGAAATTCAGGCGCTCGTCGGCGAGACATCGTACGGTACGCCCCGCCGGCTCGCGGCCAACGTCGATCCGGCACGGCTCGCGATGATCGTCGCGGTGCTCGAGCGGCGCGCCGGCATGCAGCTCGGCGGCCATGACATCTACGCGTCGGTCGCAGGCGGACTACGCGTGAACGAACCCGCCGCGGATCTCGGCATCGCGCTCGCCATCGCGTCGGCATTCCGCAACGTTCCGGTCGCGAGCAACGTCGCCGCGTTCGGCGAACTCGGTCTTTCCGGCGAACTGCGCGGCGTCGGACAAACGGCGCGCCGCGCCGCCGAAGCGACGAAACTCGGCTTTACGCGCCTGATCGCGCCGGAGAACGCGCCGGACGTCGCACACGCGATCCGCGCCGCCCTGGAGTGACGTTCGAGATCGTTCCCAACCTCAGCGAAGGCCGCGACGCCGCGGTCGTGGACGCGTGCGCGGCGGCGATGGAAGCTGCGGGCGCGCGCGTGGTGCATCGCACGAGCGATGCGGCGCACAACCGCAGCGTCATCACCGCGTTCGGCAGCGCGGCGCAAACCGTCGCGGCCGCGGTGGCGCTCGCGCGCGAGACGCACGAACGCATCGATTTGCGCCGTCATGGCGGCGCGCATCCCCGCATGGGCGCGCTCGACGTCCTGCCGTTCGTGCCGCTTGACGACGCGACGATCGAAGACGCCGTCATTCTCGCGCACCGGGCGGCCGCGCGAATCTGGCACGAAGTCGGCATTCCGTCGTTCTTGTACGGCGCGGCGGCGAGCGCCGAGCATCGCCGCTCTTTGGCAGACGCCCGGCGCGGCGAGTTCGAGGGCCTCGCCGCAAAAATCCAGGATCCCCTGTGGCACTTCGATTACGGCGACGCGCCGCACGCCACGGCCGGCGCCGTCGCGATCGGCGCGCGCCCGATATTGATTGCCTTCAACGTCGAGCTTGCGACCGGCGACTTGTCGGTCGCGCGGCACATCGCTCGCACGCTGCGCGAGCGCGACGGCGGGTTGGCAACGTTGCGGGCGCTCGGAATTCGCCTCGATGCGGCACGCGTGCAGGTGAGCTTCAACGTTACCGATCACGTGGCCACGCCGCTGTACCGGATCACCGAGCTTGTCCGGCGGCTCGCTTCGCCGCACGGCATTTCCGTCGCGCGCAGCGAATTGATCGGCCTGTTGCCGAAGGCGGCGCTTGAAACCACGGCGCGCGCGTATGGTATGTTTGCCGACCGTCCAATCAAGGAGAAGTGATGTTTCGCCGGATCCTGGCCGCGGTGCTCGCCGCGGCGTTCGTTTGTTGCATGCCGCGCGCCGTTCCCGCGGTTGCCGCCGCCGGCGACGCGCTGCCGGCGCAGCTTCGCACGCTCGGCAACGGACTGCGCGTCGTGGTGCTCGAGGACCACGCCGCGCCCGTGGTGCAGGTCGCAACGTGGTACCGGTTCGGCGCGGCGTACGAAACGCCGGGCAAAACGGGGCTGGCGCACGGGCTCGAGCACATGATGTTTCGCGGAACACCCGCTCTATCGGCGGCCGGCCTCGACGACCTCGGCGCGCGGCTCGGCGCGCAGTTCAACGCCAACACCACCAACGAATTCACGCACTATTACTTCGTAGTGCCCGCGGACCGCACGGATCTCATGATCCACGTCGAGGCCGACCGCATGGCACATTTGAAACTGGATCAAAAAGATTGGGCGATCGAAAAACAGGCCGTACTGCAAGAATGGGATCAAGACTACAGCAATCCCATCTTCAAATTCTTGTTCGGCATCAACGAGAAGCTGTATCCGAACTCACCTCTCGGAAAAACGGCGCTCGGGGTACGGGCGGACATCGTTAAGTCCACGGCCGCCGACTTGCGCAAGTATTATGCGGAGTACTACGGCCCGCAGAACGCGACGCTCGTCGTAACGGGCGACGTGAAGGCCGCCGACGTCTTCGCAAGCGCGCAGCGTTGGTTCGGGCCGCTCGCGCGGCGCACCACCCGGGCCACCCGCATCGCCGCGCCGCCGGCGGCGCAGGGCCAAAGCGCCGACATCAGCGCCGAATTTCCATTCGAGATTCTGGACGAAGCGTACGCGCTGCCCGGCGATAATCCGCAGACCGAGATCGCGCTCTCGTCCGCGACGCTCGCGCTCTCGGCGCTGCAGAACGAACGTGGTCCGTTCCGCAAAGCGCTCGTCGACAGCGGGCTGACGCTCGGGTACTTCATTCTTCCGTTGACTGACCGGCACGCGTCCACCGCACACGCGCTCTTCATCGTCGCCCCCGGCCACACGTCCGCCGAGGTTCGCGCCGCGTACGATGCGACGCTGCAGGCATCGCTCGCCGCCGGTATCGACGCCGACTTCATCGAAGCCGCACGCCGCTCGGCGATCGCATCGCTCACCTATGCGCGCGACTCGATCACCGGTCTGGGCGACGCCATCGGCAGCGGTTATGTTTTTCCCGGCGACACTGACCCGGCGAAAGCCGAAGCAATCCTGCGCGCCATCCCGGTCGCCGACGTCAACGCTGCCGCACGCACGTACTTCTCGAGGCCGAACGTTACGGGCATTCTGAAGCCGACGACGACGGATCCCTCGAAAGCCAAGCCGCCCAGCAACATCAGCGGCGGCGTCAGCGACAATTTCAGCGGGCGCGTTCCGAATGGTCCGGTGGTGCAAGCAGCCTGGGTCAAGGCCGGTATCAAAAAACCGCTCGTGCTCGGCAGCCGCGTAAAGCCGGTCTCGTTTACGCTTCCGAACGGCGTTCGTTTGCTCGTGCAAGAAGTGCACTCGAATCCGACCGTCATCATATCGGGCAATATCCGTTCCTCGCCGGTGTTCGATCCGGCCGGCAAGGAAGGCGTCGGCTCCATCGCGTCGACGCTGCTTGGTTACGGGAGTGCGAAATACGACTTCGCGGCGCAGCACAAATTGGCGGACGATCTCGCCGCGCAAATCTCGTACGGCGAGCGTTTTTCGGCGCACGGCTTCTCGAAGGATACGGCAGCGCTCATCGGTACGCTCGCCGACGACGTGCAGTACCCGCTGTTTCCCGACAATTACTTCACTCTCGTCAAGACGCAGGAGAACGCGAACGTCGCGCGCCGCGCGCTGCAGCCGCAATACCGCAGCGGGCGCGCATTCCTGGAGGCCCTCTATCCGCCCGGCGATCCGGCTTTGCGTCAAGACACGCCCGAGTCGCTCACCGCGATTTCCATCGACGATGTCAAGTCGTATGCATCGCACTACTTCCGGCCCGATCTGACCACGATCGCCGTCGTCGGCGACGTCAACACCGAAGACGTGCATCAGCGCGTGGCCGCCGCGTTCGGCTCGTGGACGGCAACCGGGCCGAAACCGGATCCGAAATTGCCGCCGCTGCCGCTGCCGGCGCCCGTGCGCAAAATCGTCGAGGCGCCGACGATCGACGACGAAGTGCAGCTCGGCAGCGTCGCGCTCGCGCGCACGAGCCCCGATTACGACGCCTTCCGGTTGATGAACAGCGTGCTCGGCAACGGCGGGTTCGATTCGCGGCTCATGCAGGAAGTGCGCACGAAACGCGGCCTGGTGTACGGCATTTCGAGCAGTCTGAATGCCGGGCCCGACCGCGGCACCTTCAACATCTCGTTCCGCGCGGTGCCCGCGAAGGCGAACAGCGCGCTCGCGGTGGTGCAACAGCAGTTGCGCCGGCTGCAGCGCGAGCCGGTCTCCGCAACGGAACTCGACCGCCAGAAAACGCGGCTTACGGCCGCGGCCGTCATCGCCGAACAATCGACCTTCGCCATCGCGGGCGACGTGATCAACATCGGAACGAGCGATCTTCCGCTGGACTACTACGCTACCTTTGCGGGCCGCTTCGCGAAGATTACGCCCGCGGATATCGTGCGCGTCGCGAAGACGTACTTGCATCCCGATCACTTGGTTGAAGTACGAACCGGTCCGAAAAGCTAGCGCCGCAGTGACCCGTCGGGTCGCCGCGGCGCTGTGCGCGCTGCTCGCGCTCCTCGCGGGCACCGGCGCACAATCACCCGAGCCGCTTGCGGCGGCGACGCCCGCTGCCGGCGTGTCGTCGCGTACCCTCGGAAACGGGTTGCGCGTCTACGTCATCGAGGATCACGCCGCCGCCGTCGTGCAGACCGCGATTTGGTATCGCTTTGGGTCGCTCGCGGAGCGGCCGAGAAAAACCGGCCTCGCGCACGGCTTGGAGCACATGATGTTCCGCGGCACGCGCGCGATTTCCGGCGGCGGCCTCGACGACATCGCCGCGCGGTTGGGAGCGATCGTCAATGCGAATACGGCGGAAGATTACACGCATTACTTCGTCGTCTTACCCGCCGACCGTCTCGAACTCGCCGTGCACATCGAGGCGGACCGCATGCGCGGCCTCCTGTTGCGCGAGCAGGACTGGTCGCTCGAGAAAGGCGCCGTTCTCTCCGAGATCGACGGCGATTTCAGCCAGCCTCTCTTCAACCTAACGCAGGCCGTGCGCCGGTCGGCATTCGCGGGATCGCCGTATGCCTTGACCGCGCTCGGGGTCCGCGCGGACGTCGCGAAGGCCAAGGCGGCCGACCTGCGCGCGTATTACGACCGCTACTACGCGCCGAACAACGCGACGCTGGTCGTCACCGGCGACGTCAAGCCGGCGGACGTTTTCACCTACGCGCAAACGTACTTCGGCGCCATCGCGAGCCGGCCGGTCCCGGCCGCCGGCGCGGCGCGCGGGCCGCGCGCACCGGCGCATGCGACCGTTGCGGTGACGGCCGACTATCCGTATGCAGTCGTCGACTGCGCGTACCGGATTCCCGGCGATTTGCATGCGGACGCCGCCGCGACGCAAGTGTTCGCGACTCTCCTCAACAGCGAACGCTCCGCTTTCTATCGTACGCTCGTGCTCGGCAAATTGGCGCTCGGGTATCAAGCCTACCCGGATACCGCGTTGCGCGAAGGCATTTTTCACGTCGTGTTGTTCGTGACGCCGGGTCAGCGGCCGGAGGCGGTGCGCCGCGCCTTCGAGACGACGGTGCGGCAAACGATTCGCAGCGGCGTGGACGGCGAGTTGCTGGCCGCCGCCAAAACGCAGAACGCGCGGCAGGCGCTGTACGCGCGCGACTCGATCTCCGGGCTCGGCGACCGGTACGGCTATGCCCTCGGAGTGGAAGAACACGATCCCGCGCTCGACGATGAGCGCATCGCCGCACTCGACGCGCCCGCGATGAATGCGGCGGTCGCGAAGTACTTCGCCGCACCGGCCGTGGTGGGAACGTTGACGCCGCGTTTCGCGAAACCCGGCCGCACCGGCAGCGCGGCGCCCGGCGGCGCGGTCACGGACGACTTCTCCAAGCGCGCGCCGACGGGGCGAATCGTGCTCGCGCCGTGGGCGTCGGCCGCGGTCGCGCGGCCGCTGGACCTTTCGAGCACCGTGGATCCGCGCGAGTTCCATCTGCCGAACGGCCTGCGTGTGCTCGTACAACCGGTTCACGCAAATCCGACCGTTTTCGTGAGCGGCACGGTCGAGGTGTCGCCCGCGTACGATCCGCCCGCGAAGACGGGTCTGGGCGGTCTCACCGCGGGATTGCTCGGATACGGCAGCAGCAAGTACGATTTCGCGGCGCAGCGGCGTATCGCCGACGCACTGGGCGCCGAGATGAACTTCGGCTTTCAATTCGGCGTGCACGGTCTCGCGCGCGACCTCGATCGATTGCTCGACGTTCTTGCCGACGGCGAACGCCATCCGGCGTTTCCAGCCCAATACTTGGATCTCGTGCGCGGTCAAGAGATGGCGGCGGTTTCGCAGCGGCGCAACAGCCCGGACGCCAAAGCGGAACGCGCGTTCCTGAGCGCGATCTATGCGCCGGGCGATCCGATCTTACGCGAAGAGACGCTGCGCTCGCTGCGCGCGGTGACGCGCGCCGACGTGCGTGCGTATGCGGCGCGCTACATCCGTCCGGATCACACGACGATCGTCGTCGCCGGCGACGTCGATCCGGACGACGTTCGCACGAAGATCGCGCGCGCGTTCGGCACCTGGACGAACATCGGCCGCGCACCTTCGCCGGTGCTTCCGCCGCTGCCGCCGACCCGGCATCGTGTCGTCGTCGTTCCGGCGCTGCGCGACGCGGTCAGCGTGCGCATTGGCGAACGCGCCGTCGGCCGGCGCGATCCGGACTTCTACGCCTTCAACCTTCTCAACGACGTCCTCGGCGGCGAGGGCAGCTTCGACACGCGTCTCATGCGCGAGATCCGCGAGCAGCGCGGACTCGTGTACGGCGTCTCGAGCACGCTCGCCGTCGGGCGCGAACGCGGGACGCTCGAAGTGAGTTTCAGCGCGAATCGCGCAAACGTGCCGGCGGCGGTGAACCTCGTGAAAGCCAATCTCGCGCGCCTCGTGGCGCAGCCGGTGACGACGGGCGAACTCTCTCGCGCGCGCACCAAACTGATCGCCGGAACGCTCGTGGCGGAAGAATCGACGCAAACGCTCGTGAGCCGCTGCGAGGCGATCGCGCGCAACCGGTTACCCAACGACTACTTCCGCACGCTGGCACCGCGTTACGCGCGCTACACGCCGGCCGATCTGCTCGCCGTCGCGCGCAAGTACATTCGCCCCGCCGACTTGGTCGAAGTATACGAAGGCCCTCTGCGTTTACGGTAGGAGAGCGATGCGATTCAAGCCCTCGGCAAACGCATCGAGCTTCGCCACCCAGCTGACGCGCAGCCAGCCCTCGAGTGTCTCTCCGAAGATGCGGCCCGGAATCGCTACAACGCCGCGCTCTTCGACGAGCGCGTGCGCCGCGCGCACGGAGTCGCCGCCGTCCCGCAGCCGCACGCAGGCGTAAAATGTGCCGTCGGGTTCAATGAACTGCAAGCCGCACGTGCGCAATGCGGCCAGCGCCCCGGCGTGCTGCGTCCGATACCACGCGGCCTGTTCGCCGAGCGCATCCGGCTCGCTGAAGATCTCGAAGGCGACCCGCTGACCGAACGCGCTCGCCGTCGACGTTACCCAGGCATGCGTTTGCACGAGCGCGTCGATCTCGGGCGCCGGTGCCAAAATCCAGCCGATGCGCATGCCCGTCACTGCATTCGATTTCGAGAGGGAGTTGGCGACGATCGTATGCGGATACACCTGCGCCATGTAACCGGCATCGTCGACGTAGGTCAGCTCGCGGTAGATTTCATCGTGCAGCACCCAGACCGGCGGTCCGGGACGGGCCTGCAGCGCCTGCGCCAGTCTCCGCGCGTCGTCGCGCCGCAACACCCGCCCGGTCGGATTTGCCGGTGAGCCGATGGCGATGAGCCGCGTGCGCGGTCCGATGGCGGCGACGATGGCATCGACGTCGTAGCGGAAGCCGGCGGCTTCCCGCATCCCGACGCGGCGCGTTGCGATGCCCTCCAGCTGCGCCATCTTCACGTACGCCGGAAACGCGGGCTCGGCCACGAGCAGTTCGTCCGCGGCGGGATCGAGCATCGTCTTGATCGTGACGTACACCGCCTCTTGCGAGCCGGTCGTCATACAGACGTTGCGCGCGTCGCTCATGCCGGGATACGCATAGTGCGCAGCGATCTTCGCACGCGTTGCCGCATCGCCCGCGTTGACGGTGTACTTCGTTCCGAACTCGCTCGCCCAGCGCGTTGCCGCCACGAGGAACCGCTGCTGCGGCAGGAGCGTCGGCTCACCAAGACCCAGGTCGATCGCGTCCGGCGTTTTCTTCGCGTGCAGCACGCGAATGAGCGACGGTTCGATGCCGAGCAGCCGCGGATTCATCAGACCGCCACGCCGTACTCGCGCAGCGCCGCGTTGAGCGACGTCTTCGTATCGGTCGATGCGGTACGCGTACCGATTACCAGCGCGCACGGCACGCGGAATTCACCGGCAGCGAACTGCTTGGGAATGCTCCCCGGGATCACGACGCTGCGCGGTTCGATGAACCCTTTGACAGTGCGCGCTTCGCTGCCGCGCACGTCGACGATGGGCGTCGATGCGGTCAGCACGACGCCCGCGCCCAGCACGGCTTCCGTGCCGACGCGCACGCCCTCGACGACGATGCAGCGTGAGCCGACGAACGCACCGTCTTCGACGATGACCGGGGCCGCCTGCGGCGGCTCCAGCACGCCGCCGATGCCGGCGCCGCCCGAAAGGTGCACGTTCTTGCCGATTTGCGCGCACGAACCGACCGTCGCCCAGGTGTCGACCATCGTCCCGTCGTCGACGTACGCACCGATATTGATGAAGCCGGGCATCAGAATAGCGCCGCTGCCGATGTACGAACCGTAACGCGCGATGCCGCCCGGTACGCACCGTGCGCTCAGCTTCTTATAATTGCGCTTCGTCGGCAACTTGTCGTAGTAGGATGGAAGGTAGGCGCGCAACCTCGGCGCCGGCAATCCTGCGGTCGAACCGCCGCTCGTGATCTCCACGACATCCATGCGCTGGAAATACATGAGAATCGCCCGCTTGATCCAGGCGTGCGTGATCCAAGCGCCGTCTCGCGGCTCCGCGACGCGCAGTTCGCCGCGGTCGAGGAGGCGGATCACCTCGTCGATCGCCTTGCCGGGTTTTTTGCAAATGCCTTCCGGATGCTCGCCGAGGGCGGCGATCCGTTCTTCGAGTTCACTGACGTCCATGCTGGGTGCCGGTTCGTAAGGTCGCCTACAGCGTCCCGCGCAGCAATTCGGGTACGAGAAGGTTGATGCGCCTCGAGGCGAACCCTCGGTTCCCCGACGAGCGCGAGAGAGCGGCCGCGTTTACCGACGGCCGCAAATGGGAGTTGTATGGCGAACACGGCAGCGGACGAGCAGCGTATCAACACAATTCGATTTCTGGCGGTCGACGCGGTACAAAAGGCCAACTCGGGACACCCGGGCCTGCCGCTGGGCGCCGCGGCCATGGCATACGCGCTCTGGGATCGCCACCTCCGCTTCAACCCGCGCGATCCGGCGTGGTTCAATCGCGACCGCTTCGTCCTGAGTGCGGGGCACGGCTCGATGCTGCTGTATGCGCTGCTGCATTTGTACGGCTACGATCTTTCGCTCGACGACATCAAGGCGTTCCGCCAGCTGGGCAGTAAAACGCCCGGACACCCGGAGTATCACCATACGCCGGGCGTCGAGGTGACGACGGGGCCGCTCGGTCAGGGGGTCGGCAACGCGGTCGGCATGGCGATGGCCGAAGCCCATTTGGCGGCCATGTATAACCGCGGCGAGAGCATCGTCGATCATTATACGTACGTGCTGTGCGGCGACGGCGACTTGATGGAAGGCGTGGCGTCCGAGGCCGCATCGCTCGCGGGCCATCTGCAGCTCGGCAAGCTGATCGCGCTGTACGACGACAATAAGATCTCGCTGGCGGGCAATACCGAGATTACGTTCACCGAGGACGTCCAGCAGCGGTTCGAGGCATACGGCTGGCATACGCAGTTCGTCGGCGGCGAATTCGCCAACGACGTCGCCGCTCTCGACAATGCGCTCGCGGCCGCCAAAGCGGTAACGAACAAACCATCGCTCGTCCTCGTGCGCAGCACGATCGGCTACGGTTCGCCGCGCGCAAACACGTTCGCCGCGCACGGCGAACCGCTGGGTGCCGACAACGTCGCGAAAACAAAAGAGACGCTCGGCTGGCCGGCTGATCCGCCGTTTTACGTACCGCCGGACGCCGCCGAACTGGCGCCGGCGGCGCAGGCACGGGGGGCGCAGCTGCAGCGCGAATGGGACGAGCGCTATGCGCGGTGGCGCGGCGCGAGTGCGGAACTTGCTGCGCAATTCGAGCGCTGCCGCGACGGCAAGCTGCCGGCGCAACTGCCGTGGCCGGCGTTTACCGCGGAGAACGGCAGCGTCGCGACGCGCGAGGCCGGCGGGACGATCATGAACGCTATTGCCGGCGCGCTGCCGGAACTTGTCGGCGGTTCGGCCGACCTCGATCCGTCGACCAAGACGTATCTCAAAGGTGGCGGTGATTTCCAGCCGGCTTCTTACGGCGGGCGCAACATGCACTTCGGCGTGCGCGAGCATGCGATGGCCGCGGCGATCAACGGTATCGCACTGCACGGCGGCTTGCTGCCGTTCGCCGCAACGTTCTTCAATTTTTCGGATTATCTGAAACCGGCGTTGCGGCTGGCCTGCATCAACAAGATCCGGTCGGTGTACGTGTTCACGCACGACTCGGTGTTCATGGGCGAGGACGGGCCGACGCACCAGCCCATCGAGCAGCTGGCGCATTTGCGGGCGACGCCGAACTGCATGGTGGTGCGGCCCGCAGACGCGCTCGAAACGCTGGAAGCCTGGAAATTGGCAGTCGAACCGGCGACGGGGCCGTGGGCGATCGTCCTTTCCCGCCAGAAACTCCCGTTCTTGGGCGAGCGCGATGCGGCGGTCCGGCGCGGCGGCTACATCCTGCGCGACACGGACGGCGCACCCGACACCATCCTGATCGCGACGGGTTCTGAAGTTTCGCTGGCCGTCGAGGCCGCGCAGCTGCTCGCCGGCCGCGGCACCAAGGCGCGCGTCGTGTCGCTGCCGTGCTGGTCGCTCTTCGACGCGCAGGACGCCGCCTATCGCGATGCCGTGCTGCCGCCCGACGTGAAGGCGCGCGTCTCGATCGAGGCGGGAACCACGCTCGGGTGGTCGCGCTACGTCGGCGACCGCGGGGTCGCGATCGGGATCGATCATTTCGGCACGTCCGCGCCCGCTGCGGCCATTGCACGAGAATACGGGTTTACACCGGAGCACGTGGCCGATGTCGCCGCGGGGCTTCTCGCACAAGTCTAAAGGACGGAAAGAACCGCATCATGGCAACGAAGATGCAGCAGCTCAGCGACGTGGGGCAGAGCGTCTGGCTCGACAACATCCGGCGCTCGATGTTTCAATCCGGCGAACTGCGCCGGCTCATCGATCAGGGGCTGCGCGGCATGACCTCGAATCCGACGATCTTCGAAAAGGCGATCGGCCACGGCGACGATTACGACGAGCAACTGCGCACGCTCGTCTCGCAAGCGACGGATCCGGGGACGCTCTTTGAAAAGCTCGCGATCGCCGACATGCGCAGCGCCTGCGATGAATTCCGGCCGCTGTTCGACCGGACGCACGGAGCCGACGGCTTCGTCTCCCTCGAGGTCTCGCCGACCCTGGCGCACGACACCCAGGGCACGATCCACGCCGCGGCGCGGCTGTGGAAAGAGGTAGACCGGCCAAACGTCATGATCAAGATTCCGGGCACCGCGGAAGGCGTGCCCGCGATCCGCGCGTCGATTGCCGCAGGCATCAACATCAACGTAACGCTGGTCTTTTCCGTGGACCGGTATGAAGCCGCCGCACAAGCGTACATCGACGGCATCAACGAGCGCGTCGCGAAAGATCTGCCGGTCGACAAAATCGCGTCCGTCAACAGCGTCTTCGTCTCGCGCATCGATACGGCGATCGACAAACTGCTCGATGCGAAGATTCGCTCCGGCGAGACGGCGCTCGAGGATCTGCCGGGTAAAGCGGGCATCGCCAATTTGAAGCTCGTGTACCAGCGTTTCTTGAAGCTGTTCAACGGCGACAAGTTCGCGCGCGCCCGCGCGGCGGGCGCGCACGTACAACGTCCGCTGTGGGCCTCCACCGGCACCAAGAACCCGGCGTACAGCGATCTGATGTACCTGGAAAACGTCGTCGCGCGCGACACGGTCAATACGGTGCCGCCGCAAACGCTCGAAGCACTCGAAGATCATGGTAACGTTCGCGCGGACACGATTCTCGAGGACCTCGACGGCGCGCGCCGCGTCATCGCCGAACTCGCGAAGGCCCAAATCTCAGTCTACGACGTGACGGAAAACCTCGTTGCCGAGGGCGTCAAGTCGTTCGCGGAATCGTTCACCGCGCTGCTCGAGGC
>JBHEMQ010000010.1:45263-45594 GCA_046262475.1 Candidatus Velthaea sp.
GCGCGGATGCGGCGCTGCAAGCACTGGCCGGCAGCGACTTCTTGAGCAAACTCTGGAAGCACGATCCGGCCCCGTGGTCCGCCGATCCGGCACATGTCGACATCATCAAGAAGGCGCTCGGGTGGGTCGACATTCCGGAGCGCGTTCACTCGACGGCACCCGAAGTGGTCGAGTTCGCGCAGGCCGCGGCGAAGCGCTTCGCGCACGTCGTCGTGCTCGGCATGGGCGGCAGTTCGCTCGCGCCCGACATCCTGCGCGAGACGTTCGGGGCAACGCCCGGCTTTCCGAAACTGCACGTGCTCGACTCCACGGATCCGGTGCAGCTGAGGGC
>JBHEMQ010000011.1:0-245 GCA_046262475.1 Candidatus Velthaea sp.
CGTGGGGCGCGTGTGCATGAACATGGCGTTCCTCGATCTCACCGACGTGGCCGACGCCGCGCCCGGCTCGACCGTGACGCTGATCGGCCAAGACGGGGCCGAGCGAATCGACGCCAATGAAGCCGCAGACTGGGCGGGAACGATCGGCTACGAACTCGTCACGCGGCTGCCCGGCCACGTTCCGCGCAGCTACCGCTAACGGCGTTTCTGCAGAAAGCGTTCTTCCGGCATGCTGGCATTGTTGG
>JBHEMQ010000011.1:255-44798 GCA_046262475.1 Candidatus Velthaea sp.
GTGGACGGCCGGCCCGTCGCGCCGGCGCCGCGCGGGATCGTCCTGGCTGGACGGACGCTCGTGCCGTTGCGCTCGCTCGCCGCTGCACTCGGCGCTCGCGTCGACTATGATGCCGCGACGCGCACCGTTACTGTGCAGCGCAACGGCCGGCGCGTGGCGGTAGCCGCACCGTTCGTGAACCAGGGGCACGCGTACGTTCCGTTGCGCACGGCAGCGGAAGCGCTCGGGTTCGGCGTCGGATTCGATGCGGCAACGCACGCGATCGCACTGCGTTCCGCGCGCCGCCCTGCACCGCCGGCGCCGGTCGCGGTCGCAACCCCCGAAGCGCCGCCGCCGATTGCGGCTGCGGTGACGCAGAAGTTTCCGCAGCCCGGCGGCGCGGTCGCGGACGCCTTCCCGGCAATTTCCGCGCGCGTCGAACCGCAAGGCGGAGCGCCGGTCGATGTCGCGGCGATTCGTCTTTGGATCGACGGCACCGACGTCACCGGCAACGCGACCGTGATCGGCGACGAAATCGTGTACACCCCGCGCGCGCCGCTGGCCGCCGGCGCGCACGACGTGCGTGTCGCCGGCACCGATCGCGGCGGCGTTCCGTTCGCCGCGGATTGGCGCTTCACGAGCAATTACGTACCGCCGTCCACAGCGGCGTCCGGCAGCGGCCTCAGCTCCGTGTTCGTCGACCGCGTGCCTGTCCCGGGCGAACGGTATTTTGACGTCATCGCCTACGGGCCGCCGGGCGGTTACGGGTATGTAACGATCGACGGAGTTCCCGGCGAATTCAGCTTCGTGCAGCAAGGCATTTCGCGCTACGTCGCGCACGTTTATTTGCCGGAAGGCATCGATCAGGCCTACGCGCACGCCTACGTCCATTATACCGACGCGCACGGCGGCGTCGTGAATTACACGATACCGTCGCCGCTGCGGCTGTACACGATTTTTCCCGCGTTTCGCGGTCCGCAGCCCACGGCGCAGCCGCTGCCCGCACCGCTCGCAACGAGTACGCCCGCGATCCCGCATCGCACGTTCGTGCGGCCGATGCCTACGCCGGCGCCATCACCGGACGCCACCCGTGTTCCGGTGCTGCTGATACGTCCGGTCGCGTCGCCGTCGCCGGCACCGCCGCCGGTTCACAAGCGGGTGCCGCTGACGAACGTGCCCGCGTCGATGCAAAGCGGACCGGCCGTTGTTGAAACGCCGCATGCGCGCGTCTTGCGCGCGCGCCCGTCGCCCTCGCCGTCGCCGTCGATTTCGGCCGCGCCGGCGCCCCGCGCAAGCGCATGAGGAGGTTCCGGTGATGATCTTCGCGCGTTGTTGTATCGTTGCGTTCGCCATCGCGGGAGGCAGCGCGCTGCTTGGTGCGGGGACGCCGGCGCCGGTAACGGGCGGCGCGAATCAGGTCGGCGGCATTTCCGCCGTGTGGCCGAATGCGGTCTTCGATGGGTACGTGCGCATGAAGCCGGTGTATTTCGGCGCGCCGCGTTCCACGGACGGGCTGAACGAAAAACCGATCGACGGTAAGCGCGCGTGGCTTCTCGAAGCGCTCATCAGCAACGGTTCTACGAAGCCTTTCGCCGACTATCCGACGATCGCACTCGCCGACAAAGACGGCGTGACGGCCGACATTCGTCCGTTCGACAGCACCAACATCACCTTGCAGCTCGCGCAGGCCCAGGCGGCGCGTGTGCGCCGGGTGTATTGGGCGCCACTGGATTTCGTGCCTGACCATATCCTGTTCACGTGCGCCGCGACGAAATGCCGGGCGATGCGCGTGATACTGCCGCCTTCCCCGGCGACAGCCCCGACGCCGCTGGGCACGTAACGCTTAGCGCGGTGAGAGCAACCGCGACGTTTCGGGCACGCAAGAGCGAGGGTAGGACTCCCACTGTACGGTCGTCGCACGCGTAAGTCCGGCGAGCGCAATGTCAACGTCGCGCGACCGCCGCCTCGGTCGTTGGCGGCATCGTTTATCGCAGCACGGACACCGCTTCCGCCAATGAGATCGTGCCTTCGTAGAGCGCGCGCCCGACGATCGCTTCGTCGACGTTTGCGGGCGTGCCGTCGCGCACTGCGATGATATCGGCAAGCGAATGTGCGCCGCCGCTCGCCGTGACGCGCAGCGGAGACAGCTCCGCGACGTGCCGGAGCGCCGCGACATCGTAGCCGGCGCCCGTGCCGTCGCGCTCGATTTCCGTGAACACGATGCGTTCGATGCCCCAGGCCGCGACCGCGCGCACGAGGTCATCGCGCGTTACCGATGCTGCGCCGGCCCAGCCGCGTACCGCAACGCGCTCGCCGCGCGCGTCCACGCCGGCGACGACCGCGGCGCCCAACTCGGCGACGGCCGCGCGCGCTGCCGCGCGATCTTCGACGAGCATCGACCCGATGACGACGCTGGTCGCGCCGGCTGCAAGGCGCGCTCGAATGTCGTCGCGCGTACGCACGCCGCCGCCGGTCCGCACGGGAACGCCGGCGGCCGCACAGATCGCCCGCAGCGCCGCTTGATTCTCGCCGGTGCCGAAGGCGCCGTCGAGATCGACCACGTGCAGCCGCTCGGCTCCCGCCGCGACGAACGCACGCGCGCGCGCCACGGGATCGTCGTCGTACCGCTTCTCGCGAGCAGGATCGCCCCGCTCTAGGCGCACGCAGCGCCCGCCGCGCAGATCGATCGCCGGCACGAGCGTCAACCGGCTTCGCTTCACGTCACGCGGCGATCCGCAAAAAATTATCGAGCAGGATGCCGCCGGTACGCTGGCTCTTCTCGGGGTGGAACTGCGTCGCCATGACGTTGTCGCGCGCAACGATGGCCGCAAAGCGCTCGCCGTACTCGGCACTCGCCAGCACGTCCTCGCTGTCGACGACGCGATACGAGTGAAGGAAGTACGCATACTCCCCGCCCGCCAAGCCGGTCACGAAAGGATGGTCGCGCTCGAGGGTGAGGTCGTTCCACCCCATATGCGGCACCCGCGGAGCGTGCGCGAAACGGCGCACGGTGCCGTGGAGGATCCCGAGGCCCGCGTGACCGCCGTACTCGTCGCTGGAATCGAAGAGCGCTTGCATCCCGACGCAAATGCCGAGAAACGGCTTGCGCGCGCGCACGTGCGCGCGGATCGCGTCGTCGAGACCGCGCTCCGCGAGCGCCTGCATCGTTGCGGCGAATGCGCCGTCGCCGGGCAGGATCGCCGCGCCGGCGGCCGCTACCTCGGCGGGATCGGACGTCAACGCAAACGGCACCGAGCGGCGTCCGAGCGCGGCGACGAGCGAGCCGATGTTTCCGCCGCCATAATCGATCACGGCCAGGTGCCGGCGAGTCACAGGCGTCCTCTTCGCCGGGTCTAATGCCCGCACCATGCGCCGCATCTTCGCACTTTTCGCAGCGCTGGCCGTGCTGCTCGCGCCGGCCGGCGCGCAAGAATCGCGCACCGCCGACGCCGTCACGGTGCCCGCCGGGTTCAGCATCGAGACGATCGCCAACGTCGCCGGCGCGCGCGAGTTGGCCGTGGCCCCCAACGGCGACCTATTCGTGGCGACGAGCGGCAACGCGATCTACCTCGTACCGGACGCGCAGCAAAAGGCGGCCGCGCCGCAACGCTTCGTGACCTTCGAGGATCGGCCCGTCGCGGGCGTTACTATCGACGGCGATATGATGTACGTCGCCGGACAGTTCAACGTGTACCGTTTGCCGTTCCACGCCGGCGACCGTGCGCCGCGTAGCAAGCCCGAAAGAATCGCCGGGGTGCGCCCGAGCGGCATCGCACGCGATCACGTAACGACGACGGTCGCGGTGGCAAAGGGCGTGCTGTACGCGAGCGTCGGCTCGTCGTGCAACAACTGCATGCCCGACCTCGATCCGACGCGCGCGACGATCCAGCAGATGCAGCTGGACGGCAGCGCGATGACCGTCAAGGCCGAGCACATCCGCAACGCGATCGCGCTCGCCGTCAACCCCGAAACAGGTGCGCTTTGGGCCGGTGTGGCGCAGCAGGACGAGTTGCCGCGCGGCCATCCGTACGAAATCTTTGATGCCGTCTCCGCGCACGCCGGACGCGCCGACTACGGCTACCCGTATTGCTACGAGAACCGGAAGCCGGTGGACGCATCCCACAATTGCGCCGGCGCGGTGGTGCCGCGCGTGATCATGCCGGCGTATGAAACGCCGATCGGAGCGACATTCTATCCCGCGAACGAAAAAGGCGCACACGCCTTCCCCGCGGAGTATCGCGGCGGCGCGTTCGTGACGCTACACGGCTCCTGGCATACGCCGCTGGTCCCGCCGCGCGTCGCGTTCGTGCCGATGAACGGCGACGAACCGAAGACGCCGGTGAACTGGAACGATCCGAGCGCGCAATGGCGCGAGTTCGTGAGCGGCTTTCAACGTCCGGACGAATCGCGCGTCGCGCGACCCACCGGAATTGCGGTCGGCCCCGACGGCAGCTTGTTCGTCGCCGACGATCACAAGGGCAACATCTATCGAATCAGGCCGAAAAAGTAACGCGCGAAAACCTACCGCTCCGGCATTGCGGGAACCACGCGCGAGGGCGGAGAGACTCTGGTTTCTGCATCAGGGCTCGCAATTCGGCGCTCGAGATCGGTAAATGCATCGACGACTTCGCGCGCCTCGAACGCTCTGTTACGACGTCCGGCTCGCGTTTTCACGAGGATTCCTGCTGATTCTAAAGGCTGCGCGCCGTTACAATTGGAGCCCTCCGAAGAAAATCTAACAATTGCAATGCCGTCGCATCCGAGCGCATTGAACCTAAGCGCTCGCGCCATTTCGTGCGTAAGCACGTTACTCTGCGCTCGAATGACTCAGCGTCAGCTACGGCACGAAAACAGGCCGTAGCAAAAAGGGCCACCCACTCGTTCGTGGATTTGAATGCGTCCGGAGAATCGGGCTCTCCGTCGTAACGCGTAGACTGCAGCGCCGCGATGTAATCCTGAGCTTGAGTCGCGAGCACGAGCGAGACCGGAGGAAGTGTCCGGGTAACGAGCCGGCGCCGTTTGAGAATCATAAGCAAGATCTTTAGTTAGGTTTACCAGCCTAAGCTGAAATAGCGCTGCGGCTTATGAGATACGAGCGTAAACTGGCGGCTGTCACCGACGGCGAATGGCAACGGCTTTTCAGTCTTTCGCAAGCAAGCGTTCTACCGCAAGCCTACTCAAGCAGACCTTTCGTCGAGAGCACGTCGTCCGTGCCGGTTCGCGCCTTCGCCTGCATGAACGCTTTCGCGAAGGCTTTGAACGACGCTTCGCACAGATGGTGCGCAACGTCGCCGTTCATCTGCATCACGTGCAGGTTGAAGCGCCCGTTGTCGGCCACGGCGCGGAAGAACTCGCGAATCATCTCCGTTTTCAGGTCGCCGAGATTCTCCACGAGAAAGGTCACCTGGAAATTCAAGTACGCGCGTCCCGAAAGATCGACGGCGCATGCGACGAGCGCGTCGTCGAGCGGCACCATCATCGAGCCGTAGCGCGCGATGCCGCGTTTGTCGCCGAGTGCGTCGTAGATGGCCTTACCGAGCGCAATCCCGACGTCCTCGATGACATGGTGATGATCCATGCCGTCGCCGTGTGCGGCAACGCGCAGCCCGCAGCCGCTATGCTTCGCGAACGCCTCGAGCATGTGATCGAGGAACTTCACGTCGGTCGCAATCTCGATCGGCCCGCCGTCGAGCGCCAGTTCCAACTCGATCTGCGTTTCCTTGGTCGCACGCTTCGTCGACGCGCTGCGCGCGATCAACCCGGTTTACCGTTCGCGGTCCCACCGCCCGGCGAACCATTCGCGCTCCTGCGCTGCGCGATCGGCTCGAGCGCATGGATGGCCGGCCCGACGTAGGTCGCCTGCGGCCGGATGAGCCGGTTGTCGGCGAGCTGTTCGAGTACGTGGGCGCACCACCCCGCCATCCGGCCGCACGCAAACATGCACGTGAATTCGTCACTCGGGATGCCCAGGCTCGACAGCGTCGGTGCTGTGTAGAATTCGACGTTCGCATAGATGCGCTTGCCCGGCTTCACCTCCTGAAGCACGTTGTTCGCAGCATCTTCGAGCGCGCGGGCGACGAGGTACCATTTCGTGTGGGATTTTTCGGTGAGCGCTTTGGCCATGATCTCGAGGTGCTCGGCGCGCGGATCGCGGATCTTGTACTCGCGGTGACCCATCCCCATGATCTTGCCGCCGCGCGCGAGCAGTTCGCGCACGTACGCTTCGGCTTTTTCCGGCAGTCCGATTTCTTCCAGATGCGTCATCACTTTGCTGGGCGCACCGCCGTGCAAATCGCCGGCGAGCGTCGCGACGGCCGTCGTGATCGAACTGTAAATGTCCGCGCCCGTCGATGCGGTCACGCGCCCCGCGAACGTCGAGGCGTTGAACGAATGGTCGGCGAGCAGCACGAAGTACATGTCGAGCGCGCGCTCGGCCTCGGCGATGGACTTCGCACCGCTTTTCATCCACAAGAAGTTGGCGGCAAGACGCATCGCCGGCTCGGGTTCGATCGGATCCAACCCGCGGCGGATGCGGTCCCACGCGGCGACGATCGTCGGCGTCTTGGCGATCAAGTTGATCGCAGCATCGGCGTTTGACTCGTGCGAGCCGTCGGCATGGTGCGGCACGAAATGCGAAACGGCGGAAATAGCGGTGCGCAGCACGTCCATCGGCCAAGCGTCGCGGGGAATAGCGTTCAGCATCGCGATCAGCTCGGGCGGCAGCCTTCGCGCGGCAGCGAGCTTGGCGTTCAACGTGTCCAACTCGGCCTGATCCGGCAGATGGCCGTAGAGCAGCAGATGCACAACCTCTTCGTAGGCCGCATTGGGCGCGAGATCGTGGATGTCGTATCCGCGGTATGTCAGCCGCCCGATCTGCCCCTCGACGTTACTGAGAACGGTCTCGCCGACGACGACGCCTTCAAGACCGCGATCGACCACCGTTCCAGCCATATCGAGCCGGAATTCGTGAGGCGCGGCAGGCGCTCCCGCGGCGCCCGCCGCGCGTCCTAGCGCTCCTTCGCGTAGATGAGTTCTTGCGCCGGAAACGTGCCGTCGATCAAGCCGTACTTGGCGGACACATCGATGGGCGGCTGCATGAGCGCGGCGGTCAGTCGCGGGGGATAGCTCGCGCGCGTCATGGCGTTCAGCACGTTAATGTCGATCTTCGCGTACTTCGCGAGAACGACGGCGGACGCGCGGTGGTTCTTGTTCGCCCAAGCACTCGTGTCGCGCAGCGCGTCGTCAAACCGCTTGACGACGTCGCCGTGCGCCGCGGCCCATTGTGTGGTAGTAAACCAGCCGCCGATGAGGAACTCTTTCGCGATCGCACTGTACGCTTTGGCCAGCACGCGAGTCGTTCCGCGCGCCTGCGTCAAAGACGGTTCGGCAAGCAGCGCCGCGTCGACACGACCGGCCGCCAGCGCCGCCGCCATTTCGGGAAACGGCAGCTCGACGAATTTGGCCGAAGCGGCGTCGCCGCCGTTCTGGTCCATCCACGCCTGCGGCGCGAACTGGGTGATGTTCTTCAAACCGTTCACCGCAATCGTCTTCCCGTTGAGATCTTTGGCAGACGCGATCTTCGAATTCTTTTCGACGACCAGTTCCGACGTGGGCGCCGCGTCCGTGTAGGTCGCCGCCGGCGCGATCACGACGAAGGGCAGCCCACGCTTGTGCGCGGCGGCGATCGAAAACAGGTTTGCGAATCCCACGTCGACGGCGTTGGAGGCGACGGCCGATGCGATCGCGCTGCCGTTCGTGATCGATTGGATCTCCGCCGCGATACCCGCCCGCTTGAAGAAACCTAGGTCCTCCGCATAATAGGCTTGCGCGCCCGCGTCGATGGGGATGGTCGCGATGCGCACGGTCGCCGCCGCAGGCTGTGCGCGTACGACCGACGGGATTCCGGCGGCGAGGGGCGCGGCCGCGAAGGCCGCCGCAGCGCGGAGAAAAGCGGCGCGGTCAAGCATTGGATCGATCTCCTTCCGATGACGGCGCATCAGCCTGCGCCCCCGGGCACGACATTGAGATGAATGGCGTCGGCGTCGGCGCGGCCGCCGATCGTGGCAAGGGCGCGAGCGACGTCGTTCAGGCCATAGCGGTGCGTCAGCAGGGGCGTGAAATCGTAGCGCCCGGACTCAATCAGCGCGATCGCCGGCACGACGGAACGGATGTCATGCCCGCGCACTCCGCGCACGGTGAGTTCCTTCGCGTAGATCTGCATGCTGTCGAGGTCGTTCATGCGCTCGTGCTTGGCGCCGGCCATGATGACGACACCAAGCTTGCGCACGAGGCGCATCGCAAGCGAGAGCGGTGCGGTCACCCCCGGCGTCAGGTCGATGACGACGTCCGCGAGTTCGCCGCCGGTTATCGCGCGGACGCGCGCCTCGACGTCTTCCTCCGGGGCGACCACGACGTGCGTTGCGCCCAGGGCGCGAGCGGCCGCGAAGCGCACGCGATCGCGAGCCAACCCGACGACGACGATCGCGGCCGCGCCGCTTTCTTTCGCGGCAATCACGCAACCGAGTCCGTGCTGCCCCGGACCCTGGATGACGATCGTTCCACCGACCGGCAGCTGCGCGACCTCGCGCACCCAGCGCAAGCCGTTGGCAATGGGGATAAACAGCGGCGCAGCGTCCGCGGCCACGTGATCCGCCATGCGGTAAACGAGCGAATTTGGGTGCAGGTACTGGTATTCCGCAAAACCGCCCCAGAGCGCCGGCGCAACGTCCACCGGTGTATCGCCGTAACGCAGCAAGTCCTTCGGTGCCAGAAACAGATCACTACGGTCGCAAATGCGATAGTTTCCCGTGCGGCACATCCGGCACTGCCAGCACGGAATAAACTCTTCCACGACGACGCGGTCGCCCGCTGCGAGGTTCCAGCGGCGGGCCGCCGCCGCGCCGATCGCGGCGATGCGGCCGACGTTTTCGTGCCCTTGAATTCGCGCGCCGCCGTCACGCATTCCCGCGAAAAACGGATAGTCGCTTCCGCACACGCCGGCAGCTTCCACGGCGAGCAGCGCATCGTCGTCGCGCAGTTCGGGCAGCGCAAAACGCCGCACCTCAACGGCGCCCGGACCCAGCGTCACCGCAGCGCGCGCCTCGCGCGGAAGCGTCACTCCGGCCGCACCCACGGCGCGAGATCCTCATGCGAAAGGCGCGTGAGACTCTCCAGTTCCAGGACGTCGAGACGAATTTCCGTACCGTGCTCGAGGTCGCGAACGAGCAGCGTCGGCCCGTTCGCCGATTCATCGACGAGCACTTCGACTGCCGCGAATTCGTTGCGCAGGATCATCAGAGCACGAAAGTGAGGTTGTAGAGCGCCTGCGAGCGGTCGACGAGGTCGATCTTCTTCTGTGCGATCGTCCAACCGGCGCTATGCGGCCGCACGCGATGTTCGACGCGCCCCGCGACGATGCGCGTGCGCTCCTTGCGCGCCTCAACGATCAGCAGGTTCGAGTGCACGAGCGTTACATCGCCCGCGCGCTCGCCGATTCGCACGTTGGTGACGAAGCGCACGGTGCGCGACGGCGGAATCTGCGCATGTGCGGATCCGCTCAAGAGCCGCCAGACGCGATCTTCCATACGCCCGCGGTCGTCGTACAGCACCGACGTCTTCGCATGCGGATCGTCCCCATCGTTCTCAGGCACCCAATACGTCGCATCGGCGGCGAACAAGGTGAGCCATTCCTCGAGCTCGCCGGCATCGAGCAATGCGGCCTCGCGATAGAGCAGCGCCTCCGCGTCGGCCCGTTCGAGCACCGGAAGCGCCGCCTTCATGCGGGCGCGCTCGCGTTCATCAGCTCGCGGTACCGCCGGTACATGCCGCGCTGCGGCGTTTCATCCGACGGCTTCCCGCGCCGCGAGCCGTCCGGCAATGTCTGTTCGTCGTGGATGCCGCGGTAAAGCACCAGCCACGGGACGCTTGCGGCCGCCAGGCCTTCCTGCACGCACTCGAACGCCGCATAGTCGTCGGGACCGATGAAGCCGGCCGGGGCAAAGCCTTGCTCGTGCTCGCGCAGGCGCAGTTCGTTCAGCGCCGACGGCGCGCCGCCGAGCGTGAACGGCGTCATTGTCACGATCGTATCGTCGAAGGTTACGGGTTGAATGACGCGCACCTGATTGAGGATCAAGTACAGGTTCGGGAAAATAAAAAGGTTCGTTTGCTCGAACAGCTCGCGGAACCGTTCCGCGCCGACTTTGTGCTCGAGCGCATCGTAGTACTCGGGGAAGCGGGCGCGGACCGACGCGACCTCGTCGTCGGGCAGCCGCCGCGCTAAGAGCGCGTGGCCGTTGTCGAAGGCCTGCGTCCAGCCCAGCTCCTCATTGCGCGGCGCTAATCGTGCGCTGTCGGCGCGCCGCTTTTGAATCGCGAAAAACGATTCGTGCAAAAACATTGCGTGGTAGCCGTCGACGCCGTTTTCGGCTTGAAATTTCCAGTTTGCGGGATAGCGATGGCGATTCGGGCCGGGCGCGAGACCGATCGTGCCCTCGAGCGAGAGGTCGAGGATGCGGTCGACGACGTGGCGCGCCTGCGCGAGGTACTCGATGACGGGTTCGATCTCGGAGTTGAAGCTCGCGAAGATGAGGCCGCGATACGTCTCGACGCGCGGGACGTGCATCGCATCGAGGGTGCCGATCGCGAAGTCGTCGGGATACCGCTGCCGGCGCGGTACGCCGATCAACTCACCCGTATTCTTGTACGTCCAGCCGTGGTAGGGGCAGCGGAAGAAATGGCTGTTGCCCTTCTCATCGCGGCAGATGATCGAACCGCGATGCATGCAGCGATTCACGAGCACGTTGATCGCCCCCGATTCCTCGCGCGCGAGCACGACCGGCTGGCGTCCGATCTTCGCCGTTTTGTAATCGCCGCCGGCCGCAATCTCCGATTCGTGCCCCACGTACACCCAAACGCGCTCGAAGATGCGGCGCATTTCGAGATCGAAAATCGCGGGATCGGTATAAAGGCGCCGGTGGATCCGGTCGTCTTGCACCAAGTCGTGCTCGAACTCGATCATGCCGGGACCTTCGCCGGCTCCCCGGCGGCGCCCGGTTAAGGAAGCGTGACGATCAGCTTGCCGACGTGCGCTCCCGGTGTAAAGAGCGAGAGCAGCGCCTGCGGCGCGCGCTCGAGCCCGGCTACCGTGGTCTCCAAGCCGGTGAGCTCGCCCGCCGCGAGCGCGGGCGCAACGTCCGCGATGAACTCGGGCATGCGCCGGGTGTGGTCGGACACGATGAAGCCCTGCAGCCGGAGACGTTTCGGTACGACGAGGGCGATGTTCCGGGGACCGGGAACCGGCTCGTTGTAATTGGCGATCATGCCGCACGCGATGACGCGGCCGAAATCGCGCAGCACCGCGAGGGCGGCCTCGAGCTGTTCGCCGCCGACGTTATCGAAGTACACGTCGATGCCGTCCGGCGCCGCCGCGCGCAGCTGTGTTGCAAAATTTCCCGCTTCGACGACGAGCGTTTCGTCAAACCTTAAACGTTCGCGCAAAATCGCGGCACTTTCGGCCGACCGGCTGCTGCCGATAACGCGCGCGCCGCGACGCTTCGCGAGCTGGCCGGCAGTGCTGCCGACGGCGCCGGCCGCCGACGAGATGAAGACCGTTTCGCCGGCCGTCAGTTCTCCGATTGCGAAGAGCCCGACCCATGCGGTGAGGCCCGGCATGCCGAGCACGCCGAGGTACGCACTGGGCGGCGCGACCGTCACATCGATTGGGCGAAACGCGCGGTGCGGCGCAACCGCGTAGTCGCGCCAGCCCAGCGCCGAAAGAACGACGGTTTCCACCGGCAGTTCCGGCGCACGGGACTCCTCGACAACGCCGACGGCGCCGCCTTCGAGCGCCGCACCGACGACGAAAGGCGGCACGTACGAGCGCCCTTCGTTCATGCGGCCGCGCATGTAGGGATCTACCGACATGTGCGTGTTGCGCACGCGCACCTCGCCGTCGCGCGGCACCGGAACGTCCACGTCGACGAGCGCGAAGCAGTCCTTCCCGGGCATCGCCTTCGGGCGCGCCGTCAGGCGTACTTCGCGGGCGCGCATTACACGAGCGCGGCGCGGCCGGCGGCGAACTGCACGAGGCGCTCGATCAGCGCCTCGTAACTGATGCCCGCGTGTTGCGCTTCGTCCGGCAGCAGCGACTGCGGCGTCAACCCCGGAAGCGCGTTGATCTCGAGAATGTACGGTCGGCCTTCGCGCGTCACGATGAAATCCGTGCGCGAATAGTCGCGCAGCCCGATCAAGCGATGGACCGACAGCGCGAGCATCTGCAGGCGCGCGGTCAAGTCATGGTCGATCGGCGCCGGCACGAGATGCCGCGAACCGCCCGGCTTGTACTTCGCATCGTACGAATAGAAGTCGTCGCTCGAGATGATTTCAACCACGGGCAACGCGTCCTCGCCCAGCACACCGCACGAAAACTCGCGGCCCGCGACAAATTCCTCGGCGAGTACCGCGTTCATCCGTCCGGACATCGCGATCATCGTCTTGGTCCACTCCTCATGCGTGCGCACGATGGAGACGCCGGCACTCGAACCGCTGCTGCGCGGCTTGACGACGATCGGCGGATCGAGCGAACCCGGTAAGAGCGGCAGCGTTCCGCCGGTGAGATCGAAGGTATCCCAAGCCGGCGTCGGCAGGCCTTCGGCGTTGAGCAGTTTCTTCGTGAGATGCTTGTCCATCGCGAGCGCACAGCTCGTGATGTCGCTGCCGGTGTACGGCACGCCCAGCCATTCGAGCACGCCCTGAATGCGGCCGTCCTCGCCCCCCGTGCCGTGCAGCGCATTGAACACGACGTCGGGCCGGATGTCACGCAGCGCATCGATGAAACGCGCGTCGAAATCGAGCGAGCGCGCTTCGTGTCCCAGTGCGCCGAGCGCGCGCATGACGCCGTTGCCGCTTTCGATCGACACCTCGCGTTCCGCGCTCGGACCGCCCATGACGACGGCAACTTTGTACTTAGCCATACACGTGTTTCAGGCGACGAATTCTCCGACGAGGTGAACTTCGGGTTGCAGGTCGATGCCGAACCGTTCGCTCACGGCGCGGCGCACCTTCGCGAGCAGCGTCGTGACGTCGCGTGCTTTGGCGTCGGCCACGTTGACGATGAAGTTGGCGTGCAGCGTCGAGACTTCCGCTCCGCCCGTGCGCCAGCCCTTGGCGCCGGCCGCCTCGATCAGCCGGCCCGCCTTGTCGCCCGGCGGATTGCGAAAACAGGATCCGGCGTTGGGCAGCGCGATCGGCTGCGTTGCCTTGCGACGCACGAGACGCGCCTGCATTTCTGCGCGCACGTCCGCCGAATCGCCGCGCTCGAACGCTAGCGTGATGCGGGCGACGACGGCATCGCGCGCAAGCGTCGTGTGGCGATAAAAATAGCGCACGTTCACCGGGTGCGCGTCGGGCTTCGCCGCCGTGTGGACCCACACGTCGCGGACGAAATCGCCGATCTCGCGATCGGTGCCCGCATTCATCGCCAGCGCACCGCCCACGCTGCCGGGAATTCCCGCGAGCGAGCCGATGCCGACGGCGCCCTTCGATGCGGCTTGGGCGGTCAGCATGGCCATGGGCGTCGCGGCGCCGGCACGCACCACGATGTATCCGTCTTCGTCGGCGACGTCCAGCGCGCCGAAGTCCCCGCCGAGCCGCAGCACGAGCCCGCGCAGGCCGCCGTCGCCGATGAGAATGTTTGACCCGAGCCCGAGCATGAAGCGCGGCAGCCGGCGCTTGAACGCGAAGCGCATGATAAAGGCGACGTCCTCGCTGTTCTCGACCGCGATCAACGCATCGGCGGGACCGCCGATTTTCCACCACGTGTGCGGCGCGAGCGGCTCGTCGAATCGTACGCGCTCGCCGAAGCGCTCGAGCAGCGCCGCCCGGTCGGCGGCGCTCAGCAGCGAGTTCACGTCGCCGCGACCGGCGCTTCGGCGATTGCCGCGCCGAGCTGATGCGCGATGCTCGAAATGGAGCCCGCGCCGAGCATGAGCACCAATGCGCCGTGGGGCGCTTCGTGAGGAATGCGCGTGGCAAGCGTCGTCACGTCGTCGACGTAGATGACGGGCGTGCCTGCCGCGGAGAGCGGCTCCCCGATGGACCGCTCGCTGATGCCCGCGATGGGCGGTTCCGCGGCCGCATACACCGGCGTTAGATACACCCAATCCGCAGCGGCCAGCGCGCGCGCGAAATCCGCCGCGAGGTAGGCGGTGCGCGTGTAGCGATGCGGCTGAAAGGCGACGACGACCGGTCCGTTCGTCATGTGGCGTGCCGCCGCGATCGTTTCCGCAATCGCCGTCGGATGGTGCGCGTAATCGTCGACGACGGTGAGGCCCGCCGAACGGCCGACGACCTCGAAGCGGCGGCGCACGCCGCGAAAGGACGCAAGCGCCTGGACGATCGCATCGAACGGGATGCCGGCGGCGAGCGCTGCGCCCGCGGCCGCAAGCGCATTCTTCACGTTGATTTCACCCGGAACGTGCAGCGCGACGCGCCCCCGTTCACATCCGCGCTCGAGGAGCGTGAACTCCGAACCGAGGGCGACGTACCGCACGTCGTCGGCACGCAGATCGGCCTGCGCGCGCGTCGCAAACGTGGTGACGGGCGCGGCGATGCGGCGAACGAGGCCCGCGCTCGTGCGATTGTCCACGCCGATAACCGCAGCACCCGAAGCGGCGAGTTTTTCCAGAAACGTCACGAACTGTTCGACGAGCAGGGGGAGATCGGCATCGCTTGCGATGTGGTCGTTTTCAATGTTCGTGACGACCGCGATCGTCGGCGACAGCCGCAAAAACGAACCGTCGCTCTCGTCGCTCTCGGTGATGAACCAATCGCCGTTGCCGGCGCGCGCGTTGGACGCCGAGTCGACGCGCTGGCCCCCGAGCGCGACGGTTGGATCGTACCCGGCGCCCTCAAAAATGGCCGCCACCATCGCCGTGGTGGTCGTTTTGCCGTGCGTACCGGCGATCGCTACGGTCGGCATCGTACCGATGATGCGCGCGAGCATCTCGCCCCGCGTCACGATCGGCATCCCGCGCCGTTCCGCTTCGCCGTATTCGGGATTGTCGCGTGCGATGGCGCTCGAAACGACCAAAATGCCGGCGGCGCCGACGTTTTCGGGGCGATGGCCGATCGCAACGACGGCTCCTTCGCTCTCCAGTTCGCGCACGAGCGGCGTCGCATGCAGATCGGAACCGCTGACGCGCAGGCCGCGCCGGAGCAGCAGACGCGCGATCGCGCTCATGCCGCTACCGCCGATGCCAACCAAGTGGTAGGCCGTTCCCGTCGTCACGGGCCTTTCCGTTCGGCTCCCCGGGAGCGCCTACCCTCGCGCCCGGCAAGTGCTGCGATGCGCGTTGCAATCGCGCCCGCGGCGTCGGGCCGCGCGAGACGAGCGACGGCCGCGCGCATTGCGTGCAGACGTTGCGGCTCGAGACACGCGCGCAACGTCCACCACAAACGGTCGCCGTTCAATTCCGCGTCGGTGAGAACGACGGCGGCTCCCCGCTCCGCGAAGAGCGCCGCGTTCGCGGCCTGATGGCCCTCGGCGGCGAACGGATACGGCACCAGCACCGCGGGCGTCGCCGTGACCGCGAGCTCCGCTAACGTCGAGGCACCGGCCCGGGCGATCACGATGTCCGCCGCGGCGAACGCATTCGCCGGATCGGGAAGGTACGGCACGAGCCGCACGGTGTTGCCGCGCGCGAGTTCGCGCTCTTCGGCTTGCATGTACGCATAGTCGCGCTCGCCGCTGATGTGCAGGACTTGCCAATCATCCGCTAGCGAGCGGCGCGTCACCAGCGCGGCGACGGCTTCGTTGATCGAGCGCGCACCTTGCGAGCCACCCATCGCGACGATCGTCGTGCGCGCGGGATCCAGGCCGAGCGCCTCGCGCGCGATCGCCGGAAGCGACCGGCGCGCGAGCGACGTGCGCGTCGGCGTTCCGGTCACCACCATTTTCTTGCCGAACGAGCGTGCGGAGTCCGCATACGTCGCCCAGACTTCATCGACCAGCGGCGCGAGCAGCCGATTCGTCAGGCCCGGCCGAACGTTGATTTCGAGCAGCGCGATCGCGCAGTTGCAAACGCGCAGCATCCGCAGCATCCTTGCCGCGACGACGACGGGGAAGCACACGTAGCCGCCGGTCGCCACGACGATCGCCGGCTGGAACCGCGCCAGCGCCCACAGCGCCGCGACAACGCCCGCGACGTTGAGAGCCGCCGTGCGCACGACGCTCAGCGACGCTTTGCGCCGCAGTGCCGCGCTGGGCACGTACGTCAGCGGCATCGCGGTGACGAGGCTTGCCTCCAATCCATGCCGATTGCCGAAGAAGCGCGGCTCGTAGCCGTCGGACATGCGCGCGCCCAGAGCATCGTCGATAGCCAGCGCCGGGTAAATATGTCCGCCGGTGCCTCCGCCTGCGAACGCGACGCGAAGTTTAACGCGCCGGCATTCCGCGGCGGCGGCCGACGTTGAGGATCAAGGCCGCCGCGACCATCGATACGACGAGCGACGTTCCGCCGAAGGACAGGAACGGAAGCGGTACGCCGGTGACGGGCCACGACGACGTCACGACGCCGATGTTCACGAACGCTTGGATCACGATGAGAAAGGTGCAGCCGAGCGCGAGCAGCATCCCAAAGCGGTCGGGCGCGGCGATCGCGATGCGCACTGCGCGGAATGCGAAGATGACGAAGAGCGCGATCACCGCGAAGGCCCCGAGCAGGCCCAGTTCCTCACCGATGATCGCGAAGATGAAGTCGGTGTACTGCTCGGGGAGATAAAAGAACTTCTGGCGCGAGGCGCCGAGGCCGAGACCCAAGACGCCGCCGCTTCCCAGCGCGAGCAGCGACTGCACGATGTGAAATCCCGTGTTCTGTGCATCTTTCCACGGATCGATGAACGCGAATATCCGATCGCGCTTGTACGGACTCGAAAAGATCGCCAGCGCGACGACGGGCAGCATCGCAAGCGACGACATCACGAGATGTTCGATGCGCGCGCCCGCACAAAACAGCATCGCGAACGCCGTAAAAATCGCTATGCTGGCGGTGCCCATGTCGGGTTCCTTGAGGATGAGACCTCCCACCAGCACCGTAACGAAAAGGGCCGGAACGACGCCCCGTGTGAGCGACCGGACGTGCTCGCCGAGCGAGGACAGTTTCGCCGCGAGAAACACGACGAGCGCGAGCTTTGCAAACTCCGATGGTTGGAACTGGAACGGTCCTGCGGCAATCCAGCGGCGCGCGCCGCCCGACATGGCGCCGACGTGCGGGATGAGCACGGCAAGGAGGAGCGTGACCGCGATCGCGACGCCGAACGGCGCGAAGCGGCGCAAGCCGCGATAATCGAAACGGTATGCGAGGAACGCCGGCCCGAGTCCGACCAGCAGCCACACGAACTGACGCTTCACATAATATGCGGTGTCGCGATACGCGGCGTACGCGGTGGCACTCGACGCGCTGTAGATCATCACGAGGCCGATTGCGACGAGCGCGGCGACGACGGCGAAGAGTACCATGTCGGGCGGCGCGAGCCGTTCGCGCGCAGCCGGCATGCGGCGCTTCGAGCCCGCGGCGGCCGGCGGAAACGCCGCGAACGCGCCGGCCTTACCGAGCATGTTCGCGTACGCCCGCATCCAGCCGTTGCACCGCCGCCGCGAACTGTTCGCCGCGATCTTCGGCCGATACGAACATATCGAACGACGCGCAGCCTGGCGAGAGCAGGACGGCATCGCCCGCTTGGGCGACCGACGCGGCAATGTGCACGGCTTCCTCCATCGTCGCCGCGCGGTGCACGCTCGCGCGTTTGATGGTCTTGGCGATGTCGTCCGCCGCCTGACCGATCAGGACGACGGCCTTGGTGCGCGACGACGCGACGCGTCCCATGTCGGCAAAGTCCGTTCCCTTGGCCTTGCCGCCCGCGATGAGCACCACGGGGCGATCGAAGGAACGCAGCGCGGCCATGACCGATCCGGGATTCGTCGCCTTCGAATCGTCGACGTACTCGACCCCGCCGCGCTCGCCGACACGCTCGAGCCGATGATGCAAGGCGCGAAAATCGCGCACCGCGCCGGCGATTGCGGTGCGGTCGAGTCCCGCGGCGAGTCCGGTCAGAATGGCGCCCATGACGTTCTCGAGATTGTGGCGCCCCCGCAGCGCAATCTCGTCGACGCGCATGATCTCGACGGGGCGCGGATCGCCCGTCGGCGGCGCGAACACGATCGTCTCGCCGTTGCGGACATACAGCGCCGTCGAACGGTGCGGCTCGTCGGCGAACCAGAGCGCGCGCGCCTTGACCCGGTTCGCGTCGTCGCCCTGTGCGAGCGCCGCGATGCGTTCGTCGTCGAGATTGCCGATGAAAATGTCGCCCGCTCCTTGGTTGGCGAACACGCGAAATTTTGCTTCGGCGTATTCGTCCATCGAGAAATACCGGTCCAGGTGATCCGGCGAGATGTTCAAGATCAGCGAGATACGCGGTTTGAACGAGCGGATGGACTCCAGTTGAAACGACGAAACCTCCGCGATCACCCAATCCTCCGGCGCCGCGACCGCCGTCTCGTGAATGAGCGCGTTGCCGATGTTGCCGCCCACGTACGTCGTCTTGCCGGCACGCCGGAAGATCTCGCCGATCAGCGCCGTGGTCGTCGTCTTTCCTTTCGTGCCGGTGACCGCGACGATCGGCGCGCGGCAGATACGGTACGCGACCTCCACTTCGCTGAACACCGGAACGCCGGCCGATTGCACTCGGCGGACCAGCTCGCCGTTCAGCGGAATGCCGGGCGACAGCACCGCGACGCTAACGTTCGGGAGAACGTCGCCCAGCGTGTCCGGCGCGACGAACGGCGCGCCGAGCGACGACACGTCGACGTTCGGGTTTTCATCGGTTGCGTACAGCGCGGCCACGCGCGGTGCGAGCACGGAGATGGAGGCGCGGCCGCTGCGGCCGACGCCGATGACGAGCACGCGCTCGTTCTGATCGAACAAACCGCTTTTAATCGGAGGATTCATGCACGCACCACGAGCGCAAAACCAAGCACGGCGAGTGCGACGGACGCGAGCCAAAACCGCGTCGTCACTTTGGTTTCCGGCCAACCGCCGAGCTCGAAGTGATGATGGAGAGGACTCATGCGAAAGATTCGGCGTTTCGTCGTCTTGTACGAGGCAACTTGCAAGATGACGGACAGCGTCTCGGCCGCGAAGACACCGCCGATCAGCGGCAGCAGCAATTGCGTGCCGGTGAGAATCGCACCGCCCGCAAGCACGGCTCCGAGCGCGAGCGATCCGGTATCACCCATGAACACCTTCGCGGGATGGCGATTGTACAGTAAAAAACCGCCGACGGCTCCAGCCGTTGCGATCTCCGCGGCGGCGACGCCGCCAGTACCGGCGCGCACGGCGATAAAAGCGAGCACGGCGAGCGGCGGCAAGACCGTGCCGCCGGCGAGCCCGTCGAGGCCGTCGGTGAGATTGACCGCGTGCGTTGTCGCAAGAATGACGCACAGCGAGAGCACGTACCACACCCACGGCGGCGCGGCGCCGACGCCGAGCATCGTCGTGCCGAGCGTCGTGGTGTTCCAGACGACGCCGAGAAACGTCGTACCGACGAGCGCCGTGAGCAAGAACTTCGTACGTGCGCGCAGTCCGCGGTTGCGCCCGCCCCGAATGGCGGACAGATCGTCGACGAAGCCGATTGCCGCGGATCCGAAAATCAGCACGGCAAACGCGAGCGTGGTGCGATCGCGCACGAAGGCCGCGGCCACTAGCGGAGCCAGCAGAAACAGCGCCCCGCCCATCGTCGGCGTCCCGGTTTTCGTTTGATGCGTTCGCGGCGCGTCTTCGTACGCGCGCTGCCGCACTTTCAGACGCGCGAGCGCGTCGATGAGCGGCTTGCCGCAAACCGCGGCCAGCACGAACGAGACGATCCCGCACAGCGCCAGCGTCATGCCGCCTCACGCAGCGGATTGGCACCCGCTCCGCGCCACGTGAGCACGACGAGCGGCGTCTGCTCGTCACCGTTTCCGTGCGGATTCGCAAGCAACGCGGCCTCGACGTGCGCGCGAACGACGCCGGGCGACGCGCCGAGCGCTTTCGCCTTGCGCAGATCGTTCGCATCGACGATCGCGAAGCCGTACCCGAACCGCTCGCTCAATTCGGCGCAGACGCGGTCGGGTTCCGCCGGGCCCAACACGATCGCACGTTCGTACGGCGGCAGCGTACCGGTATATCCGTCGATCGCCGCAATGGCTTCGCCCAAGATTTCGTAGAACACGCCGCGCCGCCCAACCAGGCGCCCGAACACGTGTGCCAGTGCGGCCCACATCACCCGCGCCGTCCCCGCATGATCGATGACGAGCTGCAGCGATTCGGGCTGGTTGACGGTCGCGAGCGCACCGGCGCGCCGCGCGAGCGCGAATGCGAGGCGCGACGGGCGCACGTATTCGGCGGGGACGAACCGGCGCTGCGCGATCGCGACGGCAGTTTCCGCGATCGCCACGACGTCTTGCGGGCGCGCGATGTCGTGCACCGCAGCCGCAACGACCGCGCCGATGTCGTCGCCGGGTCCGATCAGCCGCGTGCGTACCGGAATTGCTACCAGGCCGTCCGGCAACCCCGGCTCGCGCACGGCCATGGGAATCATACCGTCGCCTCGCGGGCCAAACCATCGGCAATCTCTTCCATTTTGTACTTGCGCGAGCCCTTGAGCAGGATCGCATCACCGGGACCGACGTTCGCACGCAACCACGCGAGGGCGTCTGCGTTCTGCGCGTACACGACGACGCGCTCGGGCGGCGCGCCCGCGGCGTAGGCACCGCGCGCAATGTCGGCGGCGAATTCACCGCCCGCCAGCACGACGTCGTTTGCGGCGGCGGCCGCGTCGCCGACGCGGCGGTGCATGTCCGGCGCATCCGCGCCCAGTTCCGCCATGCTGCCGAGAACCGCGATGCGGCGGCGCGCCGGTTCGTGCGCGAACGCCGCGAGCGTCGCGAGCGTTCCGGACATGGACGCGTTGTACGCATCGAACACCAGCCGCGCACCGCCGCGCGTGTTCCGCACCTCGTAGCGGCCGGCGGGCATGTGCAGCCCCGTCGTGTGCGGCGCCAGCAGTTCCGGTGCGATGCCGAGCGCGTCCGCCGCTGCGAATGCCGCGGCCAGGTTGCGCCGATTGTGTTCGCCGGGGACGCCCGCATTGACCGGGTACACGACGCACTCGTTGCCGTTCTCGACGGCGAGCGTACGGTGGTCGCGCAGCACGAACGCGCGTGCGCCCGGCGGCGCCGGCGCGTGGTCGCTTCCGAACCACACCGGCGCGACGGCGAGCGTCTCCGCGCGCCGCCGCGATTCGGCATCGTGCAGATTCAACACCGCCCGGGCGCCGCGCTCGAACAGCGCCCACTTCGTGTCCGCGAGGCGCTGGCGCGATCCGAAAATTTCAAGGTGCGCTTCGCCGATGTTCGTGAGCGCGGCGACGTCCGGCTTGGCGGCCGCGACAAGCGCGTCGAGGTCGCGGTACTTGCGCGCGCCCATCTCGACGATTGCGATCCGCGCATCGCCGGCCTCAAGGCCGAGCAAAAATTTGCTGACCCCGATCTCGTTGTTCTCGTTCTCGGGCGTCGCGACCGCCGGAACGCCGGCGGCGTGCAGCAGTTGGAGCAGGAATGACTTCGTCGTCGTTTTGCCGGCGCTCCCGGAAATCGCAACCACTTTGCCGCGCAAGCGGTCGCGCGCCGCGCCCGCGAGCGCCAAATATGCAGCGAGCGGATCCTGCACGAGGATCGCGGGAATCCCGGCCGGCAGCGCCGCGGTATCGGACACGACGCATGCGGCAGCGCCGCGTTCCAGCGCTTGCCCGACGAACGCGTGGCCGTCGAAACGCTCGCCCTGCAGCGCGAGAAACGTATCGCCCGGAGCGAGCGCGCGCGTATCGGTGACGACGTGCAGCGCGGCCGGGAGCCGATGCGCCAAGAGAGCACGGCCGCCGAGAAGCTCCAGCGCCGCGCGTATTTCCAGCTTCATGCCGGCGTCCGGCGCTGCGCCCGCTCTGCTAGCGCAGCGCGCACTTCGTCACGGTCGTCGAATGGACGCGTTTCGCTGCCGATGATCTGGTACGGTTCGTGTCCCTTGCCCGCGACGATGAGCGTGTCGCCGTCCTGCGCTTCGAGCACGGCCGTACGAATCGCGTTGCGCCGGTCGAGAATGATATCGGCGCGGATGCCGTCGGCGACGGCACGCGCGATTGCGAACGGATCTTCCGAACGCGGATTATCGGAGGTCACGATCACGCGGTCCGCGAGTTCCGCGGCGATCGCGCCCATCTGCGGCCGCTTCCCGGGATCGCGGTCGCCGCCGCAGCCGAAAACGACGATGATCTCGCGCGCCGCCGTTTCGCGTGCTGCGCGGAGAACGTTGGCGAGAGCGTCCGGCGTGTGGGCGTAGTCCACGACCGCATCGATGCCTGCGGCGCCGATCCGTTCCATACGGCCGGCGACCGAATCGACCGACTCGATGCCGCGCGCGATCGCGGCGTCGTCGACGCCTAGGGCGCGGCCGACGGCGAACGCGGCCAGCGCATTGCGCACGTTGAAACGTCCGGGCAAGCGCAACGTAACCGGCGTTCCGTCGATGCGGAAGATGCTGCCCGCCGGCGTCAGCGCCAGCGCGCTCGGCCGCACGGCCGCGGCGGCGTCAACCGCGTAGGTCACCGCGTGCGGCAATTCGGCCGCGAACCGCGCGCCGGCCGCGTCGTCGAGATTCAGCACCGCTATGGGCGCGAGATCGAAGAGCGCGCGTTTTGCGGCCGTGTACCGTTCGAGCGTTTCGTGAAAATCAAGGTGATCCCGCGTGACGTTCGTCAGCGCGGCCACGGCGAACCGCACGTCCCGGACGCGCCCGAGCGCGAGCGCGTGCGAGCTCACTTCCATGGCGACCGCGGCGGCGCCGGCGGAACGCATGCCGGCGAGGACGGCATGCAGTTCGAGCGCGAGCGGCGTCGTGTTCCCAAGCGGCCACGCACGTTCGGCGAAGCCGCCGCCGAGAGTCCCGATGATCCCGCACGGGCGTCCCGCCGCCTCAAGCACGCCGCGCACCAAATGCGCTGTCGTCGTCTTGCCGTTCGTTCCGGTGATGCCGGCGATTTCAAGCGCGTGCGAGGGATGCTCGTAAAACGTGTCCGCCAAACGTGAGATCGCCACGCGCGTGTCGCGAACGATGACTTGCGGCGCATCGAGCGGCATCTCGTGCTCGGCGACAACGACAACTGCGCCGTTCGCGACAGCGGCGCCGGCGAAGCTGTGCCCGTCCATGCGCTCGCCGCGCAAGGCGACGTAGAGCGCGCCCGGGCGCGCCGCGCGCGAATCGGTAACGATCGCGTCGATTGCGGGAGGCAGGTTGCCGACGACACGCGCGTCGTCCAAGGCGCCGAGCAGCGCGGTCGTCCCGTGCGTCACCGGCCGTCCTTCGCGGCCGCAGCCCCGCGGACCAAGCGCGGCTTGCGCGGCGGCGCAGCCGGCATGTCACCGGCGTGCAGCATCGCGGTTCGCGCCAATTGCGCGAACACCGGCGCCGCAACTTCGCTGCCGTAGATGGAACCGCGCGGCCGCTCGACTTTCACCAAAATGACGAACTTCGGACGGTCGGCCGGAATATAACCGACGAACGATGCGATGTAGGCGCCGGGCTCGTACCGGCCGTTTTCGACCACCTGCGCGGTTCCCGTCTTCCCGGCGGTCGTATAGCCGGCGACGTGCGCCGTCGGATTTCCCGTGCCGCGCATCACGGCCGCGCGCAGATACCGCCGCAGCGTCGCGGCCGTGCGCGCTGAGATCGCGCGCCGCTCGATTTCGGCGGGATAGCGGTACGTGACGTTCCCGGCTTCGTCGTACAGCGCGCGCACGATGCGCGGCCGCAGCAGCACGCCGCCGTTGGCGATGGCCGCATACGCGCGGATGAGCCCCAGGGGTGTCGTCGAAACGCCGTGACCGAAGGAAATGGTTGCAAGCGAACTGCCGCTCCAGTCGGCAACGCCCGGTACGATGCCCGGATTCTCACCGGGCAGCTCGACGTGCGTCGGTTCGCCGAAACCGAACCGGCGAATGGTGCGATACATCTGCGCGGGGCCGGTTTTGATGCCGACTTCGGCCGCACCGACGTTGTGCGAGTACGCGATGATGTCTTCGAGCGACTCGGTACCGTGGTTGCCGGCCATCAGCCCGTCCTCGGCGTTGTGAATCGTGCGGCCGCCGGCCTGCAGCGTATCGCGCGCCGGGAACCGCGAGTCCGGACCGCTCTTGCGGCCTTCGAGCGCCGCCGCGGCCGTGATCAACTTAAATGTGGAGCCGGGCTCGTAGGCGTCCATCACGCCGCGGTCACGCCATGCGTCCGGCGAATAGCGCGAAAAATGCGCCGGTTCGAAATCGGGCACGTTCGCCAGCGCGAGAATTTCGCCGGTCCACGGATCCATCACGATCGCCGTACCGCTGCGCGCCTGGAACTTCTTGACCTGCGCGGCGAGCGCGCGTTCCGCCTCGAATTGCAAATACGAGTCGAGGGTGAGCTCCAGATTGCGGCCCGCGCGCGCGCGCTCGACCACCGTTGTCTCGGCGAACGGAATCGCTCGGCCGAACTGATCCGCTTCGATGCGCATTTTGCCGCCGACGCCGTGAAGATACGAATTGAACGCGTACTCGATTCCGCCGAGCCCGTCCTCGTCCATACCCACGAAACCGAGGACGGTCGATGCGAGATGGCCTGAGGGCGCAAAGCGCACGCCGGTCTCTTCCGGCTTTGTATAGACGCCGAGGATGTTGAGGGCGCGAATTTTTTCCGCCGTTTCGTGCGAAATTTTGCGCGCGAGCCAGCGGAACTGCGAGCGCTCGCGAAGCACCGACTCGAGGACCGGCGGCTTCGACCCGACCAGCGGCGCGAGCGCGGCGGCGGCGGCGCGCGGGTCGGCGACATTGGTCGGCACCGCATAGACGCTTTCCGAGGGCAAGGAACGCACGAGCGCCGCGCCGTCGCGGTCGAGGATCGCACCACGCTTCGCGAACAATTCAAGCGTCTCCGAGCGCTGGCTCATCGCTTCGCGCGCGAGGCGCGGGCCTTGCCGGATCTGCACGTCGACGAGCCGCCACGTCAAGTACGCGGCAACGAGCGCCAGCGCATAAAAGGCCGCCTTTGCACGCAGCGGCGCAACCCGCGCAAAGCCGCGTGCCGCCATCAGGAAAAAGGCGCGCTGCGGCGCATGTGCGCTACGGCGTTCGGAACCAGTCGTTCACCGCGCCGAGAAACGCCAAGCCCGCCCGAACGGTTTGCGGCTTCGGCTCGGGCAGGCGGACGACGGCGTACACGTGCGGATCGTGCATTTTCAGTTGCGCCGCGAGCGCGGCCAGCCGTTCGCGCGAGCCGAGGTGCGCGATCCGGTCGTCGAGGCGCATCGATTCTTCTTGCAGCTGCGTCTTTTGATGCTCGGCGCGCGCCACCGCGTAGTTGAGGCTCGTCACGCTCGCGGTGAGTGCGACGTACAGCAGCAGCGGCACGACGAGTGCGGCGAACACGGCGGACAGCCGCAGCGCGCCGGTGTAGCGCGCGCGGCGCGTGCGGAGCGCGCGCCGGCGCGAAGCGGTGCGCGCACGCTCGGCGGTGCGCGGCGGAACGGCAACGACGGCCCGCTGCGCGATCACGCACGTCCCTCCGGGTTGCGTCACGGCGCAGACGCGCAGCTTCGCGCTGCGCGCGCGCGGATTCGCCGCGATTTCCGCTTCGGACGGTACGATGGGCTTGCGCGTCACGCGCACGGCGCGCGGGTCGTCACGAAAAGTCTGTTTCACGATGCGGTCCTCGAGCGAATGAAAAGCAATCGCCGCGACGCGGCCGCCCTCGACGGTGCGCCCGAGTGCGGCGTCGAGCCCGGCGTGCAGTGCCCCCAGCTCGTCATTGACGGCGATGCGCAGCGCCTGAAACGTCCGCGTCGCCGGGTGCACGCGTTCGCGCTTGCCGCGCACGTGAACGACGCCGGCGACCAGCGCTGCGAGGTCCGCCGTATCGCGCGGCGGACGCGCTTTGAGCGCGCGCGCGATGCGCCGCGCCGCGCGCTCTTCGCCGTAGGTGAAGATGATGTCCGCCAGCTGCCGCTCCTCGCGTGCGGCGATGACGTCGGCCGCGCTTTCGCCGCGCGTCCGGTCCAGGCGCATGTCGAGCGGCGCCGCCGTGCGGAAGGAAAAGCCGCGGTCGCCTTCATCGAACTGCATCGAACTCACACCGAGATCGAAGAGCACGCCGTTCACGCCCGCGATGCCGAGGCGATCGAGTTCCGCCGCCATGGCGCGAAAGTTCGCGTGCACGAGCGTCAAGCGCGCGTCGTCGTGCGCATACGCCCGCGTCGCAGGATCGGCATCGAACGCAATGACGCGGCCCGCGGCTCCGAGTTCCGCCAAGATCAGCGCGCTGTGGCCGCCCGCACCGTACGTCGCATCGACGTACGTGCCGTCGCTGCGAATGGCGAGGGCCTCGATCGATTCGCGCGCGAGGACGGTCTGGTGCGCCACGCACTAATACAAACCCAGTTCGGACGCGAAATCGCCGATGCCCTCGGGCGGCTGCGCGCGCTCCGCGTACCGTTCGCGCGCCCAGACCTCGACGCGCGTGAGCGAACCGATCGAGACAACGTCGCGGTTGATGCCCGCGAAGGCGCGCAGGGGACCGGCGATGACGAGCCGCCCTTGGCTGTCGCACGAGACTTCGTCCGTGTGCGCGAAGATATGGCGCACGTAGCTTCGAAACCGTGCATCCTTGAGCGGGGCGGCGTAGAGCTTCGCGCAGACATCCGACCAGGTCGAGGCGGGATACAGCGCGAGGCACGGCTCGGGCTCGGCGATGGTCAAGAAGAAGCCGGCACCGAGGCGTTCGCGGAAGCGGGCGGGCACGACGAGACGGCCCTTGTCGTCAAGGCTGTGTTCGACGGATCCGGTAAAGAGCGGACGATCCGCAGACAAAGGACGGTTACCCCACTACCCACCACTGCGCACCACTTCGCTCCACTATAGCCCACTTCGTTCAGCCGGGGCAACCCCGCGCGCGATGTGACCGGCGTTAAGCCTTCGCTCAGGCCCAAGGCGTCCGTTCCGGCGCGGCCGAAAACGGAAGAGTAGTGGCATCTCTGGCTCGACGAACCGGCCGGCTCCGGTCCGCGCTCTTCGTATTGCTCCTCGGCTCGCTCTTTGGGTGCAGCTCGCCCGGCTTCACGCCCGGCACCGGGCGGCCCATGGACTCGTTCGCGCTCAGCGCGTTGATCGACCAGGCCGCGCAGTTGCACGCGGTGCCGCGTCCGCTCGTGGCCGCCGTCATCCAGGCCGAATCGCACGGCGATCCGACCGCCGTTAGCCGCGCGGGAGCTCAGGGCATCATGCAACTGATGCCCGGCACGTCGCTGCAATATGGTGTGGTGAACCCGTTCGACGCGCGCGAGAACATCGCGGGCGGCACGGCGTACCTCCACGACTTGCTGCGCCGCTATAAAGGAAACGTGAAGCTCGCGGTCGCGGCGTACAACGCCGGGCCGGGCGCGGTGGACGCCGCGCGCGGCGTTCCGCCTTTTGCTGAAACGCGCGCGTACGTCGCGCGCGTGGTCGCCGCGGCCGCCTCTCGCTAAGCATGGCGGCGTATCCCGGCGTCGGCAACGAGATGTTCGTTCGGACGACGCCGCGCCGCCCGTGGCGTCTGCCGATCCTGGACATCTATATCATGCGCGAGATGGCGCCACCGTTCGTGTTCGCGTTCGGTACCTTCTTGCTGTTCTGGTTCGTCAACATTTTTTTTCTCGCGGCCGACTACGTGGTCAACAAGGGCGCGCCCATCTTCGTGGTGCTGCGCTTCCTGATTTTTCGCGTGCCGCAGGCGACGCCGATGGCGTTTCCCTTCGCGTGTTTGTTCGCCACGCTGATGGCGTTCGGCCGGCTCATGGCCGACAACGAGCTCACGGCGCTGCGCACGTCCGGCGTGCGGTTTTTTCGAATCGTGCGGCTGCCGATCGTCGCCGGTCTCGTCGCCTTCGGTGCGTCGTATGCGATCAACGAGCGCATCGTGCCCATGTCCACGGATCTCTCCACGCGCACGTTCTATCAGATCATCTACAAGGTGCAGTCGCTGCCGATCGAGCCGAATCTCTTCCGGCAGGACCCCGCGACCGGCAACACGTTCTACGTCGGCTCCGTCGAGGCGGACAACCGCACGATGCACAACGTGATGATCTTCAAGCCCGGGCGCACCACGCCGTTCATGGAAGTGATCGCGGCCAAAACGGCGCGGCTCGGCGGTGCGGTGCTGACGCTTCAAAACGCGGTGATCAACCATTACAACGCGGACGGCACGGCCGTCTTCTCGTCGCCCGCGAAGACGGTCGAGGTCGGACTGCCGCTGGGCGAAACGGCCGAGAACTTCCTCAGCACCGCGTACAACGATCCCTACACCATGGACTCGAAGCGCCTCGCGGACGACATCAAGTTCCGCAAGCAAACCGGTCAAGGGGGCAGCGATCTGGCCACCCGCGAGATCACACTTGCGCAGAAGTTCGCCTATCCGTTCGCGTCCTTCATCGCCGTTTTGATCGCGTTGCCGCTGGCCGTGAAGTTCGGGAAGAAGGGACGCGCGCTCGGTATTGCGATGTCCATCGTCATGATGTTCGTGTACTGGGGCGTCGGCGCCATGTCGGCGGCGTTCGGCCGGAATAACACGATCGACCCATACGTCGCGGCATGGGTGCCGAACGTACTGATGGCACTTGCTGGAGGCACCCTCATACTCAACGAAGACCGCTGAGCCGTGCGTACGCTCGCCGCTGCGGTCCTCGCGTTCGTCATTGCCGGAAGCAGTATCGCGCCGGCGACGGCGCGAAACGCGCAGCCGCTGCCGGCGATCGGTGAAGCCAAGGCACGCGAGCTCCTGAACGGTCCGTGCGGTACGCGCCCGGCGCGGGCCCTCATCGCCCAAGCCCAGCCCTCCGCGACGCCGGGCAGCACCGCGCCGCAAGCGCAGCCGGGTGAGCCCACGGCGAGCCCGAACGCGAGCGCATCGCCGTCGCCCCGCGCTTCGGGAAGCCCGGCGCCGGGGACCTTGAGTTCCACGCCGCCGCCGCCGCCGCGCGCGCCCATCGGGCCGGAGCAGCTCTTGCCGCCGGCGCTGCCGAGTGCCGCGCCGTCGTTCACGCCGCCGCCGCTGCCGACGCCGACCGCGACCGCGAACAACAAGGGACCCGTCATCGTTCAACGCGTGACGCCGGAGCCGAGCGGCTCGCCGTCCGCGCGCGCATCGTCTGCGCCGTCGCCGGTCCCGAGCCCCGCCGAGACGCTCGGCCCGAACCAATACGAAGTGCTCGCCGACGACGTCGAAGCGGAGAACCGGCAGGGCGCGCCGGCGGAACTCAACGGCAACGTCAACGTGTTTTATTCGGAAGGCATTCTCGTCGGCGACCACGCGCACTACGACGGGACGCGCTACATCGATGTCACGGGCCGGCCTTACATCCGCAATCGCTCAGACGATACCGTGCTGCACGCCGATTCCATTCGCTTCGACACGCTCAAAGGTCAGGCGATCCTAATCAACGGCCGCGGGCAGACGACGCAAGGCGTGGAAACCGGCCACTTCTACTACACCGCAAAATCGATCAGGACGCAGCGCGACGGCACCTCCCACGGCGAGCGCGCGTCGTTCACGACATGCGACCGTCCGCACGCGGGCTATCACGTCGAAGCGAAAACGCTCGACATTTTTCCAAACGACAAAGTCGTCGCGCACAGCGCGCTGCTGTTCCTCGGCGGCGTGGCGGTGTTCTTTCTGCCCGTCGTCGTCATCCCGCTGACGCATGAAGAGAACGCGGCACGGCGGACGGCGGGCTTCGTACCGCTGGTCGGATACTCGCAGACCGAAGGCTTTTACATCAAGGCGAAAATCGGGTTTGCGCCGAGCGACTACTATTACGGCTACTATCGGGTCGACGCGTTCACCAAGCTCGGCCTCGGCCTCGGCTACGTCGGATTCTTCCGCCGCAAGAACGGCCGGCGCTCCGTCGATGTCAATTTCTACCGCTTCCGCGACCGCCAGGATGCCGGTGAGCAGAACAATCTGCAGCTGAACGACACCGAGATTTTCTCGCAGACGCTGCGCGGTCAGTTCGGCGTGAACTATCAAGGCAACTACGCGCCGGGCGTGTTTTTGCCGCCGAGTTACACGATCACCGGTTCGCTGGCGCACACCGGCGTGCGCGAATCGCAGAACTACACGTTCAACCGGTTCGCGTCGGGTTCGACGCAATCGTCGATGAACGTCGGGTTCACCGACCAGCACCGCATTTCGCCCAGCATCAATCAGGGCATCAACCTCAGCTTCACCAACAACACGAACGCGTTCGCCGGCCTGTCGTCGAGCATTTCCTCAATCCACCTCAATACCCTGACGCACGTCACGTCGCGCGCGCTGGACTACGATCTCACCTTCGACAAGACTGACACGGCATCGCCGTTCGGCATCAACAAGCTGCCGGAACTTCTCATCCGCCCGCATTCCGCGCTCGATCCGCACTACAAGTTCTTTCCTATTACGGCGCAGTTCGCGGCCGGCGAGTACAGCGAGTCACGCTCGAGCGTGTCGCCCGGCGACGCGCCGGTTCTCACGACGCAGCGCGCCGAAGCCCTCCTGACGTTCGGGCCGGCGCTCGCGCACTTCCTCGGCAGCGACTTCAACGCCAGCGTCACCGCCCGCCAAGACGCCTACGGCACCGGCGACCTCAAAGGGACGGTTCAGCAGAACGCCAGCCTCAGTACGCCGTTCGGCCGCCACGTGATCAATTCGATCACGTACTCCGAACAAAACTCGAACGGACCGCAGGCGGAGCCGTTCAAAACCTTCGACATCATCGGCGGTGCCTCGCATCAAGCCTCCGATGTGCTGCGCATTTTCAACGCGGATCATTACACATTCACGCTTCAGTCGTCGACGCTGTTCAATCGCAGCGCCCAACCGCTGGCGTATCAATTGAACGTGCATCCGTCGCCGCGCTCATCGCTGCTGCTCGGCGGCTCGTACGTGCCCGGACCCGGCAACGGCTTCTTTCAAACGAACGCGCAAGTGGTGACGCCGTTCGGCCGCGGCGGCGACATTCAATTCTCGACGAACATCGATTGGAAGGCGCGCGGCCGGCTCGAAAGTAAAAACATCTACTACCGCCGCATCATCGGCGATTGCTACATGATTCTGGCGGCGTACAATCAGGATCTCAAACAGATCACGCTGACGGTAGAGATCCTCGCGTTCCCATCGCGCGCCGCGAGCTTCGGCTTGCAGACGCAGGGCTCGATCATTCCGGGCTCGCTCAACTTCGCGAGCGGTCAATAAGCGGCGTTAATCCCCGGCATCGCACGGCGGGTGCCCGCACGGGCAACTGACGTCGTTCTCCTCGTCGGTCGTGTCGCGTGATTCACAGATCTCGCTGCAGTATGCGGCGCCTTGCGTACCGCCGGTTACGACGCACTTGCAGTCTTGGTGTTCGCACGGCTGGGTGAGCGTATTCATACAGGTGCCTTACCCGCGAGCGCGCCGGGCCGCGCGCTACGGCGCGTTGATGATTTCGTAGCCCCGGATCTGCGCCGCGCCGCTCGTGACTTGCGCCGTCTGCGGCTTGGTGAAGGTCTGGTCGATGAACTGCGTCGTGTCGATCTGCTGCTGGAACGTGTTATCGACGTTCCCGCCGATGCCGGCCGAATCGATCGGGGTCCCGCTGGCGTCCGTCGTGATGAAATTGATGTTCCAGACGTGCTGCGCCAAGGTGGTCGGCTGCACGTTCGGGTTGCCGCCGGTGGCGCTCGGCAAAGGAACAGGCGTCCCGCCCGGATTTACCCCGAACAGCAGCGTGCGGTCGAAGCTGAGCGTGAACTCGCCGAATTGGCTGCCGCCGGTGTTCGGCACGACCTGAGCGAGTTGAATCGGCACCACGATGTTGAAGGTTTGAATTCCGGACGAGGTTCCCGGCGCTAGAAAATACTGAAGGAGTTGGGGCTGCGCGAGGGCGCCGGCCGGTCCGCCGACCACGAAGGCGAAGCTAAAGTTCAGAAAGCCGGTTTGAAAGGCTTGCGGAAACGGCTCCTGGCCATTGCCGCTCGTATTGAAGACGATCACATAGCGAAACGTCGTATAATCCTGCGGCAAGACCGTCCGAAACCGGATGAGCATCCGGCCCGGCTGAATCGAATTGCTGCCGGCGTTCAACCCGGTCACCTGACGACCACAGGCTGCCAACACCATCGCGATTACCAACACGGCTAGTCCCAGCCGACGAATCATCCTCACCTCACGCACCGCGACCGCGCTCGCCATCGGTGCGTTGTGCGCGTTTGCGCTGCACCTGGCCTTCCCGCGCGCCGACCTTCCGTGGCTTGCGCCGCTCGCGCTCGGCGGATTGTTCGCACTTTGGATGTCGCTGCCGTTGCGTGCGGCGGCCTGGACCGGTTACCTGTCGGGCGTCGTCTTTTTCGCGCTCGATTTCACCTGGTTCGGCGAGACCGCCGGCAGTCTGATCGGGCCGTTCGCGTTTATCCTCGATCTGGGTCCGGCCCTGATCGAGGCAACGGCGTTCGCGCTCGCGGCGGCGCTCGCGTCGCTGGCGGCACAGCGGTTGCACGGTGGCCGGCGGCTCGTTGCGGTCGCCGGGGCGTTCACGACGGCGGAATGGCTGCGCTCCATCGGCGTGCTCGGCGCGCCGATGTACACGCTCGGCTCGCCGTTCGCCGAGACGCCGCTGCGCGCGATCGCGGCCTACGGCGGCGGCCCCGCACTCACGTTCGCCGTCGCGCTTGCCGCTGCGGCGGTCGGGGATTTGCTGCTTGAGCGGACGCGCGCCGCGGCGCTGCGGTGCGGCGCGACCGTTGCGGCGATCGCTCTCGCGGCGGCGGCGGCCTGGGGGGCCTGGCCCGCGCGCGTCGTTCCGCCTGCGACGATTCGCGTGGCCGCGGTTCAAGGCAACATCAAACAGGATTTGAAGTGGTCGGCGCCCGCCCTGTCGCTGGCGGTCGACCGCTACACGGCGCTGACCCAAAGCATCGCCGCGTTCAAGCCGCAATTCGTGCTGTGGCCTGAGACCGTGATCACGACGCGGCTCACGGGCGAACCAGCGCTCGAAGGGCGCTTCGGCGCGCTCGCGCGACAACTGCACGCGACGCTCGCCGTCGGCAGCATCGAAGCGCCGAGCGCCGACGAGTACTACAACAGCCTGTTCTTTTTCGGCCCCGACGGCACGCCCACCGCGACGTACCGCAAGCGGCAGCTCGTCCCGTTCATCGAGCGCCTTCCCGGGCCGGCGTGGCTGCGCGCACTGCCGGGCGGCAATCTCCCGTCCAATTTCGGGTTCGGCTCTAGCGCGGCGGTAATCGATCCGCAACTGCGGATAGCGCCACTGATTTGCTGGGAATCCGCCTTCGGCGATCTGGCTCAGCTGCAGGTCGCGAGCGGGGCGCGCATATTCGCCATTGCGACGGACGACGCGTGGTTCGGCACTTCGGACGGCCCGTATTGGCACGCGCAAGTCGCGAGTCTCCGTGCGGTCGAGACCGGTCGCTGGATCGTCCGCGCGGCGGCAACCGGAATCTCTGGCATCATCGCGCCGGACGGCACGTGGCGCGCGCGTTCCGCGCTGGACACGCAGACGGTCGTGACGGGAACGGTGGGCGAGCCGCAACCCACCGTGTACGGCCGCATCGGTCCCGCGCCGGTCGAATTGGCGGTCGTCGCATTGACGCTGATCGCCTTTTTCACCGCCCGGCGGCGCAGCGCATGAACAAATGGCTGCGCAACTCGCTGCTCGCGGCCGGCGCGGCGTTCGCCGCGTGGATCGGCGTGCAGATTTATCGGGCCGGGGGCGACATTCCGCCGCCGCCGACGCGCCCGCAAACGATGCTCAAGAGCGGACACGCGGAAGGACGGCGCTTGCGCCTTCCGTCGTGGTCGCTCGATTACGACAGTATCACGACGAGCGCCGACAACACGATCGCGACGCTCGAAAACGTGCGCCGCGGAACCTATTACAAGAACGGCAAGCCGTTCATGTCGATGACCTCGAAGCACGTGGTCGTCAACACGGTCACGAACGACTTCGTGGCGACGGGACCGCTCACGCTCGTGCAGATCGACGGGCAGCACGACCGCCGCTTCAGCTCCGACGCGGCGACGTACAGCGGGCTGGCACGCACGCTGACGCTGAACCATCCGGCAACGATTCGAGACGATGCGGGGACGATTGAGGTCAAGCGGGCGACGATCAATTTCAAGACCGGCGACATGACGCTCGGGCCGCTCGTCGGCACGTATTGAGCGGCGCCGAACGCCCCGCGCGTGCAAATGCAAACCGCGCGGCGTCGTTGACGCCGCGCGGTTTCCGGTTCACCGACGTGGTTACGGCGGTCCGCCTGCTACGTTTTTTTTTCTTCTTCCGCCTGCGCTGCGGCGGTGCGCTTGGCGTCCGCGATCAATTTCTTGACCTTTTGACCGCCCTTATGTCCGATTTGCTCGTAGAAGTCCGGACCGTACTTTTCCTTGACGACCTTGCCGCCTTTTTGTCCGATGGATTCGTAAAACTCGGCGCCATGACGTTCCCGTGTCGCCTGCCCGCCCTTACGTCCGATTTGTTCGTAAAAACCGGAACCGTAGCGATCACGCACCGTGTCGCCACCTTTTTTCCCGGCCTCTCGGACGGACATCTCGCCCTCGACCTTGGGAGCCTTCGGCGCTTTCGGCGTCGACGGCTTTTTGTTGTCGGCCATTGTTTACTTGGCGCGTTCTCCCGCTGTACGCTTCATCTTCTGGCCGCCCTTTTGTCCGATTTCCTCGTAAAAAGAAGGGCCATACTTGGTTTTCGTCGCCTCGCCGCCTTTGCGGCCGATGGCTTCGTAAAACTCGGATCCGTACTTCGCCTTGACGCGGTCTCCGCCGCGCTTGCCGGCTTCACGGACACTCATGCCACCGGTGTTGACGTTTTCGCTGCTTGCCATTTAGAAATAGGTTCCCCCTTGAGCTATCGGCCCACCGCTTCGTTCGTACCCGGCGGAAGCTAGGATTAACCGCCCTGCTTCAGACTGTTTTAGAAGGCGCCTGCATCGTTGACGGGACGGGAAGCGCCGGCTATCGGACCGACGTCGCCGTCGTCGACGGCCGCGTTGCGCTCATCGGCGACTTGTCCGAACGCGACGCGTTCGAGCGCGTTGCTTGCGACGGTTTGACGCTGACGCCCGGGTTCATCGACGTGCACTCGCATTCCGACGAGTTGTGGCTTGTGGATCCGCGTTGCCTTGGAAAAATAGCGCAGGGTGTCACCACCGAGATCGGCGGAAATTGCGGCTCTTCCGTGGCCCCGCTACACCGATTCGCGCTAGAACGAAAGCGGCGCGACGCGCGCACGTATCGGCTCGAGGTCGATTGGCGCACGCTCGACGACTTCTTTTCGCTCGTGGAGCACAACGGCGTCGCACTCAATGTCGCGACGCTCGCCGGGCTCGGAACCACCCGCGCGTGCGTGAGCGGACCCGAAGAACGGCGGTTGGAGCCGGACGAACTTGTTGCGCAGCGCCGCCTCGTCCGCGAGGCGGTCGACCACGGTGCTTTGGGTGTATCCAGCGGGCTGATTTACGAACCCTCACGCTACGCTGATCTGCCCGAATTGGTGGGTTGCGCCGCGGCCGCGCGGGAGGGCGGCGCGCCCCGCTACGTCTCACACGTTCGCGACGAGGGCGACGAGCTGGTCGCGGCCATCGACGAGGCGCTGGCAGTTGGCGCCGGCGCCGGCGTTACGGTGCAGTGCTCGCATCACAAGGCGGCCGGCCGGCGGAATTGGGGCAAGGTGCACCGCACCTTGGCCGCGATCGACCGCGCGCGCGCGCGCGGCGAGGCGGTCGGCATCGACGTGTACCCGTACGTTGCCAGCTGGACCGATCTGGCGACCATCCTGCCGGCGGCGCTGCGCAGCGGTGGAAGCGATGCGACGCTGGCTCGCCTGCAAGATGCGGACGTTGCGACGGCGACGGCGCTCGCGCTGAATCTGCGCCGCGATACGGCGCTCGGTGGTGATTCGTGGCACGATATCCTCATCACCGACGTGGGTTCCGAGCGAAACGCCGGCGTCGCCGGGCTTCGCATGAACGAACTCGCGGAGCGGTGGCGGCTGACCCCGGCGCGCGCGGCGATTCGCCTTCTCATCGAGGAAGAACTCGAGGTGCAGTGCGCGTTTTTCTCGATGAACGAGGACGACGTCGCGGCGGTCCTGAGTGCAGAATTCTGCTCGGTCGGCAGCGATAGTTCGGCGCGCGCGTTCGACGGCATCACCGCGCGCGGCGTGCCGCATCCGCGAACCTACGGTTGCTTCCCCCGCGTGTTCGGCCGCTTCGTGCGCCGGCGGCGGACGCTGACCCTGGAAGACGCCGTGCGGCGGATGACATCGCTCCCGGCGGCACAGTTCGGCCTTGCCGAGCGCGGAACGATCGCGCCCGGGCAGTGGGCGGACCTCGTCATCTTTGACGCCGGCTCGATCGAGGACCGCGCGACGTACGAGCAGCCGTTCGTGCCGCCGGCCGGCATCCGCCAGGTGTTCGTCAACGGCGCTCGCGTCATGCGCGACGGCGCGTATACCGGGCTGCTGCCGGGCCGAGTGCTGCGCGGCGGCCGCTGCAGGGCATGACCGGCGCGGTGGTGCCGGGAAGCCTCGCCGGACGTGAATCGGCCCGATTTCATCGTGTCGCTGATCGCCGCTAGCGCGACGTCCGGCGCGCGACCCTCCGCCGTGTCCGCCGACATCGCGATCAAGCGCGACGCGAACGAATTGCTCGCGCCCTTCACCGTGTCCATCGCGCTGCATAACGCGACGCAACGCATCGTTCCGCTGGATTTCCCGACCGCCGAGCTGTACCGCATCGACGTCCAGCACGAGGACCGCACCGTCTGGTCGACGGCGACCGGGCACAAGCCGATTCAGATCGCGCGGCGCCTACAGGTGCCGCCCGGTACGACGCGGCTCGTGAGTCAAATCGTGGACGGCACCACGGACGACCGCCGTGCGTACGAGCCCGGACGTTACGTGGTGCGCGTCGCGATGCTCGGCAGCAGCTTGTCGACGACGCTCGAGCGCGCGCTCGATTTCGCCCCGCCGCTGCGGATCGCCGATGCGCTGAAAACCAAGACCGGCACGGTCGTCACGATCGCGGGCGTCCCCGCCGGCGAGACCGGTGCCGCGCTTTTGAAGGACGATACGGGTTCGCTGAAGTTATCGCGGCCGCTCGGGGTCCGCCCCACCGGCAAATACGTGGTGCGCGGCTATCTCGACGCGCTAGGCAACGACATGCAATTCGATGTCGGCCGCTTCGCGCCGGCGTTCGACAACGTGCTGCAAGCGCGGCCCGCGCCCTCAGCCTGAGGAGACGACGATGATGTTTACGGGTCCGATTCCCGCGCTGTACGATCGCTATTTGACGCCGATGCTGTTCGCGCCGTTTGCGCGCGACATCGCCGCTCGCGCGCATACGCTTGCCCCCGTCGACGTGCTCGAAACGGCATGCGGTACCGGCATTGTAACGGAAGCCGTGCGCAGCGCATTACCGTCAGCACGCATCGTCGCGACGGATCTCAATCCCAAAATGCTCGAGGTGGCACGAGACCGTTCGAGCATACGCGACGTTACCTTCGACGTCGTCGATGCACACAGCTTACCGTATGGCGATGGGACGTTCGATCTGCTGGTGACGCAATTCGGCGTCATGTTTTTTCCAGATCGCGCTGCGGCATTTCGCGAAGCTCGGCGCGTGTTGCGGCCGCGCGGTACGTGGCTCCTCAACGTATGGAGAACGCTCGCCGACAATCCGCTGAGTGACGTCGTCAACGACGTCGTCAAGGCTGCTTTCCACAAAAGCGCACCGGACTTTCTCGAGCGCATACCGTTCGGGCACGCCGACCCTTTGCCGATCGTCGCCGCCTTGAACGACGCGGGATTCGACGATGTGGCGTACGAGACCGTGCGCGCTGAGGCACGCGCGCAAAGCGTCGAAGCCGCCGTCACCGGCATCGTGTGCGGAACGCCGTTGCGCGGCGAAATCGAGGCCCGCGATCCCGCGCGCCTTGACGAAATCGTCGCGGAGAGCGCGCGCGAAGCGCGCCGGCGTTTCGGCGACGCTGCAACGGCGACCCCGACGGCCGCAATCGTGTACGCAGCTCGCTCTCAATGGCACGGCAGCTAGCGTAAGGATATCGACACGGTACCGGAGCGGTATCGACGGGCGCGGACGTGCGATTCGTCGTCATCGGCGGCGCAGCCGTCGTCCTTCACGGTTCGTCATATGTAACAGCAGACGTCGATGTCGCGTTCGAGCGCACTCGCGAGAATGCCGGTCCCGCGATCTCGCCGAAAGCTAGAGCACTTTGCCGTCGTTGTCGGCGCCTAGGAGAAATTGGCGCACGATCGCGAGCGGCGGGTTGCCGTGGGCGAGCAGCGCGTCGTGGAACTTCTGCAGCGTGTACGCGCTGCCCAGCTTTTTCTTGTAGTCGTCGCGCAGTTTGAGAATTTCGAGCTTGCCCAGCGTGTAGTAGCCGTAGAGCGGATCGGCCGTGCCGCGCAGCGCCTCGCGGCGCGCGACGATCTCCGGTAAGAAGGCGTTGTCGACGAAAAATTTCGTGCCGTCGTCGACGGTCATTCCTTGCGTATGTTCGCGCAGCCCGACGAGATACCGCGCTTCGCGCTGCAGTGCGAGACCCAATTGCGCGAGGCGCGTCTTGGGATCGCCGCCCCCCAGCCCTTCGTCGACCATCATTTGCTCGCAGTAATGTGCCCAGCCCTCGCTGTACGATGGGTTGCCGGACAGCGCGCGGACGAGCGACAGCTTCTCGGTCTTGTGCAGCACGAAGTTCACATAATGGCCGGGCATCACTTCGTGCGCGCTGATGATCGGAAACGCATACCGGTTGTAGAAGGCTAGGTGTTGTTCTTTTTGCGCATCGCTCCACGCCGCATCGACCGGCGTCACGTAATAATACGCCTGCGTCGCGACCGTTTCAAACGCACCCGGCGTGTTCATCGACGCAAGCGACGTTTGGCGGTCGAAGACCGGTGTCTCGGCGACGCGTACGTCGTTTTCCGCCGGCAGCGTCACCAGGTGGTGCGATTCGACGAAGGCGCGCAGGCTGGCCAGCTCGCGCTGTGCCGTCGGCAGCAAGTCCGCCGCGGCGGGATGCTCGCGTCCGAGCGCCTCGTACACCGCCGCCGGCGATTGCGCCGGGTCGATCTGCTTTGCCGTCGCGATGAAATCGGCTTTCGTTCGCTCCAGTGCGGCAACGCCCACGCGCTCGTACTGTTCGAGCGGGATGGCGCGGCCTTCCTGAAGCTGGAGCCGGCGCGCAAACGCAGGGGCGCCGATCGCGTACGTGCCGCTCGGATGCGCGAGCGGCCCCGCCTGCATGTCGGCGACGTACGCTTCGAGTGCGGCGACCGTCGCATCGTTGGCGCTCTTGAAGTCGGCCTGCAGCGCGGCATCCGAGACGCTCGCGAACGCCGCGGGGACGGTCGTGCGAAAGAATGCGACGGCGCCGCGCATGTTCGTTAGCGCGAGCTGCGCCGTCGTCGGATCGACGGTCGTCGTGTTAGCGCGGCCCGCCGCCAGCAGCGCGGGGATCGCACGTTCGCGCGCGACCGCCGAACGCATGCGCACGGGGAGCGGCGCGAACTCACGTGAGAAGATGCCGTAGATCGCGTTGGACGCGGCGCTCGTGTAACGGCCGGGATTGTGACGCCACTGCTCCAGTTGCTGGTCGGCCAGAAGCTCCGACTCGAACGCGGCACGCATGATGGCGACATCGGCACGATCGTCGAGGCTATACTTCGAGGTATCGAGCCGATCGAGCTCCGCGACTCCGCGCTTCGAGCGTGCGATGCGCTGCGCGTACGCTGCCGCGCTGACGTCGGGAAGACGGTCGTCGTACGCGTGGAATCCCGCCCCGGTCCGCTGCCGTCGGCTCGGCGGCGAACAGTTCTGAAACGTAGCGCGTTTCGAACCGCCCGAGGTCAGGCGAATTTGTGCCCGCGGGCGGCAGCGCCGCCACACCTTGGCCGAATGCGGCAACCGGAAAAGCGAACGCAGCCGCGACGCAGCACCGGCGGATGATTGCGCGGATCATGGCGCGCGCGTTCCGGCTCGCCGCCCGAAAGTCCCTCAGCCCTGACCGAGATTGACGCGCGCGAAGATCCGCTCGCGCGCGGCCGCGATGCGCCGGCCGCGCACCATGTGCCGCAACGAGCGCGCCAAGCCGAAACCGTGTTGCGCGAGGATTGCGGCCGCGTCCGGATTGTCCGAGGGAACATTGATGCGATGGCGCCCGCGCATGACGGCGTGCGCCGATGCGATCAGCCGCGCCGCGACCGCGCGATCGCGCGCGATGACCGGCCCGATGAGTCCCGCACCGGGCTGCGCAACGGCGTACCCGTCCACGCGGCCGTCCGCGCCCTCGACGAAGCAGCAGTTGCGCCGATTCTCGAGCAGTTGCGCCAGCACGTCCTTACGGTCCCCGCCGAATGCCTGGGCGTCGCACTCGAGCAGCGCCCTCCGGTCCGCCTCGGCGAATGCGCGCGACGGATTCCCGAAATCGCCGTGATGCTGGATCTGGTTGACGAGCGTTTCGCCGTGATCGCCGAAGCCGTAGCGGATGTAGAGCGGCGCACCGTCGGGCGTCGCATCCAGTTCCGCCCATGCGAAGCCGCGCTGGTCGATCCACGCCACCACGGCGTCCATCAACGCGGTGCCGACACCCTGACGCTGCAGATCCGGGTCGACGCCCATCAGCGCGACGTAGGCGCACGGGCCGTAGTCGTTGCCGACCACCATGCCGGCCGGCCCGCCGGACGACTCCGCGACAAAGGTGCGGGCGCTGGGCATCGCAAGATACGACGTCAACCGCACGCGGAAGTCTTGGCCCGCCGCGTACGCGCGCTCGAGAACGGCCGCCATCGCGGGAACGTCGTCGTCGCGCAACGGGCGAACGGATACCGGTATCACGCGGACACGGTACCCCGTAATGCGTCGAACACCGCCCGAGCGCGTGCTTCCAAGGCCGCCCGATCGCGATCGTTCTCGATGACGTAATCCGCCATTTCCCGCGCCCGCGCGGGATCGATTTGCGCACGCATGCGCGCCTCGATCGCCTCCGGTGTCCAGCCTTCACGGGCGATCACGCGCGCGATGCGCGTTTGCTCCGGGGCGGTCACGAGAACGGTGCGGTCGCAGCGCTTCCAATAATCGCCCTCGAAGAGCAGCGGCACCACGTGCACCACGATGGCATCGGCGGGTGCCGCCGCTTCTATTTCCGCCGCGCGCGCGCGGACGCGCGGATGCACGATGGCGTTGACGCGCGCGCGCGCGTCCGCATCCTCGAAGATGACACGCGAAAGGGCCGCCCGATCAAGCGACCCTTCCCGAAGTGTTTGCGGCCACCGTGCCGCAATTTCCGCAAGCGCCGCGGTTCCCGGCGCAACCGCTTCACGCGCCAGAGCGTCGGCGTCAACGATTGCGGCACCCCAGCCGGCGAAGAGTTCCGCAACGGCGCTCTTTCCGGAACCGATGCCGCCGGTCAACCCGACGCGCACTGCGCCGTGCCTTACAGTTGCTGTGCGGCCAGTTCTTGCCCGAGCGTGCCCAAACCGCCGCCTTGATAGCCGTCGGCTTCCGGCACGTAATCGCCGAGTTCCGACGGATCGATCGCGACGTCCGCGACGTGCTGGATCGAACCGGTGATGCGCCGCGTGCTCTGATTGATCGTCAGCAGCGTGACGTCCACTTCTTCGCCGGGCGAATATTGTTTAGTCGGCTCGAATTCGCCCTTCGGCACCATCGCGAGGACGCCGGGAACGATCTCGACGAGCAGGTAGTTCGGCGTGACTTTGACGACTTGCGCGAGCAGCTTGTTGCTCTCGAAGAGCTTGTCGGCGTGCTCGACCCACGGGTCCGGCAGCGCGTGCTTGAGCGATAGCGAAACTTTTTTCGCGTCCGGGTCGAACTTCATCACTTCAACCGAGACCGTGTCGCCGATTTTCACCACTTCGCTCGGATGTTTGATCCGCGCGTACGACAGCTCCGAGTTGTGGATGAGGCCGTCGATGCCGCCGAGATCGACGAACGCGCCGAACTCTGCGAGCCGTACGACGACACCTTCGCGAATCTGGCCGACGGTCAGCGTGCCGAGCAATTCTTGCTTCTTCGCGTTCAGTTCTTCTTCGAGAACTTGGCGCTGCGAGAGCACGACGCGATGGCGTTTGTGATCGAGGTCGATGACCTTCAGGCGCAGGCGCTTTCCGACGAGTTCGTCGAGATTGCCGACCGGTTGACGCCGAATCTGCGATGCGGGTACGAAACCGCGCATACCGAGATCGACGAGGACGCCGCCTTTGACGACTTGCGTGACCGTCGCCTCGATCACTTCGTCGTTGTCGTGCGCGGCGATGACTTTTTCCCACGTCTTGAGCGCGCGGGCGCGGCGTTCGCTCAAGAAGAGCGAGCCGTCGTTGTCGTCGATGCGGTGGATCATGACTTCCAGCGTGTCGCCGACTTTGAGTTCTTTCGGTTCGATCGCGAGGCTCAGCTCGCGGAAGGGCAGCGTACCCTCGGACTTGCCGCCGATGTCGACGAGCAATTCGTCCTGATATTTCGCAACGATGACGCCGGTGAGCACCTGGCCTTCGTCGAGAACTTTGAGGCTCTCTTCGTAGAGGCGTTGCTCGAGAGCGAGTTGATCTTCTTCTTCAGGAATGGCCGGCGATGACGGCGCGATGGTGCTAGTAATGTTGTGAATTCCTCGTGTTGTGGCGCAGAGTTTGAAAGGCGTTACGCCCTCGCTCCACGCCCCCCGCGCCTACCGGCGCGGGGCCCCTGACTGTCGGGCCCGGCATCATTTCAGCTCGGAAACATTCCCCGAGGGGGCCCGAAATGAACAATAGTAGCCCGTGTCTTGATTGTACGTGACATCGCTTGCCGGATGTTCCGTACGGTGTTTGTTTTCTGTTTTATTTCTGGCAGCGGCGGCACCACCAGGTTCCGCGCTGGGCCAAGACGGTTCTTACGATGGGTTGTCCGCAGCGCGGGCACGGTTCACCGAGGCGGCCATAGACGGATAGCTGGTTTTGAAATCCGCCCTTGAGCCCCTCGGCGTCGACGTAATCGTCGACGCTCGTCCCCCGCGCCGCAATGGAACGGGACAGAACGTCGCGGATCGCGCCGTGAAGCCGGCGCCTGGCCGGCCGCGAGACCCGGTGAGCTGGACGGCCCGGACGAATCCCGGCCTCCCACAGTGCCTCGCACGCGTAGATGTTACCGATTCCTGAAACCCGCCTCTGATCGAGGAGGAAAACCTTCACCGGCGTCTGGCGCCCGTCCAGCATACTCACAAAGTGCTGTGAGGTAAAGCCCTCGGACAGAGGTTCGATACCCCCGTCGGCATCCCAGAGCTCGCCCGGCTCGAGCAGCCGCACGCGTCCGAACTGACGGACGTCGGCGAAGCAGAGCCGCGTCCCATCCGTAAACGCGATGGTGACATGCGTGTAAGGATGGGGCGCTGGCGCGCCTGGCGGCTGGACGATCAACCGCCCGGTCATCCGAAGATGCACGACCAGCCGACGACCCGACGCCAGACCGATGACCACGAACTTCGCGCGCCGTCCGACGGCGGCGACCGTATCGCCCCGGAGGTCGTTCGCGAACGACCGTCCTGGCGGAGCTACGGCGATTTTCGCCATGGTGACGACGGCGCTCGCGATCGCCTTGCCGGCAATCGCGTTGGCGAGACCTTGCGCGATGGTCTCAACCTCGGGAAGTTCGGGCACCGACGCCCATGACACGCGCCGTGCCTGGATCGTTGCGGTGCGCGGTCAATCACAGCTTGCCCCGCGTCCGCTCGAGGTGCCTTGCGCGGGCGCTTCGGAGCGATGCGCGCCGTACGTCGCCGGCTCGAAGTACCAAGCGGGCAACGTCGCGGGGAAGCAGATGTCGGTGAAGCGGTACTCGGTCGCATAATCGCGGGTCGCGCCGCGTTCCGCCGGACCGAGCTCCGCGAAGTCGGTTCGACCTTGGATCGACGTAATCACCGCTACGCCGTCGATCTGCGCGAAGCGCAACTCGAACCTTTCGGGGATCGGACCACGCTCCGTATAGAGATGGTCGTGCGCGATGGCGCGCGTCAGCGCGAAGGTGGTCCGGTCGACGTAGATGTCGCGGAGCCGGTTGCGCCGCGGATCCCGCCGGGCCGTGAGCGCGAGGTGATAGTCATTGCCGTCGATTCCGGCATCCCGCGCGGCATAATCGTAGTCGCTGGCGACAGCGACGGAGCCGATGCGCGGCACATCCGCTGCGCCGGGAGCGGGAGTCGCTTCGATGCGGCGCGTCGCCGCCGAGGCTCGACGCGTGCTGCTCGAGATGGCCGCCGCGCGGTTCGCCGCGCCGCTCAATCAGCTCGCGGTCAGCGACGGAATGATCACGGTGAAGGCCGAACCCTCGAAGAAAATCACCTACGGCGAAC
>JBHEMQ010000011.1:44808-45534 GCA_046262475.1 Candidatus Velthaea sp.
CGCAGCGCGTACGAATTGGCAAAATCCGGGATTCCGTCCACCAGGTCGCGCCGGCTCAGCGAATAGACGACGAACGCCGGCCGGCGTTGTGCGCGAAACGCGGAGCGCACCCGCGCGAGCGCCGCTTGCGCGTCCACGGTCGCATCGGCACCCGCGAGCGCCGGAGCGGCGGCCGCCAGCGCCGCGCCGAGCAGAAGCGCCGCGTTACTTCGTCGGAACGTCGGCGACGTGCCGGGCGTACGTGCGTGCATCGAAGTACCAGTCGGGCATCGACGCCGGAAACTTGATGTCGGTGAACGTGTAGTCGACTTCCTTGCCGTCGTCGGCGTAGCCGTCGCCCACCACGCCGTGAATGCTCGTCACGACCGGGCGGCCCTCCAGCGTACCGATCGCGATGTCGAAGCTCGTGTCGTAGATTTTTCGGGTGCCTTGCACGAACAGCCGGTCGTGCGCGATGAGCCGCGTGACTTCGTACGTGTTCTTCTTGGCGAAAATCTCACGCAGGCGGTTGCGCTCGGGGTCGCGCGCCGGCCGCAGAAACAAGTGCACGAGATCGCCTTCGACTTTGAGGTCGTCGACGATGTAGTCGTACTCGCCGGTGGTCGTCACCGTGCCGATGATTTGATACGTTCCGGTCGGCTCGGGCGTCGGCACGTCGCTCACCTTGGTCTTGCGCGGCGGCGCGGGCTCGAACACGTCGGCCGTCGGCGGCCCGGGGTCGCGGTC
>JBHEMQ010000012.1:0-291 GCA_046262475.1 Candidatus Velthaea sp.
GATAAACGCTGAAAGCATATAAGCGTGAAACTGACTCCAAGATGAGATCTCAATCTCGAAAGAGGGAAGGGTCGTGGGAGACTACCACGTTGATAGGCCGGGGGTGGAAGGCGAGCAATCGCTGAAGCTAACCGGTACTAATCGCCCGGAATCTTTTTAAAGACACGCCATCGTATCGAATCGTTTGAGTACATGAAAGTTCTTCTTTGTGCAGCTTTCCGGCGCGACCGTCTGGAGCTTCGGCTCGACGTCGCGACGGGATCAAGTTTCTGGCGGTCATAGCGGCGGGGG
>JBHEMQ010000012.1:301-3614 GCA_046262475.1 Candidatus Velthaea sp.
ATGGTAGTCGGACCGCAGGGTTCCTCGAGAGTAGGACGCCGCCAGAATAAGCGCCGAAACGCCCGCGTAGATCGCTCGGATCCGCGGGCTTTTCGTTTGTAGCGCCTTACACCTTAGGGTTCGAGTGGCGGCGGCGTTCCGACGGCGGCCGAGACCGCGTCGTCGACGTTCGCCGATGCAGGCGTTTGCGGCGGCGCCACATCGACCTCGGCATCGCCGCGCACGCGGCTCCAGATCCAGGCGAAGACCACTAGCAGGCCGGCGGCAATCAGTAGTTTGCGTACGCTCATGCCGCTGCTATACCCGTTCCGCAGCAGCTCCTCGTTCACCGCCATCGAGCGCGTCGCACGCAGCCGCGAGGGCGGAGCGGTCCTGCACGTCCGGCAAGGCGGCGCGCACGGCGCAGGCGCGAACGTTGTGTGGCAACGCTTCCTGTTCGAACACCTCGCGCACGGCATCGATCCACGCCGCGCCCAGATACGCCGACAGCGTGCCAAGTGCGATCACGTCGAGCACGAGCAGGTCGGCCAGCAGCGCACACGCGGCGCCGACGGCGTCAACGTTGTCGCGCAGCGCCGCATGCGCCGCCGCATTGCCTCCGGCCGCGGCGACCACCACGTCGCGCGGCGACGCGCCGGCAAACCGCGCCGGATCGTGGCCGCGCGCCAGCAACGCGAGCGCATTCGCGGAGCCGAAGCCCTCGTAGCATCCGGGCTTTCCGAAAATGTCCGGACCGCCGCTCCGAAACCGGACGTGCCCGAGTTCGGGCGAGAATCCGTCGCGGCCGTAGCGTGCGCGACCGTCCAGCACGATGCCCGCACCGAAACCGGTACCGCAGGTCAGGTACGCGATGCCGGCGGCGCCGGCATCGGGGCCCCACCGATACTCGGCCAGCGCACACGCGGCTGCGTCGTGATGAACGCGAACGGGGAGTCCGGTGTCCGCCATGAGCCGGTCACGCAACGGAAACCCGACGAGATGCGGCAGATGCGGCGCAGCGACAACGACGCCGCGGTTCGCGTCGAGCGGTCCGCCCACCGCGACCCCGACGGCGGCGGCATCGGGAGCCGCCGCGCGCAGCTGCGCGAGAATGCCGGAGTAAAAAGCCTCGACACTTTGCGTCGTATCGGTCGGCAGCGCGGACGTTCGCCGGACGACGCCGTCCGCGCCGCCGGAGACGACCGTGGTCGTGGTGCCGCCGATGTTGATGCCGGCGACCGCCGGGAGGGGTGCTACACTGGATGCCATGAGACGCTACGCCTTCGCGCTCATACTCGCGCTGCTCTGTTCGGCGACAGCTCGGGCCGACACCGCAACCGCCGTCGTGCGCGGAACCGCGTTCGCGTGCGGAACCGGTGCGCCGCTCGCCGGCGCCGCCGTTGCGATCGCCGGCTCGAACGGAACGCGAACGGTGCAAACGGATGCCCGCGGCCGCTACGTCGTGGTCGGCGTCGACCCGGGCACCTATCGTGTCGATCTCAACGGCGACCGCGCCGCCGTTGCAGCGGTTCGCGTCGGTCTCAATGCCGGCGACGTCGTGGTCGCCGACATCGGTTTCGACACCGCACACGTTCCGGCGCCGCGCGTCGCTGCCACCGGCTGCTCGCCGCGGCCGTTCTTCGAACCGCAAACCGTCAATCGTACCACCGTGCATTAGCGCGGCGTCATGCTGCGCGGCACTATGTCGCGCGTCACTGAGTCGGCGCGGGCCTCCCGCGGCGGCGGCGTATTGACGATACATCGAGTAACCCCAGTGGGCCGACCGCTCACTTGAAAGGTCATTCGATGTTGAAGATCGTTTCGTTACTCGCGCGGTCGGCCGACCGCGGACAAGTGATTCCGATCGTCGCCATCGCCCTGGTCGGGCTTTTCGGCGCCGCCGCGCTCGCCGTCGACGTCGGGTACTGGCGCTACTCGCAGCGGCTGCAGCAGTCGGCGGCCGACAGCGCGGCTATAGCCGGCGCAAACGAACTCGCGTATCCCGCGGCGGCGGATATCGTCGCCGCAGCCAAGCGCGACGCGGCAACGAACGGCTTTACCGACGGAACATCCAACGTTGCGGTGGTCGTCAATAGTCCGCCGCAGAGCGGAGCATACGCGGGCAAAAACTCCGCAGTCGAGGTTATCGTCAGCCGCCAGCAGCCCGTGTTTTTCGCGAGCATCTTCGGCGGTCCGCCGCAAGTCGTCAGCACGCGCGCCGTCGCGGTTTCGAACACGACGGAGATCGACTGTATTTACGCGTTGGCCGGCGACATCACGCTGGGAGGCGGCGGAGGCGGCGGCATTACGGCGCCGACCTGCGGACTCATTACCAACCAGAGCTTGGTCGTCACCGGAAGCGCAAACGTCGATGCGCGCACGGTCGGCTACGTGCTCAATGGTCCCGCCGGCGGCGTGTATCCCGACGGGCAGCCGCGCCGATCGTTGCCGGTGACGGACCCGTGTCCGACGGTGCCGGGCTGCGCGTACCTGACGGATGTCACACTGAATCATCCGACGTCGCTGCATACCGGCTGTATGCCGCAGTCGCCGCTGCCGAACCCGATTCCACCAGGCGAATACTGCAGCACCCTTACGCTGATCGGAACCGTGAACTTTCTTCCGGGGCTGTTCGTGCTCGACGACGGCTTAGCGGCAAGCGGAAGCGCGACCATTACGGGAACCGGCGTCACGCTTTACAACGGCGGCGGTGTCGATCTGAGCGGCATCACGTTCAGCGGCAACATCAATACGAATATAACCGCGCCGACCACGGGTCCGATGACGGGCATCGTTTACTATCAGCCGCCCGGTAATGCGAGCGACATCATCGTGAACGGACGCGCCGGCACCGATATCTTCGCGGGCGTCTTTTATGCGCCGAGCGCCGCCTTCACGCTGAACGGCAACGTGCCGGCATACACGCTGCTCGTCGCGAAATCGATTACGATGAACGGCGGGGGTCTCGGCGCATCGTCGGCGGGCCTGCAGACTGCCGGGCACGGCGTTCTGGCGGAATGAGCGCGCGGATGAAGCTGACGAACGTGTTGACCGAAGTCGCGCGCGACGAGCACGGACACGCGCTCGCGGAGACGGTCGTCATCTTACCGATGCTCGTGCTGCTCGTCGTCGGTTTGATCGAGGTTGGGCGCTTTGGCGACTACACCGTCAAGGTCGCGAACGCGGCACGCGCCGGCGTGCAATACGGCGCACAAAACGACATCGCCGCAGCCGACACGGCGGGCATGCAGACGGCCGCGCTGAACGACGCGCAGAACGTGGGCGGACTGAGCGCGACGGCCTTCAGCTTTTGTCAGTGCGCCGACGGCTCCGC